>UQZI01000053.1 GCA_900545555.1 uncultured Collinsella sp.
AAGACGGAAAGCACATTAAGTGCTTTCCTTTGCGTGCGGAACTCGCGACAAACTTAACCCGCGCCAGCCGGCCCCGGAGACCCTCCCTGCCGTCACTTAGTTCAACCAGTTTTGCGGGCGTGCGCCGCTGCGCGGCTAGCCCGCGTGCTCCTCGGCGGGGTTGTCTTAGGCTGTTGTTGAAGCTCGTCCTTTTGCTGAAAGAAAAACGGGAGATGCGGTTTGCATCCCCCGTTTTTGTTGCGGTTAGTCTAGGTCAATAAACTTGGTGCTTATGATCTTGCCGTCTTTGACGAGCATTCTGGCCATGGTGGGGCCTCGGCTGCCCCTTGGGTAGCTGGCGCTGCCCGGGTTGAGAACTAGGCAGCGGCCCACTTGGGCTTCTTTGGTTACGTGGGTGTGACCGTTGATGGCTACGTCTACGGATCCCACCGGAAGGTCTTCGCGGTAATGGGCTACGGCGAATTTGAGGCCTTCGTAGGTAAAGAGCGCAAGACGGTCTACATCGGGGCCGTAGTCGCGGTAGTAATCGTTGTTGCCCAATACGGCCCGCACAGGGGCGATGGTGCACAGGTGCTCGTAGTCCATCTCTGACGTGAGGTCGCCGGCGTGGATGATCAGGTCTGCGCCCTCAAGCTCATCCAAGAGCGCAGGCGATAAATAGCCGTGGGTGTCCGAGATGATGTCGATACGCTTGGCGCTTGCACTGTTCATGGGATCCCTTCCGCAAAAAACGATTCGGCAGATACATACAAAAAAGGCCCCACGGCTCCGCAGACGATGGGTCTACAGGGCTGCGGGGCCAGTGTGCTAGAGACTCAAGGCCTTCTTGAGCGGCACGACGCGGCGGCGCGAAACCGGCACGCGTTCGTCGACGCCCGTAATGCCCAGCTGGATGGCGCCCGAGGGCACCGTCTCGACGTCCGTAACGCACGCCAAGTTGACGATATAGCGGCGGTGAACACGGAAGAAGCCAAAGTCGCAGAGCTTGGCCTCAAACTGCGCCAGCGAGGTCGTCGACAAAAAACGATCATCGACGGTATAGATGCAGGAGTAATCGTCCTTGGCCATGATAAAGCGAATGTCGTCCACGGGAATGAGCACCTTGCGGCCGCCCTTTTCCACCGGGATACGCTCGATGGTCACCTTGCTGTCCGTAACCGGCTTGGCGCGTTGCATGACCTTCTCGATCGCGCGATCCAAGCGAGCTTCCTCGACCGGCTTCATCAGATAATCGACGGCATCCACGTCGAATGCCTCGACCGCATGGTCACTATACGCAGTCACAAACACGATCGCCGGCGGATTTTTGAGCTTATGCAGCGCCTCGGCAAGTTGCAGGCCCGAGGCACCGGGCATCGAGATATCGAGAAACACGACATCCACGCGACTTTCCATAAGCATCTCGATGGCGGAGCGGACGCTCGACGCCTCCGTGATCGTGCCGATCTTGCCCGTTTGCTCGAGCAGGAAGCGAAGCTCCGAGCGAGCCGGCGCCTCATCATCCACAATCATCGCACGCAGCATAGGGATAAAACCTTTCGTCAACTAACTACGCCGGGCATCCGTCGCATGACGTTGAGCCCGTAGCCTTTTATTTTACTCTTGAATGTCAAAGATGCTCTCTGACAAATCAAGATGAAGGAGCACTTTGGTGCCCTTGCCCGGCGCCGATTCGACACGCGTATAGGAGTGCGGCCCATAAAAGCGATGGATGCGCTCCGAAATATTGTGCATGGCCACACCGGCGCCGCCACCCTGGGGAGAGCTGGCGTCGGGACGGGCAGAGCGCTCGTCAAACAGTCTGGCGGCGGTACCCTCATCCATGCCCACGCCATTATCGGCCACGGCAATCAAGATTGCATCCTCGCCGTCTTGGTGAACGGTCACGTCGATCCTCAGGGCGTCGTCATCGCCCATACCATGACGTACGGCGTTCTCGACAATCGGCTGGATCACGAACGCCGGCACCAGCGTATCTTCCACGTCCTCGGACACATCGAACGTCGCAAGCACGCGGTCCTCGCCAAAGCGGGCCTTCTCAAAGGTAAGGTAGCGCTTGGTCTGTGCGACCTCGCGCGAGACCGGAATAAGCGATCCCGAGTTGTCGAGCGTGGCACGATAGAACGATGAGAACTCACGAAGCAGTTCGCGGGCCCGCAGCGGGTCGGTGCGCGTAAACGATGCAATGGTGTTCAGCGTGTTGAACAGGAAGTGCGGGTTAATCTGCGCCTGCAGCGCACGCACCTCGGCGCGCGCCGTGAGCTCCTTTTGCACCTCGAGCTCGTGGATGGCGAGCTGTGTGGACAAGATCTCGGCAAAGCCCGAGGCAAGCGCGTACTGGGTACGGTCGACGGCGCGCGGGGTCTTGTAGTAGAACTTGAGCGTACCGACGGTACGATCGCCCACCTTGATGGGGGCGATAATGCCGGCGGGGACTTGGTTGTGCGAGCCGTCCGAGCCCACGACATCCACCATACGGTTGAACGACTGCACGATGCCATGTTCGATAACGTAGCGTGTGGCAAGCGTGTGGATGGGAGTATCGGGCAGCAGTTTTTCCTCAAACTCGCCCGCGCAGGCAAGCACGTTGTCCTCGTCGGTGATGGCCACCGTCATGGCGCGCGTCTCGGGCAAAATGCGCCGGCACACCAAACGCGCCGACTCCTGCGTCAGACCGCCCTTAATGTCCTCGAGCATGGCCGAGGCCACCGAGAGCGTCTCCTCGGTGTACTGGGAGCGCACCGAATCGGGATTGAGCGTCAAAAAGATAAAGATGCACAGAAAGATGCACAGCAGCGCGCAGGCAATCACCGTGGCGATCGGCTCGATACCGGTCACCAAGGCGAAAATAAAGTACACCAGCACGCAAATGGCGCAGACGACGGCAATGATGCGAAAGATTGATATTGAACTATCGCGCTGGGCGCGGCGGTCGATCATTCAGTCCCCTCCAGGATGCTGGTCAGTTGTGCGTCACGCCAGAGACCGTCCATAATCTTGGGCCAAAAGCTCTGGAAACGCAGGTAGCTTGCGGCGTTTTGGCGCGCGTAGGTCTTTGCCTCGTCGATACCATGGCGCCAGATGCGCAGGTAGCCCTCATGCTCGCGGGTAAACACGCTGCGGACCATAGCGGTCTTGCGCACGCGGTCGTCGAGCTCGCGCGAAATCCACGGGCCCGGGTAGGGCATGAGCGATGCCGCCGTAACGGGAATGAGCTCCTTTTGATGCGCGGCGAACGTCAACTTGGCCCGTTCGTAGTACCAACGGTATACATCCTGCATAAAGCGCGGTGAGCGCTTCTCGGACTCGGGCGGCAGGTGACGAACGGCCCACTCGTTGTCAAACCACACGTCATAGCCAAACATGCGCATGTTAAAGAGGTAATCCAAGTCCTCGCCGCGGGTGATAAACGGGTCAAAGGCCACACGCGTAAAGGCGCGGGCGTGCAGGGCCATCAGGCCGCCGCACACGTAGTTGGAGCGCGAGATGCGGGTGCCCGAGAGCGCCTTTTTCATCCAACGGTTGAACTCGATGCGCTTGGTCCACCAACGATGGCAGATGCCCGCCTTGTCCGTGGGAGCCAACGGCGAGCCGTCGCGATCGTAGAAATAGCCGCTCTTGACCAAGATCGGCAAGCCCTGACGCGTCTGCTGCCCCAACGCATAGGTCGCGCGCTTCATAAAGTCGGCGTCGATGACAGTCTCATCGTCATCCAAAAAGATAACCGCGTCATGCCCCAGCACAGCGGCACAAGCTAGCCCCATGTTGCGGATGGCACCGTAGCCTCGCAGGCTCACGCACTCGCCCGAACCCTTGGGCGCGATCTGGGCAACCCGGTCTGCGATGCGCGAGGCCTGGGTGTTGGTGACAACGGTGACCTTGAGCGTGGGATGCGCGTCGACAATCTCGTGCACGCGCAGCGACACATCGGCTGTGGCAGAAACGGGACAGACCACCAAAAGGATGATGCGCGGGATGTCGCGCACCTGCTCAAGCGAGGCCAGGCAGCGGTCGAGTTCGGGATTGTCGGCGTTGAGTCGTGTCGAATGGTCATAGGTGCCAGGGGCGTTTGCGCGAGCGTCATCGCCCGCCCAATACGTTGGAATCACGACCGTGGCGTTCATGCCTTACCCTCCCTGCAACACAAAAACGGGACGCCGCCAAACACAGGCGACGCCCCGCGACCTAGCTGACTCCATCATACCCACTTGGGCAAATCATTGCTCGCAAGTCGCAATGTTTATTGCGGATAACCCCAAAAGAGTACCGTGGACAGGCACAATAGCCGCTCGCTCCTATGCGGCATGCTCTGCCGCCCGAGTCATGCGGGACAGGCGGACCAGCAGCATAAAGCCAACGACCAGCAGCACACCAATGGAAAGGACGCCCAGCGACGGGTTGCCGGTCAGCGAGGTGACGACCGACACCAGGAAGGTGCCCATAACGCTTGCATAACGACCAAAGATGTCAAAGAAGCCGTAGTACTCGTTGGACTTTTCCTTGGGAATAATGCGGCCAAAGTAGCTACGGCTGAGCGCCTGCACGCCGCCCTGGAACAGGCCGACCAAAATGGCAAGCACCCAGAATTCAAAGGCGGTCTTGAGGAAGAACGCGGCAAAGAGCACGATGCCCATATAGGCGGCGACTGCCACCAAGATCATGTTGAGCGTGCCCACGCGGCCGGCGAGCTTGCCGTAAATGATGGCAGACGGAAAAGCAACAAACTGCGTGACGAGCAACGCCAGGACCAGCTGCGTCGAATCGATGCCCAAGGCCGATCCGTAACTGGTGGCCATAGAAATGACCGTGTGCACACCGTCGATATAGAAGAAGAACGCGATCATGTAGACCAGCACGGTCTTGTTGTGGGCGATCTCGCGCATGGTGTGTCCGACCTCGGAGAACACACCGCCCACGATGTGGCCGATGGTGTCCTCGGGACCGCGCTCGCGACCGTACTTTTGCTTATAGGTGCGAATGAGCGGCAGGGTAAAGATGAGCCACCAGGCACCAGTGATGACAAACGACAGACGCGTTGCCAGCATGGTGGGGATGCCAAGAGCGGGGCCACCCATGATGAGCGCAAGGCAGATGACGAACGGCACGGTGGAACCGATGTAGCCCCAGGCATAGCCCGAGCTGGACACGGCGTCCATGCGCTCGTCGGTGGTAATGTCAGGCAGCATGGCGTCGTAGAACGTCATAGAAGAGTTAAGGCCGATGGTGCACAGCACGTACACGGTCAAAAATGCCATGGCGGACATTGGGATAGCCTGCGCCAGGCAAAGCACCAGGCCCGTGAGGAAGAAGCCCAAGAAGAACTTGATCTTGTTGCCGGCGTAGTCGGCAAGCGCGCCCAGAATGGGCATGAGCATGGCGATGACCAGCGAGGCGATCGTCTGCGCATTGCCCCAGGCGACCACCAGGTCGGCCGAGGAAGCGCCGGTATTGATGGCGTTAAAGTAAATGGGCACCACCGAGGTATTGAGCAGCACGAGGGCCGAATTGCCCACATCGTACATAACCCAGTTACGCTCGAGCTTGGTGTATTTCATGGACAGGGACCCTTCGTATTCGCCCGATATGCAGTTAGTTCATCGTACCCCAATTGTCCAGAGGCGCCGGTAAGGATTCGGCAAAGGGGCACTCACGGGCCCTATTCCTCGCGGTCGAACTCCTCATCGACATTGAGCACGCGACCGCTGTAATTGACATGGTTGGTCACGGCTTCCATATCGCCGGTCTCGATAAAGCGGGCAACCGTGCACTCGTAATCGAGCAGCGCGCGGTCAAAGACCTCGGGGAAGCTCTCGGTCGAGACTTCATCGGTAAAGGGGTTCTTCCATGCCAAGTGGCCCAGGTTACCGGTGCGCTCGGGCAGCTCCGTCGTCACGCGATGGGCAAGGCCGTCGAGCAGCGAGTAGTCGTGCACCAAGCCCTCAACCAACGAGATCGCGCGCGTCTTTACGGAGCCAGCCGGCTCAATCGCGCGGTAAAGTCGCTGCATATTGGCAACGGCGGCACCGTACTCCCCCGCCGGAATGTCAATGCCGTACACGCGTCCGGCAACATAGCTCATCAGCACGCCGGCCACGCGATTGATGCGATCGGTGGTGACGATCTCGCCCGCCGGCGGGTAATCGTCGACCGTAGCGCCATCGCGTTTAAGCTGCAGCATCAGTACATCCAGGTCGCTCTCGATCACGGCATGGACCTGACTGCTCGAATCCTCAAGCTCTGAATCGGACTCCACGATGCCAAACTGTTGCTCATAGACAAAGGGATGGGCGTTGCGGTCGAGCACGTAATGAGACAGCAGGCCCAGCGCAAAGGCACGACCCAAGCTGGCATCGCGCGGCAGCAGATGCGACACGCCGTCGCGCAGGCACGCGAACTGGCGAGACATGCGCGACCGATGCATGACCTGAGCCAGCAGCGTGCAGTCGGAAACACGCGGTGTCAGAATGTGAAAGAAAAACGGGTCGGGGCCTTGGTTGCCCAAGATAAAGGCAATGCGCTCTTCATCGGACGTTATGACGCCCTGCGGAAGACGGTCGATGCTTTCCTCGCCAAACAGATGATGGGTGATAAGCGCGGGCATAATGATCCTTTCGATTTCATTCGATGCCACCCATTATGCCCACCGCGCGCCCATGCCAAACCTGCGATGGTAAACGACAGCACGCAGACCGTCTACGCAAGCCCCAAGTGTGCTTTAACCTCGGCAGCGCGACGGCGGGACACGGGCACCGTCGAGCTCACGCGGTCGAGCCTGAGCTCCATCAGCCCCGTGGAGCCAATCTCAACATTGTGCACGTCTTCCAAATTGACCAGGTAGCTGCGATGAACGCGAATAAAGCCCTCGGAGTCCAAGCGACGCTCGAGCGAAGAGATCGACTCATTGATCAGGTACGTTCCCTCGGCGCAGATGGCGTTGCAAAAATCGGCGCGCGCCTCAAAGTAGCAGACGTCTGCGACGGGAATGAACACCTTTTTGCCCCCGCGGTCCACCGTCAGACGCAAAGGCTGGCGCGGAGCGTGGATAACACGACGGACACCCAAGGCCGCCTCGATCTTGTCGAGTGCCTTTGACAGGCGTGCGTCCTCAACCGGCTTGACGACATAATCGACGGCATCGAGGTTATAGGCATCAGCCGCATACTCGGCAAATGCCGTCACAAACACCACGACCGGCGGCGTCTTTAGGTTCTGCAGCGTCTCGGCAAGCTCAATTCCCGAGCGACCGGGCATGGTAATGTCTAAAAACAACACGTCGGGCTTGTTCGACAGAATCGACTCCACGGCTTCGGTGACATTGCCCGCCTCGGCAATCTGGCCCACACGCGTATCCTTTTCCAACAGATAGCGTAGCTCAGCCCTAATTGGGGGCTCGTCATCAACCACCAAGATGTTCCAGCCTTCGGACATATGTGCTTCCCCTCTTTTTCTCTCAATCCAACCGCGTGCTACGCCGTCAACGGCGCCGGCTCATGCGGCTCGCCGTTCAGCTCGACGATGACCTGCGTTCCCACGCCCTCCTGGGACTTCACGCGCATGCCGGAATCTTCTCCGTAAAAGAAATGGATGCGCTGAAGCACGTTGAAGAGCGCCAGGCCGCAACCTCGCTTGACGGAGCCGTCGGCGGTAATGCTCTCGGGCTCCTCTCGGCGATGTTGCTCAAACAGATGCGCGCAGACCTCTTCGCTCATACCGATGCCGTCGTCCTCGACGATGATCTCCAAACCGTCATCGGTCTCGAAAGCCCTAACATGAATAGAAAGCGGCTCGGTCTCGCGCTGCGCGTGCTTGATGCAGTTTTCGAGCAACGGCTGCAAGATAAACGGCGGCACCATGCAATCGCGCACCTCAAAGTCGATATCGACCGAGACGCGCAGACGGCCGTCGCCATACCGGGCCTGCATAAGGTTGATGTAACGAGTGCCCTGTTCCACCTCGTGCTCGAGCGTTGTGAGGGTATCGGAATCAGAAAGCGTCTGACGGTAGTAATTGGAAAAGTCGATCAGCAGCGACCTGGCCTTGTCCGGCTCGGTACGTACGAGCGACACGATGGTGCTGATGGTATTGAATAGAAAATGAGGATCGACCTGCGATTGCAAGGCGCGCAGCTCCACGCGGGCCGTAAGCTCGTCCTGGCGCTCGAGCTCAAAGCTTGCAAGCTGCGTGGAAATGAGGTCGGCAAAGCCCGAGGCAAGCGCCGTCTGGCGCATATCGATGCTGCTCAGACGGGGATAATACAGCTCGAGCGTGCCCACGCAATGCCCGCGCACGGTAAGCGGTGCGACAATACCGGCGCGCAGGCGCGGAAAGTAGCCACCCGTCTCAGTCGAGGCATCGCGCGAAAATACGCTTTGCTCACCGCTGTTGATCACGTTGAGCGTAGTCCGCAGCACAACCGGAGTGCCCGCGGGGCATTTTGCCGAGTCCTCGCCCCAGCTCGCCAGCACCTGCTTGCCGTCGGTAAAGCAGATGGCCGAGGCAATGGTCTCGGAAAGGATGATTTTGGAAGCGCCCAGGGCCGCTTCGGGCGTAAGGCCTCGTGACGTATAGGCGAATATTTTCGATGCGATGGCGAGTGTGCGGTCGGTAGCGCTCGACGTGAGGTCGTCGGGAACGACAAAGACGTACGAGAAGAAGAAGCACAGCATGACCAAGCCGGCAATGACGACAACGCCCGGGACGGGGTTGGGATTATCGGTCAAATCCCAGATAAGCAACAGGATAAGCGCCGGAACGACAACACCGAGCAGGATGGCCTGGACCACATGCTGGGCCGTACGAAAGACCTTGGTAGAGTTGTAGCTCTTGCCCAGAATCAGCCTGTTTAAATCCACCGTCATCCCCTTTTATCTACCGCACCCATAGCAATAAAGAGGGCCGCAAGCGACCCTCTCCATTGCATTATGCAATCAAAAACTGTGTTTTACATCCAGCCATCGACAAACGGTATCTTAGGCGCTGTATTTGTTGGCCTCGCCAAAGGTGCCAGCCTCGACGATCCAGCCGTCCTTCATGATGACGTCCATGTTGTCGGTGTTGAGCACGTGAATGTCAGCGGCGACGTCACCGTTGACGACCAGCAGGTCGGCGCACTTGCCGGCCTCGATGGAACCGGTCTCGTCCTCGATGTGGCACATCTTGGCACCGTTGAGGGTGGCGCAGGTGATGGTCTCGACCGGGGTGAAGCCGATCTTGTCGACGAACTCGTACATCTCCTCGATGGAGCAGGTGCCGTACGGGGTGACGAAGGAGAAGGAGTCGGAGCCGATCGTCATGACGACGCCGCGCTTCTTGGCCTCGCGCAGGCAGTCGTAGTTGCGCTGCAGCTCCTTCTCGACCAGGGTGCCCTCGTACTTGTCGTGCAGCTCGGGGACGTAGACGGGCGGATAGGTGGCGTACCAGGTGGGCAGGAAGGCGATCGTCGGGGTGAAGAAGGTGCCCTGCTCGGCCATGAGGTCCATGGTGCGCTCATCGATATCGAAGCCGTGGATCAGCTGCTCGCAGCCAAAGCGAACGGAATCGTAGGCAGCGGCGTGGTTGTTGTAGCAGTGGCTCCACACGGGGATGCCGACCATCTTTGCCTCTTCGACCACGGCCTGGATCTCCTCGGAGCAGTAGTGCTGGTCGCGACCGGAGTCCCAGCGCCAGATGCCGCCACCGGTAGCCCAGATCTTGATGGCATCGGGGTTCTCGCGCAGGCGACGACGGACGGCCTTACGCAGATCCCAAGGACCGTCGACCTGATCGCCCCAGGGGTGCGATTCCTTGTTGAGCTCCTGGCTGCAGTGGTGGGAGTCGCCGTGGCCGGCAACGCGGCAGAAGCCAAGGCCGGTGGCCAGAACGCGCGGGCCCTTGAAGACGCCCTTGTCGATGCAGTCACGGATCTGGATACCAAAGCGGCCGATCTCGCAGACGGTGGTGAGGCCGTGGGTGAGGCAGTCGTAGGCCTGCTTGACGGCGACGGCCTGCTTCTCGAGGAGCGGCTGCATGACCCAGTCGGTGTCATCGTCGGTCAAGTTGCCCGAGAAGTGCAGGTGGGTGTCGATCAGGCCGGGAAGGACGGTCTTGCCGGCGGCATCGATAACCTCAACGCCCTCAGGAAGGTCCTGCATAGTGCCGGCGTACTCGATCTTGCCGTTGTCGTCGACGAGAACGAGGGAGTTCTCGACCGGCTCGGCACCGGTACCGTCGATGAG
Organism: uncultured Collinsella sp.; assembly: GCA_900545555.1. Lineage (GTDB taxonomy): Bacteria > Actinomycetota > Coriobacteriia > Coriobacteriales > Coriobacteriaceae > Collinsella. The sequence goes on from UQZI01000053.1 coordinate 10,215, forward strand.
CTTGCCGCCAACGATTGCATACTTAGTGGACATGGTTCCTCCTTATGGATCCATATAGTGGGCGAGGCCGTGTTGGGTTAAGGCCTCACAAAGCTACCCAAGTGGTGCCGGGTTCGGTGCGCGGGAGAGAGGATTCCGCGCACCCGATCCGCCCCGGCCAGGCGTTACTTTTTGCGGGAATTGGTGAAAGCCATGAGGGCCAGGCCAACAGCCAACCAGCCGATCACGATGCTCCACTCCACCATGTTGAGGGAGGCGGGAGAGAACGGGATCACGAGCAGGCCAATGATGGTGCCGCAGGCAACGATAGCGAGGCTGATGCCAAACTTGCCGCCGGGCACCTCGTAGGGACGAGGCAGGTCGGGCTCGGTGAAGCGCATGCGCAGGCAAGCGAGGGCGACCATGCCGCAGGAGAAGATGAAGGCGAGAGCCGACACGTTGGTCAGAGGGATGAGCATGTTCTTGCCCAGGAACGGACCGACGACGGTGATGACGCCCAGAACGACGCAGGCGAGCTTGGGAGCGCCGGACTTGGGATCGACCTCGGCGAACTTCTCGGGCAGCTGGCCCTTTCGGCCCATGGCGAGCATGATGCGGCTCGTGGCGCCGTAGAAGGAGTTCATCGGGCCCATGGGTCCAAGCGTGGCGATGACGAGCATGGCCAGGTACAGGAGCATGTTGATGCCCTTGAGGCAGGCAAGCGCGGGAACCGGGCTCTTAACAAACTCATGCCAGTCGAGGATGGTGCCGAACGAGTAGATGCAAACCATGTAGAAGCCGCCTGCGGCCAGCAGGGCCAGGGAGATGATCTTGCCGAACTTGTTCCAGTTGAGGCCCTCGGCCGCTTCCTCAGCCTGCTGAGGAATGGTGTCGAAACCGGCGTAGAAGAACGGGGTCAGAACCAGGACCGAAACGATGCCTGCGAACAGGCTGGTGCCCTCGGTAGCAGGCTTGCCGCCGCCAGCACCGGTGACCTGGGAGAACACGGGCATGGCGTTGTCCGGCGAGCCGGTGAACAGCGAGACGCCCATGGCGAGCAGCATGCCGCAGAGCAGGGCCTTGGTCAGGAAGGCTTGCAGCTTGGCGGCCGAGCTGGCACCGCGGAAGTTGAGGAAGATGACGTAAGTTGCAAAACCGAGCGCGATCAGCGTCGGGAACAAGTAAACGTCGGCGCCCAGGATGGTGTAGAGCTTGACGGCGCGCAGCCACTCAAGGCCGGGCAGGCTGCCGAACATCTCGGACACGAGGGTCGAGATGGCGATGGCCTCCCACGGGCACAGGATGCCGTTGCCCAAGGCCAGGAGCCAGCCGGTGATGTAGCTCATCGTACGGCCAAAGCTACGATCGACATACTCGACGATGCCGCCCGAGATGGGGATAGCAGCCGTGAGCTCACCGAAAACAGCTCCGACGGGCACGAGGAAGATTGCACCCAAGAGGAATGCGATCATAGCGGGAACGGGACCGCCGCCCACGACCATCCAGTCGCCGACCTGCAGAACCCAACCGGTACCGATGATGGCACCAAAACCGATGGTGAAGAAGTTCCAGAGCGAGAGCGTTTTCTTCATGCCGCCGTTATCCTCGACTGCAACTTCTGCATTCTTGTCCGCCATTGTTCCCCTCCTTTCCTTTTTGACGCCCCTTGGCGTCACCCCTTGTGCGGTCCGTTTTGCCGCGCGCTTTTATTCCATGGCTTTAAGATACGGCCTTGGCGCAGCAGCGCCGCTCGCAGCTCGACCGAAGGCAGAACTGCAAAACGAGCGGCACCGTTTTTGGGACGAACGGCGGGAGACGTCATTCGTCTTGGACGCTTTCATCTTGTCTGCTTTTGGATACCTGTTGCCGTGACGCTTGGCGCGCGGCGCGGCAACGTTCATACCATTTGTCAGGCTTTTGGCGCACATACCCATGTGTCGTGCATCTTTTTATGTAGGATAGACAAGTTACACACGAGGCAAGGTGATTCGAATGGCATACGGATACAATGACGGCGACCAACGGCCACAAAGCGTGCGCCTTGCCGGCCGCACCACGCCAACGCCCAGAAGCACCTCCGACAACGGCAACCAGCAGCGCCCCCAAGAGCAGCCCGGGGCTTCTTCTCGGCAACAAAGCCGTACCGCGCAGCAGTCAGACCGCGTGAGTACGAGCACACGCCAACGTCAGACCGACATATCGCAGCCGCGCCGCTACGATCGCCGTAAGACCGACTACTACGTTAAGCGCTCCTTTTCGCGACCTCAACGCGATCGCGGCAATTCCGCCCCTCGCCCCGCGTCGCACACCACAAGCCACGCGCTTCCAGCCCGCCGCCTACGCCTTGCGCTTTGCTCCATCGCCACCTGCCTCGTCTTTGTGTTTTTGGGATCCTGTATCTCGCACGGATCAGCCGGTCTTGAGCCCACTGCCGAGGACAAGCTGCTTAAAGCTCCCGTCGCGCCCGGTTACTCCTTTGCGTTCTCGACCCCACGCTCGCAATGGCAGGCCGGCACCATGCCCCACATCTACCAAATTGACCCCGCATGGTCGGAGCTGCCCTATGCCGGTGGCACTATTCGCGAAAACGCTTGCGGTCCCACCTGCCTCACCATGGTCTATATCTTTAAGACCGGCCACACCGATAAGACGCCGGTCGATATATGCGCACTGGCCGAAGCCGGCAACTACGCCCCCACTGGTGCCACCGAGTGGTCGTTTATGACAGGCGGTGCGTGGCAGCTGGGACTCAACGGAACACAGCTCTATAACGATCGTAAATCGATTACCCAAGCACTTCGCTCGGGTGCGCCCGTTATCGCCGCAGTGCGCCCCGGTACGTTTACCAACGTAGGCCACTACATCGTGCTCTACGGCATCGACGATGCCAACCAGATTGGCGTCTACGACCCCAACTCGGCCAGCCGCAGCGCCCGCCGCTGGGGCGTCGTAGAGGTCCTTAACGAAGTCGAAGCCATGTGGGCCTACTACTAGTCGTTTAAGAATGTCCCCAATGACTAGGTGAATAGCAAAAGCCCCGCAGTCGGAGCGGACTGCGGGGCTCATGAAGAGAGGCTAGTTTGTGGGCGCTTTGCCTAGCGCCCACGGGAGAGGCAACAGAGTAGAGACTACTCGTGGATGCGGGTACCGGAGAGGCCGGCCATGGTCTCGGCGGCCTTGTCCAGAGCGCCAATGATGCAGGTGCGGCCCTTGCGGGAACGCGCGAACTTGATGGCAGCGCGGACCTTGGGCTCCATGGAACCCTTGCCGAACTGGCCCTCGTCGGCCAGACGCTCGGCCTCGTCGGCGGTGAGGTCCTCGAGCTCCTCCTGGTTGGGCTTGCCAAAGTTGATGGCGACATGCTCAACGGCGGTCAGCAGGAACAGGACGTCGGCGTCGCAGTCCTCGGCCAGCAGCTCGCCGCCCAGGTCCTTGTCGATGACGGCGGGAACGCCCTTGTAGCAGCCCTTGTTCTCGTAGTCGCGGACGACGGGGATGCCGCCGCCACCGCAGGCGATGACGATGAACTCGTTGTCGAGCAGGTTGAGGATGGAGTCGGCCTCGACGATCTTCTTGGGATCGGGGGAGGCGACGACGCGGCGCCAGCCGCGGCCGGAATCCTCGACGAAGACCTTGGAGGGGTCCTCGGCCATGAACTCCTTGGCCTGCTCCTCGGTGTAGAAGGGGCCGATCGGCTTGGTCGGGTTCTTGAACGCGGGATCGTCGGGGTCGCACTCGATCTGGGTGACGACGGTGGCGGCGTGCCAACGCTTATAGCGCTTGTGCATCTCGCGGCCGATGCCCTGCTGCAGGTGGTAGCCGATGTAGCCCTGGGACATGGCGCCGCACTCGGGCAGCGGCATCTCGGGGGTACCGATGGCATCGTGGGCAGCGGCGAAGGCGTTCTGGATCATGCCGACCTGCGGGCCGTTGCCGTGGGTGATGATGATCTCGTTGCCCTGCTCGATAAGACCAAGGAGAGCGTGGGCGGTGTTGCTCACGGCCTCGATCTGCTCGACGGGGTTGTTGCCGAGGGCGTTGCCGCCAAGGGCGACGACAATACGATCGGGCTTGCCAAGAGGCTTAGACATTGCTGGAATCCTTTCTGTAAAAGGCCTACAACCCATTAATAACCCGCGTCCGTGCGATACGCGAGTTTATTAAGGTTTATATTCTCTTTATCGCTCATTTTATTCATTTTGAAAATACCTAAGCGGCGAACGGTCGATTTTACCCGCTCAGCGTAAAGAAGCCCAGTTCAGGCATATCTACGCCATTTACGTGCAACTTTATTTAAATAGAGCAGGGATTAGACCAGATTATGCAAACTATATCTTTGCTAAACACAAAACGGACAGCGCAATATCTTACTCGCACTATACGAGATTCTATGCACTTATAAGACGAGTATGCACCCCTGCAAAAACATGGGGCTTTTCATCCAGCATAAGGAATAAAGAAGAGCTCCGAAAAGGCGACCAACCCCAAAGCACGGGGATAGAAGGCGGCAACAGCCAAAACCTCCATCCATCCCCAAAGTGGCGCGAGGTTTCGCGGCAAAGCCGCGAAACAACGAAGGGGACAAAAGGCCCCGCAACCACGTCCTTCATTCAGCCCCACAATCCGAGGACGTAGTCGTAGCAGGATCTGAGGGCTAACCTTCGCGGACATTCCGCAGGACGAAAGAACCCCCGCCGCACGAAGTGCGCAGCGGGGGTTCTTT
>UQZI01000054.1 GCA_900545555.1 uncultured Collinsella sp.
CGGCTCATCCGCCATGATGATGGGCGGGCGGGTCGAGATGGCGCGGGCGATGGCGGCATACTGCTTCTGGGCCGGCTTGGCGCCGTGGGCCCAGGTGTCGGTGCGGTGGGGCCAGCCCATCCACACGCGATCCTGCGGGGCGAACTCGGCGGGCATGAAGAAGCCGTCGGCCTTGGGGGTGGACTCGGACTCGGTGATCGTACGCATAAGATTTCCTCCAAATCGAACGATCGCTTGCTGCGGGCGGGTTACCCGCAGCCTAAAACCAAGAGATGGTAGGCGCCCGTTCCCCGGCAAAGGTCGGGGCGCCCGGTGCCGGTTTTCACGGAATCGCACCGGCAAGCGACGACGTAACCAAGTGCGCGGAGACAAAACGCACGAAGGATACGGAAGAGAGATTGGGGTGGGCGGTGGTTACCGGAGCAATAGCTCACACCCACCCCAGGGAATGGTTAGCAAACCTGTCGCTTGGCACGCCTCCAAAGAGGCCGGAGTGCCCGGAGTCGGGAACGACAAGCCCGACGAAGCGCACGTTGGTACGCGAGGAGGGTCGGAGTCCCAGAACCGGGTGCTCTAGTTCTCCTCGGCCTCGGCGGCCTCCTCAGCGAGACGCTGGGCTGCGAGCTCAGGGGTCAGACCCTTGTACTCTTCCTTGCGGCCCTTAGCGCTGACGACGCGGACGACCTCGCCGATGAGCACGAGCACGATGAAGATGACGATCATCGGGACCTTGTCGCCAATTTCAGCAGCGGAGAACGGAATCAGCGTTGCAACGATGGCAAGAACCAGCTCGATGCAGGGGATGGCAAGCATAACCTTCATCATGGCACCCTTAAACGGGAACGTGAAGATGCGCTCACGGTTCGGGTCGTTCTTACGAAGGTTGAGGAATGCCGGGAACATCGGGATGTAGGTGAGCAGCAGGAAGACGACGGAGGTGCCGAAGAGCATCCAGAAGACACCGTTGGAGATGGCGTCGATGGGAACGAGCTGCAGGCACAGCACCAGGGAGGCAACGACGGCGTTGACCAGGTTGGCGCCGTTGGGCATGTCGTCCTCGGAGATCATCGAGGCGAAGACCTTGGGCATGTTGCCGTGCTCGGCAGCGTAGCGAGCGACGGAGTTGACGCCGAAGGACCAAGCAGCCATGTTAGCGAACAGGGTGATCAGGAAGGCGATGCAGATGACCTTGAAGATCATGGAGTCGCCCACCATGGTCTGGACTGCGACGATCATGCCGTAGTCGGGGTCGATGGAGTCGGCCGGCACAGCGGCGCCGATGCCGAAGCCAGCGAACAGGTAGATGACGGCAATAGCCACGCCACCGACAATGATAGCCTTGGGAATATCGCGAGCGGGATCGGCCATGTCATCGGTCATGGTGCAGATGACCTCGAAGCCCATGAAGTTAAAGATGATGATCGACAGATAGCCAAGAGCGTTGGTGTTGGTGAGTTCGGGCAGGAAGGTGGCAGCGGACATGTCGTTCGCAAAACCGTTCTCCATGGCATACCAAATGCCCAGAGCGCCGACGATAACGGCAACGGCGACCTTGATGATAGCGCCTCCGTTAAGGACCCACTCGGAGTCGGCCGCCTTGGAGCGCCCCATGAGGTAGACGATCCACACAAAGGCAAGTTCGATACCCATCTTGGCGATTAGGTTGAACTCGACGCCAAAGACCATGCCCAGGATGTCGGGGAACATGGTAGCCAGCGAGGCGATCCACAGCGGGTAGTTGACCCAGTAGTAGTACGAAATGCGGGCGCCCCACTTGTCGCCCAGGCCATCGCGTACCCAGTCGTAAATGCCGCCCTCGCCGTCATAGGTGGTGCCGAGCTCGGCGACAACCATGCCGTAAGGGAGCAGGAAGGTCAGGATCAGGAAGATCCACCAGAAGAACTGCTGGTTGCCAATGGCAGCAGCAGGTGCGGCGGCCTCGCAAACGAAGACGACGCAGATGATGGTCGAAATGACCGTCAAGAAGGAAAGCTTTTTCTTTCCGTCGCTCATGATGAGCTCCTTCGCTCAGTCTTGGACAGATCCGAGGCCCTAAGGTATTAAGGCAATTGCTTGGGCCTCGGTGGGCGGGCGACAGGAGACGAGCATCCGCCGCCCGCAAACGTGCTTTTAGAAGCCTTGAGGCTTAGAGCTGCTCGAGAGCCTCGAGAGCGGCGTGGAGCTCAGCCTTGGCGGAGTACTCGACACACTCGTCGTTGAGCGGGGTGCGCTTGCCCAGGGCGGCAAGGAGAGCACGAATGGAGTGCTTGCGGTTCTCGGCCTCGACCCAGCACAGGGAGCGCTCGGGATCGTCCATGACCTCGTCGACGACCTCCTCGTTGCGGGTGGCCGGCAGGCAGTGCATGAACTTGGAGTTGGGGCCGGCGAAGTTCATCATGTCCATGGTGACCTGATACTTGGGATAGAACACGTCCATGTAGTTCTCGCCCGAGACCTCCTCGTCGTACAGGCCATACCACACGTCGGTGTAGATGAAGTCGGCGCCCTTGATGCACTCGATGTCGTCGGAGATGACGACCGAGCCGCCGGAGACCTTGCAGTTCTCCTCGGCGATAGCCATCATCTGCTTGCCGAACTCGGCGCGCTCCTCGACGGTGCCAACATGCAGGCCGCCGTCGGGGATCTGGTGGCCCTTAGGTCCAAACTGGACAAACTTCATGCCGACCTTGGAGGCGATGAACATGAGGGAGACGCAGACCTGGGTGGCGTCGCCGATGAAGGCTAGGGTGCAGTCCTCGATCTTCTTGCCCTCGGGGAGGTTCTCGAGCATGGTCATGAGGTCGCCCATCTCCTGCGTGGGATGGTTGAACTCGGACATGCCGTTGATGACGGGCACAGCGGAGCCCTCGGCGAGGCCGACGACGTCCTTGTGACGGTCAACGCGAGCCATCATGATGTCGAGCAGCGAGCCCATAACGCGAGCGGTGTCGCCCAGGGACTCGTGACCGCCGAGCTGGATGGTGCCAGGGCCATAGAACTGAGCATGGCCACCGAGGTCGGTCATAGCGGTCTCGAAGGAAAGACGAGTGCGGGTGGAGACCTGCTGGAAGATCATGCCAAGGCTCTTGTTGCGGAGCAGGTGCGGATAATAACCGTCAACCTTGATGGCCTTCTTCATTGCCAGGCCAAGATCCTCGATAGCCAGAATCTGCTCTTTAGTGAAGTCGTTGGTGTCGATGAAATCCTTAGGCAGTGCCATGTCGATTTCCTTTCCGCCGGTCTTGCCGACTATTACTATGAGGCGCTCGAACATCACGCCTCGTGTTGACAAGACCATCATTCACCCGTATGCAATTTTTACCTAGTTTATTCGGGATTAAAGACCGTTCATGGAGTTACACCCTCTCTAATCCAATATAAACCCGCAGGTCAAGAGTTTACAGGGGGTTTACCGTCTGGAACCGCGAACGGTATGCGGCTATGTTGTATCTTGGCGTCTAATCCGCAATGGAACGAAGGGTTGAGACGTCTATATCCCACAAGGTATACATGGCTCGGCCATAGGTGAAATGAGAGGACGGTGACAGATGAACACCCTGATGTTCTTCTATACCCTAGCGATTCTCCTGATTTGTATTGTGACGGCAGTGCTTTCGCTTGCCGCCTATGCCTCGTCCCGTCGACGTTTCTTTATCTATGGCAGTGGCGTTTTTATTTGCTACGCCATCGAGATGACCGAGATCTTCTTTTTTGAATACACGTTGCAAAACGAGAGTTTTCCGGCCAGCGACTATTACTCAATTACCATGCCTGTGTTGCGGACCCTTGTGGCGACCGCTTCACAGGCTTTTATTTGGCTGATTGCCATGGACTTGCTCGATAAGCATTCTAAAAAGCAGTTCGCTATCCCCGTCTTAACGTTTTTGCTGTGCGAGTCGCTGGCTATCGTCGCAGTCCCCTCCGGCCCCATGCGTCAGTGGATCTACTACACGATACGCCAGGCATTCCTTGTCTTTGTTGGACTGTATATCTTTTGGACGGCTCATAAGAGTACAGAGGTTGAGCTGAAGGCACGCGTTAACAACCAGCGAAAGCACCTGATTATCGGCGCTATTCTGGTCGGTTGCATCGTTGCCGAGGATTTCTGCAACATCCTTGTCATCCCCATGAGTCTGGCGCCCTCTTGGCTGCAGCTTTATCTATCCGAGCGCAACTTTAGCGAGAACGTCTTTGCGTGCTACTTTGCGATTCTGCTGATTATCTACTCCTACCACGTGCTTTCAATCCGCATGCAGGAGGCGCCCGAGGAAAAGAACGTCAGCGATCTTGATCGACACATCGAAGAGCAAATGCCCTTCTATCGCAACGCCTACAGGCTCTCCAACCGCGAGGCCGAAGTCATGCGCTTGGTTGTGCTGGGCAAGTCGAACCAAGAGATCGCTGACGAGCTATTCCTTGCCGTGGGCACCGTCAAGACCCACATCCACAACATCCTGGTCAAAACCGAGCAGCAAAACCGCACGACGTTGATCCTCCACTTTTGGAAGCGATAACCTGCCAAAAAGGGACAGGTTTATTTTGGCAGGTTTTATCTGGGCAAACGCCAACCGCCGCGAGAAAGTTGCCTTCCCTCACGGCGGTCTTCTAGCAGCCAAAACCAAGTGAGTAGACTTTTTGCAGGAGGCCGAGCACACCCCGAATCGTCACAGCGCTGACCTACGGTTTTATTGAGCACTTGTCATGATGTGCTCGGCAGATCCAAAAAAGTCTACTCACTTGCATCTGAGAGGCATCCGATAGACAAAAAACCGCCGCGGAAGGGGGCCGACTCCCTCCGCGGCGGTTGTTTGCGTTGGTTTTGCGACGGTTTTGTCCGCTTGCTACTCGCTGTAGCGGGTGGCGATGGCAGCTTGCACCATGCCAGCGCTCATGAGGTACGTCACCAGGAAGTAGTCACCATAGGCCGCCAGGAAAATCGCGCAGGTGAGGCCCACGGTGCCGCCGATGCTCATATCGCCGAATACGCTCACCAGCTCGATGATCACCTTGAGCGCCACAAAGGAGTGCGCCAGACCCACTGCCAGCGGGAACAGGAAGAACACCGCTTGCTGTGCCATCACCGAATGCCGGATCTGACGGTCGTCACAGCCGATCTGCGCCAGCACGCGATAGCTGCGGCTGCCGTCGGCCACGTTGGAGAGCTGCTGGATCGATAGAATCGCCGCGCATGCAACGACCAATACAAAGCCAATGTAGATGGCCAGATAGCTAATCATGCCGTTCATCTGCGCTGCTTGCGTGTACATCTCGGAACGCGTGATGAAGACTCCCCACGACCCCGGCTCCTTGCCGTCAACGAGCAGATTGTCGAGCAAGGTGTATTTAATGCTCTCGTCTGCCTTGGTCACATCCATCCCCTGTTTGTAGTTAACGAGCAGGCTACTGGCATACGGCTGCAGATTAAGTTGGGACAACAGCTCGTCGGCAACGACGACGGTACCCGGATTACTGCCCATCGCCGAGTTGGCGATGGCCGCTGTGTCCTTGTCCGACTTATCGGTTGCGGGCTTGAGCGTATGCCCGCCCAAGGTGAGGGTATGGCCCCCAGCCATGTATTTGGTGTACAGGTCGCCCAGCTCGCCGCCCATATCACACGTAAGCACGTACTGGTCGCGACCAATGCTCACCGGATCCTCGCCCATCATCTGGCGCAGTTTATTGTACTGGCTCGCCGGCGTCACAAACAGGCCCATATCATCGGCATTGCTGCCCTCGAGCGCCTTCGCAAGCTTTTCGCCCATGGTCTTGCACATCTCGCCTGCCACCACCGAGGGGCCCGAGCCGCCAAGCGGGTAACTCAGATACGAATCGATCTGCACATGCTCACCGGCAACATCGGCGATATTGACCTTCTTGCCGGTCTCGTCGTTGTTGTCCGCCGACTTGCACTCGCCATGCCATGCAGCGTACAAATCGACCGTTGCATCTGCCAGCACCATACGATCGGCCTCAGACGGATTGACATACTCCTTGTAGTAGTCGAGCGTTTCGGGCGTGTAATAGATATACGTCTGAGACACGTCAACAGGGTTATAGCGCTCCAGATTCTCGTTCATCACGTTGGCAATAGACATACCGCACGTCACCGAGGTAATGGCCAAAAACAGGATCATCGCGATGACGCCCATCGAAAAGCACACCGTGTTGACCTTGGCCGCAAGCTGGCGCACGGTAAACATGTTGAGGCCGCGCCAGTACACGCCGCGCAGGCTCTGCAGCAGCTTGATGAGCATGCCCGAGAGTCCCCAGAACAGCGCAAAGGTGCCCACTGTAACCATAGCGGTCGTAATGCCAAACTGGCTCATGGCCTCTTGCAGCTTGCTGTCCGTCGCGGTTAGCGGGAACCCATCACGTAGCAGACGGTAATAGGCCACGCCCACCAGCACCACGCCCACAGCAAAGATGGCAATCGCGATCCAGGGATTGCGCGTCTTGATGCTCTCGTTGCGACGCTCGGCACCCATGAGTTCAATGAGCTTAGTGCGACGAACGGCGCGCAGGTTCAGCAGTAACGTGAGTGCAAACATCACGAGCATGCAGGCAAGGGTCAGGTTGAACGCATGCACCGAGAAAAAGAAGCGGAAATTGGCGATCTGCGTCTTAAAGAGCGAGGCCGTAAAGAACGTCATGAGCTGGGAGAGCCCCACGCCCAGCAAAATGCCGGCGGCAAAGGCCACGACCGATACTATCACGGTCTCGAGCGCCATGATCGTGGCGACGCGCCCGCGCCCCATGCCGAGCACCTGGTACAGGCCAAACTCCTTTTTGCGGCGTTTCATGATGAAGTTATTGGCATACACCATCAAAAAGGCCATCACACCGGCCAAAAAGTACGTCAGGTAGCCGAGCATGCTGCCCATAACCTGTGCCAAGCCCTCTTCATCGATGCCGGCGATGTCGACCTGCATCGAGATGGTGTTAAAGGCATAGAAGACCGTGACGCCCAGGGTGAGCGTCAAAAGGTAGACGAGGTAGTCGCGGCCGGCGCGGCGGACGTTGCCCCAAGCGAGTTTACAGAGCATCGGAGCCCTCACCGCCCATCATGGCAACGACCTCCATAATGCGGTCGAAGAACTCTCGGCGGTCGGTGTCGCCGCGGCGCAGCTCAGTGAAAATCTTGCCGTCGCGAATAAACAGCACACGGCTCGTGTAGCTGGCGGCAAAGCTGTCGTGCGTGACCATGAGCACGGTGGCGCGCAGGCGGCGGTTAAGGGCCTCCAGGCTCTCGAGCAGCAGGCGCGCGCTCTTGGAATCGAGGGCGCCGGTGGGCTCGTCGGCCATGATCATGGTGGGGTCGGTGACGAGCGCGCGAGCCGCGGCAACGCGCTGCTGCTGACCGCCGGACATCTGGTAGGGATACTTGTCGAGCACCTGACTGATGGACAGGCGCGCTGCCACATCCTGCACGCGAGTCGAAATCTCTGCCGAGTTTGTGCGGGCGATGGTGAGCGGCAGGGCGATGTTCTCGCGTGCCGTGAGCGTATCGAGCAGGTTAGAGTCCTGGAAGATAAAGCCGAGCTCCTCGCGGCGGAACTGCGAAAGCTTAGCCTGCTTCATGCGTGTTACGTCCTGCCCGTTGATGCGGATCGTGCCACTCGTGGCGCTATCGATGGTCGACACGCAGTTGAGCAACGTCGACTTGCCCGAGCCCGAAGCGCCCATGATGCCAACAAATTCGCCGCGGTTGACGGTAAAGCTGACGTCGTTGAGCGCGCGGGTCACGTTGCCCAGCGCTCCATATACCTTTTCGAGATGCGCGACCTCCAGTACCGGAGTCGCCATGTGCGTGGTTTGCATACCGAGTCCTTTCTTGCGATTAGTCTACGGCATCTATAGTCGCAAGAAGACGAGTCGGCTACCATCGATATGGCTTACGCTTGCCTTACCGTTGTGTAAGGTACGGGTAGCCACCCTGTTATGTGTTGATGTTGAGGGAGGACTCCTGTTGAAGACTGTTCATGTTGCCGCTGGAATCATTCGCAAGGAAGGATCCGATGAGCTGCTTGCCGTGCAGCGCGGCTATGGCGACATGCAGGGACTTTGGGAGTTCCCCGGTGGCAAGCTCATGCGCGGCGAGACACCCGAAGACGCCGTGCGACGCGAGCTCATGGAAGAGCTGCAGGTAAAAGTCACAAACCTGCGTGATTTCTACACCGTCGAGTACGACTACCCCGATTTCCACCTCTCCATGGAGTGCTACTACTGCTCGCTCACCGATGAATCCGATGAACCCCAGAAGCACGACCGCCAGCTCGATATCCGCTGGATTTCGCGTACCTCGCTTGCCACGGTGGAATGGATGCCCGCCGACAAGGGGCTTATCGATGCGCTGATTGAGCTGAAGGAGGACCGGCTTGAGGCAAGCTCCGCCGATGACGCCGCGCCCAACACAGCCGACAAACCCGCCGCCAATCCCAAGCGCAAACCTAAGCGCCGCAGCAAAAAGCGCCCCAAGCCCGGTCTGCTCGACGGCATCGACACCTCGGACCTTTCCGCCGACGAGCGCGAACTGGTGCGCCGTCGCGCCGCCATCAAAAAGTCCATGAAGGGCAACAAGCGCGCCAACACCAAGCCCGAGCTGCTCGTACGACAGCGCCTGCGCGCAGCGGGCCTTACGGGATATCGCTTGGAATGGAAGGTTCCCGGCAAGCCCGACATCGCCTTCCCCGGCCGCAAGATCGCCATCTTCGTCAACGGTTGCTTTTGGCATCGCTGCCCTAAGTGCAATCCGAGCCAGCCCAAGCGCAACGTTGAGTTTTGGGAGGCAAAGTTCCGTCGCAACGTCGAGCGCGACCGAGCCGCCGTGGCAGCACTCACTCAAATGGGCTGGACACCCATAACCATCTGGGAATGCGAGCTCAAAAAGGACCGTATTGACGTCACCATGGAAAAGGTCATTGAGCAGGTGCGCGCCGCAGAGCCGCAGCGCTAGGAACGAGCCATCCACGCGCCCCGCATAGGCGAGCCACATCCTCGCCACAAATCTTAGAAAGCCCTTAAGCTCCCAACCTTTCAAGAGTGTTACTCGATACCTCTGACCTGCAGTTTCATCGTAACACCAAACCTGGTTAAGCCTTTCTTTAGCGCTTCTTTGCAGCAGCCGCGGCATAATACTGCCAACGCACGGGACCTAGCAGCACACCCCGTGCGAAACCTTTTGGTGGACATCGAGGAGGCCGCATAAGCATGCATTCTTCCAATGACGCAGCACAGCAGCCATCCCTAAAACATGCAAACCTTTTCTCCTTTCCCCCGACACAGAGAAACGGCCTCCTCGACTCCCCAACCCCAAAAACCAAGCGCTCAGCCGATCAGAGCCTCAACTTACGAGCATCCTTCGAAAAGCTCCAAGCATCCCTAGACAAGGCGTTCCCCGAACAGGCAAGAGCAATCTAAGCCCATCGCGCTTTATACTGATGCCATGCGAAACATGGATCACATAGAATTGCACCGCGGAGGACGCGAGGAAGCGTTTCCCGAGACCGCCGAAGACTGGCCCTATATTGCCGAACGCGCAGAATTCGCTCGCTATCCGGGCAATTCCGTCCCCTGGCACTGGCATTCCGAAGTTGAGCTTTTCTACATGGAGCAGGGAGCGATTGACTATCGAACGCGCGCGGCTCATGAGCACGTACGCTTTGAGGAAGGGTCCGCCGGCTTTATCAACGGCGGCGTTTTGCACAGCACGCTGCAATCACCCAATTCGGCACCAGCCATTCAAATGTTGCATATCTTTCAGCCGTCGATGCTCGGCGATCCCGCGGGACGCCTTCAAAAGCGCCATATCAATCCTTTACTGCAATGTCGAGGCGTCGATGTGCTCAAATGGTCGCCCACCAACCCCGACGATATGCCCTTTATCGATTTGCTAAAGAGTTCCTTTAACCACGACCTTCAACGGCCGCAGAACGAGATGGCGCTTCGGAATAGCTTGTCAGAGCTCTGGATTCAGATTTACGCCAAGGCCGAACCGCTCTTTTCCTCCGACAACGCCTCTTGGATGACCAACCGCGACGTACAGTTCAAGGCAATCCTGGACTATATCCGCGCGAACTATGCAGCCGCTATAGATGTGCCCCAGATGGCATCTGCAGCCGGCGTAAGCGAAAGAGAGTGTTACCGCATTATCGAAGCTTGCGCAGGAACGACCCCGGCGGCATATCTGCGCGCATACCGCGTAAACCGTGCTTGCGAACTTTTGACACACACCACGCGAACGGTCCAGACAGTCGCGCGCCAATGCGGCTTTGCGACAGCAAGCCATCTTGGCCAGGTATTTAAAGAACAAATGGGATGCACTCCTTCGAGCTATCGAGCAGCGAGGCAGAATCTCGATAGCACCAGGCAGAAATCCCGCTAGCCTTTCTTCTGTCACCGCATCAAACTTGCAGGCAAACAACAGAGAGGAGCAATCATATGAAGCACTTTGACCATATCGTATTTGACGTTGATGGGACATTGGCAGATACAGAAGAAAGCGTTCTGTCATCGCTTGTCCAGATTGTCCAAGAAGAGACCAGCAAAACGCTTCCCCGACACGAGCTTGACTTTGCCCTCGGCATACCCGGCAAGGATGCCCTTGAGAAACTTGGGATCTACTCGCAGGCAACGTTGGATCGCTGGTGCCAAGTTGCCGCCAGCTTTAAAAGCACCATCAGCGTGTTTCCAGGTTTGCTTGAAGTCATCGCAACGCTCGCCGATAGCGGCTGCAAACTTGGCATCGTCTCCTCACGTGCGCGCGACGAATACGCAAAAGAAATTGCACCCCTTGGTTTCGATAAGTATTTTGAGCACATCATCCTTGTCGAAGACACAACCGAACATAAACCCGCACCCGCACCCATGCTCGAATATCTCCGACGTGCGGGCGCGAATCCTGGCAACGTCGTCTACGTTGGCGACACCGTCTACGACGAACAATGCGCAACTTCGGCAGGGGTCAGTTTTGCCCGAGCAGCATGGGGATCACACCAAGATATCCCAAACGCCACCTACAACCTCAAAACCCCCAACGACCTGCTAACCCTAACAATCAAGTAACCCCCGCATCCCACCCCTTCAGCCCCAACGCCACAAGGGCGATTGAGCAGGACGGTTTAGGCGGGTCCCGTACTTAGTTTCCAAAATCATTCCGCAGCGCGAAGGCCCCCGTTGTCAACGCTTCGAAGAAGCGAGACAACGGGGGCCTTCATGCGCGAGGACGTTTTGGAAACTAAGTACGGGACCCGCCCAAACCGTCCGGTGGGATCAGAGTACCCTTGCCGTTACTCTGCTTTGCCCACAGAGTTGAGGTTGGTCATGCGGATCTTAACCAGCTCGGTGATCTCACGCATGCCCTCCTTGGCCGGCTTCTTGGGGTCGAAGCAGGCGGGGTTCTCGGCCATGTAGGCCATGAAGCCCTTGGTGTAGGCCTGACGCAGCTCGGTGGCGTAGTTAACCTTGCAGATGCCGTTCTTCACAGCCTCGGCAACCTGCTCATCGGGCACACCGGAGGTGCCGTGCAGGACCAGCGGCACGTCGACGGCGTCGCGGATGGCCTTGACCACGGACTGCTCGATGTGCGGATCGCTCGTGTACACGCCGTGGCTGGTGCCAACGCCAATAGCGAGGGAGGTGCAGCCAGTGCGCTCGACGAACTCCTTGGCCTCGGCCGGATCGGTGTAGGGGCTCTCACCCTCAACCGCGGGACCGTCGTCCTCCTTGCCGCCGACCTTGCCGAGCTCAGCCTCGACAGGCACGCCCATGGCGCGGCCAGCATCGGCGACGGACTTGGTCAGGGCAATGTTGTCCTCGAAGGACTCGTGCGAGCCGTCGATCATAACGGAGGTGTAGCCAGTGCGGAAAGCCTGCATGCAGCGGTCATAGCCATCGCCGTGATCGAGGTGCAGAGCGACGGGCACGGAAGCGCGCTCGGCGGCAGCCTTGACCATGCCGTAGAAGTAGTCCAGACCAGCGGTCTTAATGGTGCCCGGGGTGGTCTGCATGATGACGGGGGACTTGGTCTCCTCGGCAGCGGCCAGAACGGCCATAACAAACTCGAGGTTCTCGACGTTGAACGCGCCGACGGCGTAGTGGCCGGCCTGAGCGTCCTTGAGCATCTTTTCGGTGGTAACAAGTGCCATGAGCGTTTGCTCCTCTCCCTCGCCCGCATCTGGACATCGGGCGTAGTTGTTCACAAGGCGTTTTACCTTGTGTTTTGCTGCACTTATTGTATGAAATTCAGCGGCTTTGCACGTGCGAGATATTGAGCCCATGCAGGTCAATACAGCCGTTTTTGAAAAGTAAACGGAAGGAATTGGAGCCGAGTGGGCGTGTTCGATATTGAATTTTGGGCGTTCGAGGTCTTTCTTTTATAGAAAAAGTAAGTAATCGAAAGGCGTTTTCTTACTTAAAAAGAAAATGAACGAAAATAGACTCAACACAATTCCTGCAAATTTCAGACGATGATGGAGCGGATATGGCCCATGCAACAACCCGAGCTTTCGCCGATGAGCGTCGTGCCGCCATTATGGAAATGCTCGAACATAACGCCTCGGTGCAGGTAGCAGAAATCGCCCAGACCTTTGGCGTGTCCTCCGTTACCGCCCGCGCCGACCTAGACGCGCTCGCCGAGTCCGGCAAGCTGCGCCGCACGCATGGCGGCGCCGTGTCGCTCCAGAAGCGACTGACCGTATCCACCCAGGATCGCCGCATCAACGTCAATGTCGCCGCCAAGCAGGCCATCGCACAAAGCGCCATCGAACTCGTCAATGACGGCGACACGCTGCTCGTCGACTCGGGCACCACAGCGCTCGAGTTTGTCCGGCTCCTCGACCAGCGCGATGGCATCACCGTCATCACGGCCGACATTACCATTGCCGATTACATCGACGAGAGCATGCCCTCAGTCGATGTCGTCATGCTGGGCGGGGCACTGCGCAAAGGTCATCGCTATCTGTACGGCCCACTTACCATGCAAGCGCTCCAAATGGTCCACGCCGACCTTGCCGTCATGTGCCCCGGCGCCTTTGTCCCCAGCTGCGGCTTTACGACCGACTTTCCGCAGATGGCCGAGACCAAAGCGGCTATGGTCGGTGCCGCCCGTCAAAGTGTCGCCCTCATGGACGCCAGTAAGGTCAACGGACGCGGCATGTACCGCTTTGCCGAGTTGACCGACGTCAACGCCATCGTGATGGACCGTGACCCCGATCACGCCGTCGCCACCTCAATCGCCGAGATCGTCGACAACGCCCGCCCAAATCTCCTCATCGCCAGCGCTTAAACAAAAACCACCACAAAGGCACCTTTGTGGTGGTTTGAGCGTTAAACGTGAGCGTATCGCTACTTGGAGAGCTCGTTAGCGAGGGCCTCAATCTGGGCGCGCGATGCGTCGCTGAGCGAACCTAGCACGGTCACCTTGTTCTGCGTCAGGGTGATGTCCTTCATGCCCTCGAGCTCCTTGGTCATAACCTTGGCAGCGGCGGGCGCCCAGGAACCGGCCTCGACAAGCGCCACCGTGCGGTTCTGGTAGGCATGCTCGGCGAGCGTATGGATGAAGGTGCTCATGAACGGGAAAATCTCGCCCTGATAGGTGATGGAAGCGAGTACCAGACGGTCATAGCGGAACGCATCCTCAACGGCCTCGGCCATGTCGTCGCGAGTCAGGTCAAAGACGGAAACCTTCTGGCCGCGGGCCTCGAGCGCAGATGCAAGCTCCTCAACGGCAGCCTTCAGATGGCCATACACGCTTGCATAGGCAATCGTAATGCCCTCGTCCTCGGGCTGGTAGCTAGACCAGGTGTTGTAGGTGTCAAGGTAATAGCCCAGGTTCTCGGTCAGCACGGGGCCGTGAAGCGGGCAAATGATCTGGATGTCTAGGTCGGCGGCCTTCTTGAGCACGGCCTGCACAAACTTGCCGAACTTGCCCACGATGCCAAAGTAGTAACGGCGCGCCTCACAGGCCCAACCTTCCGGATCCTCGATATCGTTGGCGCCAAACTTGCCAAAGCCGTCGGCGCTAAAGAGCACCTTGTCAGTGGACTCGTAAGAGAAAAGCACCTCGGGCCAATGAACGTTGGGGGCGCCGACAAAGGTTAGGCTGTGGCCGCCCAGGTCGAGCACGTCACCCTCTTTGACGACCATCTTGCGCTCGGGGAAATCGGTGCCAAAGTAGTTGACCATCATGCGGAAGGCGCCCATGCTGGCCACAATCTGGGCCTGGGGATAGCGCTCCATAAAGGCGACGATGCCAGCGGAGTGGTCGGGCTCCATATGATGAACGACCAGGTAATCGGGCGTACGGCCATCGAGCACGGCCTCGAGGTTGCCGAGCCACTCGTCAACAAAACCGCCGTCGACTGAATCGGCGACAGCGATCTTTTCGCCCAAGATAACGTAGCTGTTGTATGCCATACCGTTCTCGGACACATCGTACTGGCCCTCGAACAGGTCAATGTCGTGATCGTCGACGCCAACGTAGCGGATATCCTTGGTGATCTCCATCAGGCAAAGCCTCCTAGATAGACAAAAGAGCCCGTCTATCATAGCACTCGGCTGCATCCCAACAGCCATCTGCCGGCATCCTTACCGATTGTTATTGAAATGCGATAAATCGCCGTTTACCAGCACAAACTATGCGGGCGGTGCCGCCGTACTATGCCGAACGATGAGCTGACCGGGAATACGAATGGCAACGGTTTTGCCCGCCGTACCCGCCTCGGGAACCGCATGCTCAAACACCTCGCGTCCGCGCTGATGTAGATCGAATCGCACGGTCGTGAGCTCGTTGTGTGCCACAAAATCATCGAGCGAATCATCGACGCCCACCACACTTACGTCCTCGGGCACGCGCAGACCGCTATCGCGCAGCGCTGCAATCGCGCCATTTGCCATCTGATCGTTT
>UQZI01000055.1 GCA_900545555.1 uncultured Collinsella sp.
GGATGCGACACTGAATGTGTCCATCCTCGCAGTATCCGGTTCTCAAGGTGCACGCTCTGCGGCTGATCCGGTCCGACCGGGCCGCGCGGCAAGGAGATATATTGCCAGACCGCGAAGCGATGTGGGACGTCAATTCCACTCTTCACAAGTCCTACACAACATATCGCTTCCTATATAAGTAATAGAAAGGCTGGTGCAGAAATACTGCACGTATCAGATGATGACCCTTCGGTTAAGAGATATATAAAGATCGGTCACCTGTAAGTGTCTATCTACCCGCGCCTTTGCTATATAAACCAGCGCTTTCGATAAAAAAAGGGAGCGCCGCGCACAGTGCGACACTCCCCTAGCGATTCAACAGAATCTATTAGGCCTCGAGAGCCTTCTTGGCAATGGCAGCCAGCTCGTTGAAGGACTCGATGTCCTCGTAAGCCATCTGAGCCAGGACCTTGCGGTCGAGCTCGATACCGGCAACCTTCAGGCCGTGCATGAACTGAGAGTAAGAGATGTCGTTCAGGCGAGCAGCAGCGTTGATACGGGTGATCCAGAGAGAACGAATCTCGCGCTTCTTGTTGCGGCGATCACGATACTGATACTGCAGGGAGTGCTGGACCTGCTCTTTAGCATGCTTGTAAGTACGCGAAGCGGCACCGTAGTAACCCTTCGCACGGTGCATAACGGTACGGCGCTTCTTCTTGGCGGCAACAGCGCGCTTAATACGTGCCATGTTCTATCAACTCCTAGACGGTAAAACGAAAAACGGGAACGCGAACTTAGGCGAGACGCGACTTGATGACCTTGCGGTCGGCAGCGGCGATCTCGGTCTCCTGACGGAAGCCACGCTTACGCTTGGTGGACTTCTTGCTCAGGATGTGGCTCTTGAAAGCCTTGGCGCGCATAAGCTTGCCGGTACCAGTCTTGCGGAAACGCTTCTTGGTGCCGCTGTGGGACTTCATCTTAGGCATGAAATACTCCTTAATCGGTTACAGAACACTAGTTACTTGGTATCGCTTGCCGCTTTATCCTCATCGAAGGCGCCCTTAATCGGGGCGAGCAGCATAAGCATGTTACGGCCTTCCATCTTAGGCTTGGACTCGACCGTAGCGTAAGGCTTGAGATCCTCGGCGAGACGCTCGAGAACGTTAAGACCCTGCTCCGGGTGAGCCATCTCACGGCCGCGGAACATGATGGTGATCTTAACGCGTGCGCCCTTCTTGAGGAAACGCAGAACGTGGCCCTTCTTGGTCTCGTAGTCGCCAACGTCGATCTTGGGTCGGAACTTCATTTCCTTGACCTCGACCTTGGACTGGTTCTTACGAGCAGCCTTGGCCTTCATGGCCTGCTGGTACTTGAACTTACCGTAGTCCATGACCTTGCAGACCGGCGGCTCCGCGTTGGGAGCGATCTCGACCAGGTCGAGACCCTGATCGTCGGCGACGCGCTGGGCATCGCGGATGGCGAACAGGCCGAGCTGTGAGCCATCGACGCCAATCAAACGGCACGAAGATGCAGTGATCTCGTCGTTGATGCGGGTGTCATCAGACTTAGCTATTTTCCCTACCTCCATTCATAAAAAAATAACCCGGCGCTTCTCAGCAACCAGGTCGTACACATAGACATCCTCGATTTGAGGAAATAAATCTAAGTTGTATGACCAGTCAGCTGCTCATTGGCGCCAAAAGGTGGGAACCCTCAGGTTCCTCTTTAGGGCATTGCGGGAACAACGCCTTGCGAATAATAACACGTACCGCGCGCTATCACATTACGTACACGAAAAAGGGACCTTGACCCCCTTGAACACTCGCTTGCATGTATGGTGCTCGAGACGAGACTCGAAGGGCCTTCGCTTCGCGAAGCCCCGGGCTTTGGGCGCGTGGCGCCCTCGCCACGCTCCGCTACAAACAGGCCACAGGCCTGTTTGCTTAACGCTTCGCGCGCTCACGCGAGTTCGGCACGAAAAAGGGGGCCGCAACCCCCTTGAACGCTCGCTTGCATGAATGGTGCCCGAGGCGAGACTCGAACTCGCACGTTGTTGCCAACGGTGGATTTTGAGTCCACTGCGTCTGCCAATTCCGCCACTCGGGCACGCAATGCGTGAGTTAGTTTATCACAGCTTTCTACCGATTAGTCCGAAAATGGAACTTCGAGCATTTCGATGAGTTCGACCGTGCGGAGCATCTCGCGCCGACGGCATCCGCGACCGTCGACCGAAGCCTCACCCATCTGGTTATCGTAAGGGTCCTCGCGCATGCCGTCGAAAGAGGGCTCAAACTCTGCCTGGAATCGATTGTTGGCCACCATACGCCACGGGTCGAGATTGCCAAAGTAGTGACGGCGGCGCCACTCCTCCCCCATCCTGCGAGCAGAAGATCCAAATGACACGTCGGCGTTGAGCCAACCGGTCTGCGGCGTATAGAACTCTGCCCAGTCGTGCGACCCCACCGAATCGGGCGCAACATACAGGCCGCTCTGCCAACGGGCAGGCACGCCCGCGATACGGCACATGGTGATAAACGTGAGCGCCATAACGCCGCAATCGCCGCGGAGCGAATGCACGCAGTCATCGGCAATAGATCCCAAAAGCAAGTACGGCGGCTGATAGCGATAGTCGATATGCTGCGTCAGGTAATCATAGATAGCACGGGCGCGATCGAGCGGATCCTCGAGTCCGTCAACAACACTGGCCGTCAGCTGCTGCAGATACGGCGTAAATGCAATGTGCGGACGGTCCTCGGAAATATCCTCGGGCAGAGGCGCGTCCATACGCGGGTGAACCGGAAGTGTGCCACCGTAGACATCACAATAAGCAGCATCGATGTGATAACGATAGGTCACCGAAAATAAGTGCTCGCTCGAGGAAGACCACGAGGCGGTACGCGCCGAAGCATTCGCGGGAGCAACAGCGCCCTCCGGCGTCATGTCGAGGATCTCGACCCGAGACTGCTGACGGCAGGCAGCCGCGACGGGAAGCCAAGCGCAAACGGTCTCCCCTTCCAGAGCGCCGGGGACAGACACGGACGCTTTAAGCGTAATGACGCGAGCCAATCCGTTTTGCGACTCCATCTCCTTGAGCATCTCGTTGCGCAGTGCTACTCCGTCCGTAGAATCGGGCCGCATGCCGGGAACCTCTTTGGGATATACGCGAAGCGAATCGAGGAAGTTGTCGAGAACGAACAGTTCGCCATCGATAAAGCGCCAGTCAATACGCTTACGATTAATCAGGTCATCAAACTGCTCTTCGGTAAACTCTGGCCACTCCTCGCGAATCATCGCAATAGCCTGATCGCGCGACACCGAAAAATGAAGCGGCGTCTCGAGCATGCGATACCGCTCGGCACGAACACAAGCAGCCAGCGAAGGCTCGGGGTTCTGCTCCAAAAGGCGATCGCAGGCAGCAACAGCCTGCATCAAATACCCGGCATCCTTAAGACGAAGAATCTCAGGCGGTAGCCCAATATCGAGATGGCGAAAATCATCACTGCAAACATCAACAGAGCAGCCAACAGGACCCTCGTCAATAACCTTCCCATCCGAAGGCAGTACATTAATAACAGCCATACCAAAACTCCAAGTCACTAGAACGCTTGAAGCCCATTGTAGCGAGATAAAAAGAAAGCCCCAACAAGGGAGCCATCAACACCGCTGAACGGTAGTCAAATAAATAATTCAGCCTCGTAACCCTGCGGCGTTAAACGAAGGAAGCCCCGTCCCCCGGAGCTGTTTTCTTGGCGCGACTTCTGGCAAAGCCAGGTGAGCGCAAAGGAAACAGTGTAGGGGGACGGGGCTTCCGGCGGGAAGTTTAGCGACGCTTACGCCTTGTTGACGGAGCCAAACTCCTCCATGAGCTCCTTGGTGCGGGCAACGATGTTGTCGCGACCAGGCTTGAGGAGCTTGCGGGGGTCAAAGCCCTTGCCCTGCTGATCCTTGCCAGCCTCGATGTACTCGCGGACGCCCTTGGCGAAGACGAGCTGCAGGTCGGTGTTGACGTTGATCTTGGAGATGCCCAGGGAGATGGCCTTCTTGATCTGATCCTCGGGGATGCCGGTGCCACCGTGCAGAACGAGGGGCAGGTCACCGGTCTGGGCCTTAATCTCGCCCAGACGCTCGAAGGAAAGACCAGCCCAGTCGGCGGGGTACACGCCGTGGATGTTGCCGATGCCGCAGGCGAGGAAGTCGACACCCAGGTCAGCGATCTGCTTGCACTCAGCAGGATCAGCGAGCTCGCCGCTGGAGGTCACACCGTCCTCGGTGCCGCCGATGCCGCCGACCTCGGCCTCGATGGACATGCCCTTGGAGTGGGCAAGCTCAACGAGCTCCTTGGTGCGGTCGAGGTTAAGCTGGAAGGTCTCCTCGTGAGAGCCGTCATACATGATGGACGTGAAGCCGGCCTCGATGCACTTGAAGCAGTCCTCGTAAGAACCGTGATCGAGGTGAAGGGCGACGGGAACGGTAACGCCCGTGGCCTCGACGGCAGCCTTGACCATGTCGGCGCAGACCTTGAAACCGCCCATCCACTTAGCGGCACCAGCGGTGCACTGAAGGATCAGCGGAGACTTGGCCTCCTCGGCGGCCTGGAGAATAGCCAGGGTCCACTCGAGGTTGTTGGTGTTGAAGGCACCAAGACCGTACTTGCCGGCCTCGGCCTTCTTGAGCATGTCTGCTGCGTTGACGAGCATAAAAGAAACCTCCTGTAAGGTTGCTCCGATAACGCCTGAGATTTTACCACGGCGCACCCGAGCATAAACGTTCGTTTGTTCACGAATATCGTCCAAACAGACTTTTTTGACCGTTTGCCCTACGAAATCGACCCGTTGGGGAAAAATAGCTTGACGTTTGGACGCTTCTCGTGCTTCAAAAGCCGACTATTAAGCTAAATCTGCATGAAAGGGTTCTGCATGAGCTCGCGTGCCATGGTGGTCGAATCGCCATGACCGGTTAGGCAAACGGTATCGGGCGGGAGAAGCCGGGCGAGCTTGGAGAGCGAGCGCAGAATCGCCGCCTCGTCTCCTCCAGAAAGATCGGTGCGGCCGTGCCCACCCGGAAACAGGGTGTCGCCCACAAAGGCAATGTTCCCCTGCTCGGTGGCAGCAAACAAGACGATCCCGCCCGGCGTATGCCCTGGCGTCTCGATCACCTGCAGGTAGATATCGCCCACCTTGATAGCATCTCCCTCGGCGAGCAGGTGCGTCGGCTCCCCGGGGTCAGGCGTCTCAATGCCCCACATAGCTCGCTGTTCCTCGATGTTCGCATGCGGCACCGCCACATCCTTAGCACACAGCTCATACTGGCAGCCCTCGCCAACGGTGGTTCGCACGCCTGCAACACCACCAACATGATCGGCATGGCCATGAGTGCATACGGCGCCAAACACGCGTACGCCGGGATGCTCGGCTCGAATATGCTCCACCAGGCGTTCGCCTTCCCATGCGGGATCGATAATCACGCACTCATTGTCCGAAATGACAGCATAGCTATTGGTCTGAATGGGACCGTTTACGAGCGTCTCGATCTCGACCGATCCCTTGGGAGTTAAATCCAAGGACACAGCACTCATGTCCCTCTCCTCTCTATAGAACTCGAGGCATCAAACGATGCCTCGAGTGTAGCGAATATCGATAATGTGGCACGTTCGTCGCGACTAAACGCGGCGCTTAAGCTGGGCTCCACCCTCACCGGGCATCAGGCGGCGCGCGTCGTAGACCGAGTCAACGCTGCTGATGGAGGCCAGCAGCGGATCCAGACCACTCGCGTCCGAGATCTCGACCATAAAGCGCAGGGTTGCAATACCCTCGCGGTTGGTCGACGTGGCGGCAGAAAGGATATTGCCGCCCGCATCGCCAATGGCAATGGTGACATCCTTGAGCAGGCCCATGCGGTCCAGGCACTCGACCACGATCTCGACCTGGAAGAGGGTGTCGGCAGCGCCGTCCCACTCCACTTCGATCATGCGCTCGGGATGCTCCATAAGACCCTTGACGTTGGGACAGTTGGCGCGATGCACCGAAACGCCACGACCGCGCGTGATGAAGCCGACGATGTCGTCGCCCGTCACGGGGTTGCAGCAATGAGCCAGACGGACCAGTAGGCCGCTGTTGCTCTCGCCCTTGACGATAATGCCGTTACTGGCGCTCTTGCCGCGCTTTTGCGGCTTGCGGTTGGAGCCGCGAGCAGGCTGCTTCACGACCTCGGCGATAGCCTCGGCCTTGGTGAGCTGTTCCTCGGGCTTGGGGTCCAAGATTTGCTCGACCTTATTGCCCACAGCGCGCGGGGCAACCTTGCCGGCGCCGACGGCGGCAAACAGGTCCTCGAGCTGCTTGAAGTTAAACTGCTCCGCCACGGCGTTGAGCGCACGCGTCGAACGCGGCGTAGAAATGCCATAGCCACGCTTACGCAGGTCCTTAGCCAGCATATCGCGACCAGCAGCAGCGTCGTCGTCCTTGGTCGCAGCGGCAAAATAGCGGCGGATCTTTGACTTGGCGGAAGGTGTCTTAACGATCTTGAGCCAATCACGCGACGGCTTGGAACTCTTGTTAGTCAGAATCTCGACACGGTCACCCGTCTTAATCTCGTGCGTGAGCGGAGCCACCGCACCGTTGATTTTGGCGCCGACGCAATGGTTTCCCACCTCGGTGTGAACGGCGTAGGCAAAGTCGAGCGGCGTGGAGCCGGCACGAAGCGCCATGACCTCGCCCTTGGGCGTAAAGACAAAGATCTCCTGATCGAAGAGGTCGACCTTCAGCGAATGCAGGTATTCCTTGGCATCGGTGATCTCGTCGGAAGCCGCCCAATCGAGCGAATGCTTGAGCCAGTTGATCTGGTCGTCCAAACGTTGAGCGTCATTGGTCTTGGAAGCAGACGATCCGCCCGACTTCTTATATAGCCAGTGGGCGGCAATGCCGTACTCGGCCTGCTCATGCATCTCATAGGTTCGAATCTGAATCTCGAGCGGGCGAGCCGTGGGGCCGATGACCGTCGTGTGGAGCGACTGGTAGTTATTGACCTTGGGCATGGCGATATAGTCTTTAAAGCGGCCGGGCATGGGGTGCCACAGCGTGTGCACCGCGCCGAGCGTGGAGTAGCAATCGCGCACCGAATGCGTGATGACGCGCAGTGCCACCAGGTCGTAAATCTCGGAGAACTCCTTGCCCTTGCGCTTCATCTTTTGATAGATAGACCAATAGTGCTTGGAACGGCCGTTGATCTGAAAGCCCTCCAGGCCAATGCGGTTGAGCTCATCGGTGAGCGTCTTGATAGTCTCGGCCAGATAGCGCTCGCGAACCTCGCGCGACTCGGCTACCATGCGCGAGATGCGCTGGTAGGCATCGGGCTCCAGGTAGAAGAAGGACAGGTCCTCGAGTTCCCACTTGATAGAGCTCATGCCCAGGCGGTCGGCCAAGGGCGCGTATACGTCCATGGTCTCGCGGGCCTTAAACAGGCGACGGTCCTCGCGAAGGGCCGCCAGCGTACGCATGTTATGCAGGCGGTCGGCAAGCTTGACGATAATGACGCGGATGTCCTTGGACATGGCAAGGAACATCTTGCGCAGCGTAAGCGCCTGCTTCTCGTCCATGCTGTCGACTTCGATGTTGGTGAGCTTGGTCACGCCATCGACGAGCTCGGCCACCGTATCGCCAAACAGGCCGGAAACATCGGCAAGCGAGGTCTCGGTGTCCTCGACGGTATCGTGCAGCAGCGCGGCGCACACCACATCGCAGTCCATCTTGAGGTCGGCCAAAATGATGGCCACCTCGACGGGATGGTTGATGTACATCTCACCCGAGCGGCGCTTTTGGTTGCAGTGCTTCTCGGCAGCAAAGCAATAGGCCTGCTCCACCTTAGAGAAGTCGTCCTCATTCATATATTTGAGGCACAGGCGCTCCAGCTTGTCGTAGCTGTCCGCCATAATCTCGGGCGGCAGCTCATCGGCATGCTTATAGTGCTCCATCTCCGAGAACGGCTGGAGGGCGGAATCATGGACGGTACGGGCTGCGGCATCCATCGAGGTCCCCTTCCCCTAGGCCCGCGGTACGATCGGGCGGTTAACTTTGGCTAGCATATCAGAAGCGCACGAATCGAGCGCCCAGCTCCGGAAAGCCGAGAACTCCATGCGCGAACGCAAGCCCTCCAAATACCGAATTGACCTGCTCAATTGCACGCGGCCGGGGTTTTCGGCCATCGCGATGCGACGGGTGTCGTCAAACCCCGAAACGCGACAGAAACCAAGCTCTTCGAAGATTCCCAGACCGCTTGCCACCGAGCGCTCGTCAACCGGCGTGCGAGCATCGATGGCAAGGCACATCTGCGCGATGTCGATATCGCTCGCGCTAAACGAATCGTCCCCGGTCTTGCCGCGGTTGGAGCGCCACATGGTTTGCAGCGCGCGATAGAGCGTGACGAGCTCGTCGCGCTCAGGCGCATAGCAGTCGAGTAGGCGCTCGTTAATGCGGGCGTCGCGCGACGAATAGAGCAGGTGAATCACGGCGGGCTGTCCATCGCGACCGGCGCGGCCACTCATCTGGTTAAACTCAATCGCGCCAAACGGCATGTGATAGAGCACGACATGGCGAATATCGGGAAGGTTGACGCCCTCGCCAAAGGCCGAAGTCGAGACGATGCAACTGAGGCTGCCATCTCGAAACGCCTCTTCGACGCGGCGGCGATCGGAGCGCGCAAGCCCCGCGTTATAGAACGCGATATGGGTTGCGCAATCGGGCACACGCTTGCGCAACGTCTTGGCAAGCGCCACGGACTGATCACGCGAGTTGACGTAGATGACGGTCTTCTCCCCCGTCGCCACGATGGACACCAGGCGGTTCTCGCGGCTCGCAAGATCGCGATCGTCCTCGAGCTGCAAGTTCTCGCGCACCGTCTCGTCGACCACCGTACGGGTAATCGGTAGCACGCGGGCGAGCTCGGCCACAACCGGAGCCGTTGCGGTGGCAGTCGTGGCCAGAACGACCGGGTCTCCCAAGGCCTTGAGGATATCGGGCATGTCGAGATAGGCGCTGCGGTCGCCGCCCTTGGCAAGACCGGCATGATGCGCCTCATCGATAACGACAAAACCGATGCGCCCCGAACGCGCAAAGCGGTCGCGGTGAATGGACAGGAACTCGGGCGTCGTGAGCACGATGCCGGTGCGGCCCGAAGCCAAGCCGGCAAACACGTCATCGCGCGCCGCCTCCACGGTCTCACCGGTCAGCACGCCAACGCCAATGCCGAGCGCGGCCATCGTCGACGAGAGGTGATAGGCCTGGTCGGCAACGAGCGCGCGCAACGGATAGACAAAGATGCTCGCACGCCCGCGAAGGACCGCCTCGCGCGCGGCGTGCACATGGAAGATAAGAGACTTTCCGCGCCCCGTTCCCATAACGGCCAGAACACTTTGGTGATCGGCCAGGGCATCGAGCGCTTCGACCTGCGCGCGGTGCGGCTGGTTCGAGCCGATAAAGCTATGGATAAGCGAGCGCGTGAGCTCGGTATAAGAAAGTTGGGCGAGCGTTTGGCGCTTTCGGGACTCCAGACGAAGACCGGCGTCAGCAGGCTCCACGCCGCGGCGAAGCTCGCATGCCGGGTCGTCAACGCTGGGCGCCGTGTTATCGCGGACCAAGACATCCTTGATCATGAGCTTGGGCTTTACGCGACCTTGCCAATGCTCGGCCACGGCCTCGAACACCAAGTCGACGGCGCTATCACAATTGATGAGCTTATCGATCTGCGGCACGCGGAACATAATGGCCGGCACACTCGCGGCGCCATCGGTCGCCACGAAGCGCATGTGCTCGCCGGTTTTGCCCACCACGGCGCGATCGCACATTGTCACGCCCTCGGCCGCCAACAGCGGCACCTTGTTGCCCTGGCCAAACGGCTCAAGACGGGAGATCTGCTCGATGGTCTCAATATTCAGCTCGAAAAGGTCGACGGTGGCGGCGACCTCGTCGGTGTCTTCAAAGTCCTCGGCGGGAAGCTCCGATAGCACGGCGGAAAGGCGGCGGCGGAACTCATCGAGCTTGGATGCCTCGATGGTCACACCCACCGCACCGGCATGTCCGCCGCGACGAATCAGCAGGTCGGAACAGCGCTCGACGGCGTCAAACAGGTTAACTTTGCCCACCGAGCGGCCCGATCCGCGTGCAACGCCGTCCTCGATCGAGAACAGCAGCGCCGGCACGTGATAGCGGTTGGTCAGACGGCTTGCCACGATGCCCTTGACGCCCTCGTGCCAGCCCTCGCCACCCACGACGATTGCGCGTCCGCCGTCATAGGTCTTCTCGACCTTTGCCATGGCATCGCGCGTGAGCTCCGCCTCGATCTCACGGCGCTGGCGGTTGATTTCCTCGAGCTCAGCCGCCAGCGCGCTTGCTTCGATGGGATCGCGGGCAAGCAGCAGGTCGAGCGCCAGCTTGGGATCGGCCATGCGACCGGCAGCGTTTAAGCGGGGAATGAGCGAGAACGATAGGCCATCCGCCGTAATGCTCGAAAGGTCCGCCTTGGCGAGCGCGGCAAGCGCGATATAGCCGGGACGAGCGGTTACGCGCATCTGCTGGATGCCCTCGGCAACCAGCGCGCGGTTCTCGGGCGTGAGCGGCATCATGTCGGACACGGTGCCCAGCGCCGCGACCTCGATTAGCGAACGCCAATACGACGGCTTGCCCAAGCGCTCACCCAGGACTTGCACCAGCTTGAGCGCCACACCAGCACCGGCAAGTTCACGCGAGGGTCCCTCATCCTCGAGCTTGGGGTCGGTCAGGGGCACGCTCTGCGGCACCTGGTCGGAGGGCTCGTGATGGTCCGTAACCACCAGATCGATTCCCAGGCTCTCCAGATAGGAAACCTCTTCCTTGGCGGCAATGCCGTTATCGACGGTCACGATCAACTGGGGGCGAGCGAGCTCGTTAATTCGGTCGAGCGCCGCGCGCGAGAGACCGTAGCCCTCGTCAAAGCGATGCGGAATAAACGGCGTGACATCGGCGCCAAACGTGCGCAGTGCCTCGGTTAACAGGCAGGTCGACGTAATACCGTCAACGTCAAAATCGCCAAAGACCGCGATGTGCTCGTGGTTGCGAATAGCACGCTCGACGCGGTCGGCAACGACCGACATGCCCGGGATAATGAGTGGGTCAGCCCAGTCGCGATCGAGCGAAGGCGTCAAAAACAGCTGGCCTTCTTCGATGGATGTAATGCCGTGCGCAACCATAATGCGCGCCACCAGCCCGGGTATTCCCAGGCCAGCCGAAAGCTCCTTTTCGAGTTCGGGATTTTGCCGAGCGACCGCCCAGCGATGCGTCGTCTTAAGCGATGACATAGGCGCCCACCCCCGATAGGGGCAGGTCGCCGCGATACCTCTCACGGTTCATAGCGATGAGTCCTCTGTGTATGCCCGCTTCGGCAGGCAGATCTGTTGAACGGATTTATTATACCGTGCGGCACGGACGCACAACGTCCAGCACGCCGCGGTTTCGATAAACGAGGGCGGTAATACCCTCGAAATATTCGAGCGTTTCTGACGCACGGACGCATGCGAGCGTCTAGCATATCCATTCAAAACGGATTCACGAGCAAAGGGAGTCGCAAGCGCATATGAAGCAATGGGTTGGACTGGGAAAGTTCCTCGCAGGGCATATGCAGATCATCGTTCCGATTTGCGTGGCGCTCGGCGTGCTCCTTCCCCAGCAGATCGGCGTGCTCAAGCCCATTGTTCCCGCCCTCTTCGCCTTTATGACGTTCCAAGGCGCGCTCAGTAACACCTTCCACCAGGTCGCTGAGGTGTTCCGCCGTCCCCTGCACCTGATTTTGGCGCTGCTCGTCTCGGCGGTGCTCATCCCCATCGCGGCGTATGCCATGAGCTCACTGTTCTTTGGTTCCAACCCAAACCTTGTCTGCGGCATCGCGCTCGAGTACAGCGTACCCGTGGCAGTCACCGCCTTTATGTGGATTAGCATGTTCGGCGGCAACGGCCCGCTCGCGCTCACCATCATCCTGACGTCCTCGGTCATCTCGCCCGTGACGATTCCGCTCACGCTGAAGCTCTTGCTGGGTGCCACCGTCTCGATCGATGTGCCGAGCATGATGCAGGACATGGCCTTTATGATCGCCATCCCCGCCGTGCTCGGCATCGTGATCAACGAGCTCACGCGCGGATGGGGACACGAGAAGCTCTCCCCCGCGCTCTCGCCCGCCTGCAAGTTCATGATGATGGGCGTCATCGCGTCCAACTCCACCGCCATGAGCGAGTACGTGCTGCACATGAACGCGGTGCGCCTAGAAGTCGCCCTCTTTATTTTGGTCTTCGCCATCAGCGGCTTTGTCGTCGGTTTTCTGGTCGCCCGTGCGCTCCATCTGCCATATAGCGAGACGACTACCATGTGCTTTACCTGCGGCATGCGTAACATCTCTTCGGGCGCCGTCATCGCCACGCAGTACTTCCCGGGCGAAGTCGTGTTTCCCGTCATGTGCGGCACGCTGTTTCAGCAGATACTCGCCTCGCTTATCGGACATCTCTTTGAGCGTCTGACCGGCGAGGAGCGCGCCGCCCAGCGCAAGCGGGTCGAGGCCGGCCGCAGCGTAATGGCGAAATAGCCAGCCACAGGCGCGAGGCCGAGCCTTTGGCTATGCAAGCGCCTCCAGGCGTGCGCGCAGACGCTCAGCATCGACATCGAGCGTCGTCTCGGCATTGACCTGGGCCAAACGATAGCCCACAAAGTAGGGCGAAACCACCCAACGCGGCAGCGCCTTGGCAATGGTCCGACCGTCCAGGTGATAGAAGAACAGGTTGTACGACTCTGCGCGACCGCCGTGGTGCCCGTTTAGGATATAGCGCAGAGCTACCTGGATCGCATCGGCAAAGAGATCCGCCTCGGCTTGGTCTCGCGCGTCATCGCTGGCGGCGATTCCCTGCGGGGCTGAAACGTTGATCTCAAAGAACCCCATGATCGGTTCGGTTGAGATATTGACCAAGATTCTCCCCTGTTGCCAGACATTGATTCCTTCGAAATTGGCGGAAGTCAGCGAAGCATAGCCGTCTTCCTGCTCCAAACCTACAATCTGCATGTGCGGATGGACCAGACTGCCGCCCGAAAGTGGGCCCTTGTTCTTGTACATGAGAACGCTGCGATACTGTCGGGAGTCAATCATCCGCTGCCAGCAATCCAGAGCAAACCGCATAACATGATGCAGCTCGTCCGGTGCATAGGTCACCAGGTCGGCGTCGTGGTCGGACGACTCAATCAATACGGTCTGGCGAGTGGCGCGCAAGGTCTTAAACTTATTCTCGAGCCAGATGCAGTCACCGTCGCGCCGGATGATATTGGCGAGTTCCTCGGTATCGCAAAAGGGGCACGCGGTGCCGGGACGACGGTTGTCGTCGGGCTTACCGTTCGCCTGCTGAACGTCAAATACCAGCGCCACGGGTTATACCTCCAGCGGCACGATCTTGGTGCCATGGAGTTCGGAGACGCCCAGTGCCGCCGCCACGGTATCGCGATTGGCCGTGGAAATGCCGCCACCGGGAAGAATGGTCAGGCGGTCGCCCGCATACTCGACAAGACGCGACAGGTGCTCCAGGTTGTCCTCGATCGGCGTTCCGGCAGCACCACCATGCGTCAGGATGCGCGTGATGCCGCAGTCGGCGAGTGTGTCAATGGCATCGAGCTGAGCCTCGAGCGAGAGCTGGTCAAAGGCCATGTGGAAGGTGATATCGATGGCCCCGCGCTTGCACTCCTCGGTCGCGCAGCCCGTAGCCATAACGAGGGCGCCGAGGGTGAGTTCGTCGAGCGCCCAGCCGCCGGCACAGGGCTTGCAGCAGCCAAAGACCAGGCCATCGACGCCGGCGCTCACGGCAAGGCCCAGGTCCATCTCCATCATGCGCAGCTCGTCCTGGTTGTAATGAAAGTCGCCACCACGCGGACGAATCATGCACATCACTCGCGCGTCATGCTCGTGAGCATAGCTGACCGTAGTGCTGATAACGCCGGCCGAGGGCGTGGTACCACCAACGGCAAGGTTGTCGCACAGCTCGATGCGCTTTGCACCGGCATCGATAGCTGCCGGCACCCGCTCAAAGTTCTCGGCACAAAACTCATACAGCATAGATGGACCCCCAAAGACAGCAGATGTTTTCCGACGGGCATTGTCACACATCCCCATGAAGTTGCGGTGGAATAGGGACTGTTTTGGCCTCTGGAGCCCGTATTCAGTCCCTATTTCACCGCAACTTAAAGGGGTGCTGACCGAAATGGTCAGCACCCCTTTTTGCTGTATAGAAGTAGTCGTTGGGGACGTTCTTA
>UQZI01000056.1 GCA_900545555.1 uncultured Collinsella sp.
CACGGCGTTTCTGGTACAGGCAATCGAGTCGTCGTTGACGCGTGCATAGACCGCGGCGGCTTTGGGTATTTCAATCGAAACCTCAACCGATTGGAGACCTATGGCTACTGATCACGAGCTCGCGCTCTACGTTATGACCGGCTGCCCGTATTGCATAAAGGTCAAGCGCTTCCTGGCCGATAACGGCGTGACCATCCCCGAGCGTAATATCTCGACCGATTCCGATGCCGAGCAGACGCTCATCGCCGTCGGCGGAAAGCGCCAAGTTCCCTGCCTGTTCATTGACGGCACGCCACTCTACGAGTCGGGCGACATCATCGCGTGGATACAGAAGAACCTGCTCTAGCGTTCTATTGCGGTCGGCCGGCCCCAACGCACAAACCCATACGGCACAAACATGTACGTCAGCATCCAAAGTCGATATTTTTCGACATCTTTGGATGCTGACGTACAGCTATTTGTGGGCAGTCGTTGGGGACGTTCTTAAATGACTAGTCGTTAAAGAACGTCCCCAACGACTAGTAGCCACAAAAGCGGGCAACAGGCGCGAGCGGCTGCTCGCGAAAGACGCGCTCGACGGCGGCGCGGTATTCGTCGACCTTTTTGGTCTTGCGCACGAGCTTGTGCACGGTAGCGGGATCGGCGAAGGCACATTTGGCGTAGAACCACCATTCCTTCATGCGAAAGACCGCATTGCCCCCAATCTCGTCCGCATAGGCCGCAAACAGCGTGTCGTGGAAGCGCTGCAACTCGGCAGCCGTGGCGGCAGAGCCGCCCTTAACCATGCGAGCCAGCGCGGGGTTCGCGAGCAAGCCGCGCCCCAACATTACGTGGCGTGTTCCGGGATAGGCCCCCACCAGCGCATCCATGTCCCCTAAATCAAAAATGTCACCGTTATAGGCCACGGGAAACGGCGCCCGCTCCAACGTCTCGCCGTAAAACTCTTTACGCGGCGAGCCCGTATAACGGTCCTTTTGCACGCGCGGATGCACGATCAGCTCTGCCAGCGGCATGCGGCAATAGAGGTCGAGCACGCGTTCGTACTCGTCATCGCTTTCCAACCCCAGCCTGGTCTTGACCGACACCGGCAAGGGTGAGCGTTCGCACACGTCGCTCAAGAACACCTCGAGCTCATCCAGGTTGCGCAGAAAGCCCGAACCCTTGCCTTTGGCAACAACCGTACCCGAGGGGCAGCCAAGGTTGAGGTTGACCTCGCGGTAGCCCATATCGGCAAGCACCTGCGCCGCCCACACAAACTCGTCCGCATTCTTGGACATCAGCTGGGGCACCACGTTAAGTCCCTGGTTATTGGCAGGGTCGACCTCTTTAAACGCCTTGCCGCCAAAGCGGTTGCCCACCCGCGGCGGCGGCAAAAACGGCGTGTAATAACAATCGAGCGCGCCGAAGCACTCCGCATGCACGCGACGGAACACATGCCCGGTAATCCCCTCCATAGGGGCCAGCGATAAATACATCAACATCCATTCTCAAATCAATGTGACAAAGGGACAGTCCCTTTGTCACATCCCATTCAAGCGGTTCAGGAACTCTTCGCAGGCGCGAGAACGCAGGCGATATTTTTTCCACACCAGATACGATGCAATGGTGAAGGGGCAAAAGGGCAGTCCCTTTGCCCCAAGTGCCGGCTACCGGACGCAAGCTAGTTGCCGTTCGCGAACGCCGCCCATATTTCGAGGTCTAATACTTTCCCGAGAAGTGAACGGCTGTATTTGGACCCCCGAAGCATTGACATTTTTAGGCGTCAAAACCGCAGGATTTGACTGGCAAAACCGCAGGAAATTGCACGCCAAAAGTGTCGATGCTTCGGGAGTCCGTTTTCACTCGTTCACTTCTCGGGAAAAGTATTAGACCTCGATTCCGCAGTCCCCGATGTGACAAAGGAGCAGTCCATTTGTCACATTCAGAATTGACCCCCCCGCAATAGCTCATCGATGGCGGGATTCTCTATACTGGGTCACATATGACGGTATCGCGCCAAAGGAGAACGCCGTGACCACCTCGCAGATATCTCTGCTCGCGCTCATCTCGGTTGGAGGCATCGGCATCCTGTTTATCGGAGCGAGCATGCTCATGAAGGCCGCCGCCCGCAAGAAAGCCAAGGCCTGTACCGCCGTGACCATGGGAACGGTCATCGACCATCGCTTTATGGGCGAAGGCAGGATGTATCCCGTTTTGGAATACGCCGTCGACGGCACGCAATACCGCGCGAAAAAACAATTCCGTGGCATAAAGACCAAAAGCTTGTCGGGACTCCCCATCCGCACGCAAGCCACCGCCTACGAAGACGCCAAGGGCTGGCTGCCCGTGCAGACAGGCCCCATCGCCCGCCTAGGCACCCTCGCGGAGCAGCTTTGGCCCCTCGGTAGCCAAATGACCGTGTACTACAACCCCAGCAACCCAGACAAAAGCTATGTCGAACGCCCCATCGTGGGCAACTTTGCCACACTGATGTTTAACATCGCGGGCTTCTTGCTCATCGCGATGAGCATCTTGCTCTATGTTCTTATCCAGCGCTAGCTTAGACTGTCGCACCCCGCACCCCCGCGTGCAGCAACGATCGCCACGACAACAAGGACCAGCCATGGCAACAATTTCCGAACAAGAACGCAAGCGTATCCAGCGATACTGCATCTGTCCCAAGGTTGCCGGCGCGGCGCTTGCCATGGCGTTTGTGCTGCCTTTTTTGATCATTCCCTTCGAAATGATTGACGACATCGTCTTCCATCACGAAGGCTTCCAAGAGACAGGCATGATGACCGCCTTGGCGCTCACCGCCGTCGAGCTCGCCATCTTCTGCTACTGCGCGCTCGCGCCGCGCTTTGGCATGCGCGGCAAGCAGTGGAAAGAAATGCAGCACCGACTCGTCGTCGAGCAGGCTGAGAAAGACCGCTCGGCACAAATCGCAGGTGTTATCGGTACGCAGGCCGCCGCGCGCCTGCTCAAGAACAGCGACAACGAGACCGCACGCAACCTGGGCGGCGCGGCAGAAGTCGCCGCTGCCGTAGGCGCCGTCGCCACCGCGGCAGACGTGCTTGCCGAAAGCTTTGCCAACGCAAAGGCCATGGCAGAGGCCTGTGGCGTGCCTATCCCCCGTGCAAAAAAGTGGATCGTCGCGCTTGTGGCACTGCCCCTCGCAATCGTGTGCGGTGCCTATATCCCGCAGCTGGCGCAGGGAAACATCGAGATGCAGGAGAACGCCGCGGCCGCGGCCGAGCAAATCGCCATCGCCCGCAAGACGCTAGAACCCGCATGCGAGTACGTGTCCGCCGATGACCCTTACGAGCGATATCAAGATTACGGCTATCACGTCCGCGGCTACCTTCACGACGGCGACTCCGATACCCAGAAGACCTATACGTACCTAGATTTCGACAACAAGGGAACGCTCAAGGAAGTGAGTTACATAGCGGAGATCGACCCCGACGCGAGCCTTGAGGACAACCTCGCCCGCATCGAGCTCGACTTGGATGAGCTTTCCTCTGTCGTCCAAACCGTAGACGTCAAGACCGTGAGTCCCGAGCTCCTAGCACCGCAAAAGCTCCCCGAAGAGTTTAGGCAGGCTTTTTTGAACGGTTCGCTCTACGAGAGAATCTCCATCAGGACGAGTGACGACCTCATCAAAACGTACTATTCGTTTGACACGGAGCCCGAGGACGAGTTTGACGAGTACACCCATCCAAGCATCCGTATCACGTTGGTGGGCAAAACGAGCTAGGCGCCCAATGTGACAAAAGGACTGTCCCTTTGTCACATTCCATGAAAAAGGGCACCGGCGTTAGCCGATGCCCTAAAGCTGCTGCAGATTAACTCCTACAGCGTATGACTAAGACGAATCGAACTATTCGTCCCAAGAGAGGCTCTTACCAGTCTTCTTTGCCAGCAGCAAGAACAGACCGATGATGACGTTGCATGCAATACAGAAGATGAAAACGCCCTGGAAGGAGCCGACAAGCTCGTATACCTTCATCATGACGGGCATGCCAAAGGCGCCGACGATATAGCCCACGGAGCAGATGAGCGCGAAGATGCGACCAAAGTCACGGGAGCCAAAGACGTCCATCACCAAAACGGTCAGAGCGGTGCCGGCGATGACGTACATGACGTCGTTAACACCGGCAGCAAGAATGCTGAGCGTCGAGTTGCCGCTGCTCATCATGAGCATGACAAAGGAGAGAATCGAGACGGCGAGCCAGCTCAGAATGGCCTTGGTGCTGCCAAACTTATCGCAAGTGGTACCGACGATCGGGTTGAGGAACAGGTCGAACAGCGATGCGGCGGAAACCATGAAGCCACCCACCATGGGGCTAAAGCCGACCTCGGCGGCATAGGTGGGGAACAGCTGGTTCATGCAGCAAGTAAGCTGAACGAGGCAGAGGAAGCCGATGCAGAAAAAGAATGCAGGCGACTTAATAGCGCGTGCGTAGCTAACGCCACGTGCACTATCCTCGGTCGTCTCCTCGGTCTCGGCGACCGTCTCGCCTTCGACATA
Source organism: uncultured Collinsella sp. (assembly GCA_900545555.1). Taxonomy (GTDB): domain Bacteria; phylum Actinomycetota; class Coriobacteriia; order Coriobacteriales; family Coriobacteriaceae; genus Collinsella. The sequence goes on from UQZI01000056.1 coordinate 4,511, forward strand.
GCCATAGGGCAGCATGCCCTTGTCCTGGGGCTTATAGCGGATAATCAGGATGGAAGCGGGAAGAATGAGCACGGCGGAGACGCCAGCGAGCACCAGATAACCAGTCCTCCAGCCAGCAGCCTCAATGACAGAGGTGATGACGGGACTCATGATGAGCATGTAAATCGAGTTCACTGCCCAAGCGAGACCAATTGCCAGGCCGCCAGATTTTTTGAACCACTGGTCAATAACATCGGACATGGCGACGCCGGTAGTGAAGGCGAAGCAAACGCCAATCAAAGCACCAGCTGCGATGAACATCCAGACTTCGGTGTAGAAGGCCATGCCTGCGCCAGCGGCGAGCAGAATAAGCTCGACGACGGGGAGCCAAAACTTGCCAACAACCTTGGGGATGAGTTTTCCGACAAACGGAAGAGCCGCTGCAAGACCAATGAGCGTTGCAGTGAAGTAATACGAGAAGATGGAGTAGTCAAATCCGAACTCCTCGCACACGGGCGCGACGAAGGAGCCAGCGATTACGCTATAGGATCCGGTCGTACCGGCAGACATGAGGCCGAGCGCGATCACGAGAACCCATGCGTAAACCTTGCTGCTCTTTAACTTTGCATTTTCCATTGATACAGCTCCTAGAGACCCAGAAGGGCGCACATAACGGCCTTGATGGTGTGCTGACGGTTCTCTGCCTCACGGAAGATGACCGACGCGTTGGCCTCAAAGCACTCGTCCGCAATCTCAAAGCCCTCGGTGATGATTTCACGATGCAGGTCGTTCTTGCACTGGTCGAGCAGCATCTTGCCAACGCGGTGATTTGCGTTGTGAACAGAGGGGAGCTCGTGCATGCAGAAGATGTCGGGGTTGTTGGTGCGCTTGCACAGCTCACTGGTGACGCGATAGGGGTACAGGGACTCGGCGTCGCCAAGCCAAGAGTTGTAGTCGTCAGGGTCCAGAACCTCGTCGCCGCACTCGGGGTTGATGTAGCGCCACTCCTCGGTAACGATTACGTCGACACCGTCCAGAGCATCAAGGTCAGAGGTGATGGTGAAGGTCCTGTTAGGCGCGTACTTGGCGTAGCAGGCCTCAACCTCCTCGATCATTTCCTTGCACATCTGGTGACGGAGGTCGTCGGGGCCGATGGCGAGGAAGTCCATGTCGAGCATCGCGCACAGACGGCCATACCACACGGGGGCGCCGGCGCAGTTGCCAACGAAGGCCATCTTCTTGCCACGGCTCGTGCGCAGACCACCCCACTGCTCCTCCATCGTGAGAGCGTCAGCGAGCATCTGGGTCGGGTGATCGCCGAGGGTGAGGGCATTGATGACTGGAATATCGACCAAGTCGGCGACATCATAGAGGAACTGCTCGTCCTTTTGTGCACGATAGACAATGAGATCATACATGCCGTTGAAGACGCGCATGGCATCCTCGATGGTCTCGCAATCGCCCATGTGGGAGTTGGTCAGATAGGTGAAGCCCATGCCCAGGTCGTTGCAAGAGGTCTCAAAGGCGCAACGAGTGCGGGTCGAGCCCCACTCAAAGTTGGCGAGAACGTTCTTGCCGGGGAAGTAGCGCTGGTCGACACCGGACTTTTTCTGGGCCTTGAGGTTCCAGGCAAGATCGATGAGGTAACGGAAATCCTCAGAGGAAAGATCGTGGATGTTGAGGTAGTCGCGACCGCGAAGGCTGTTGTTCATGCCTATTTCCTTTCAATTGTTTGATGGGTAAGTGTCGAATGCGCCCCCGAGGGAAACACGGATATCCCTCGGGGACTGTAAATGTGGCGCTTGGATCAGGCAGCGCAAGTTTAAGAACTTGCTAGCAGCTGGCGGCCACGTCCTTGGTCCAGCAGTGCACGCCGCCGCCGGACAGGTTAAGCGCGAGAGAGTCGATCATGATGACCTTGCGATCGGGGAAGCAGCTCTCAAGAACCGCCTTGGCCTGCTCGTCCTTCTCCTTCACGACTTCGCTCATGCCTTCGTGGTAATAACGCTGGCCAAGAACGACGCCGTTGCAGATGAGGAAGTTGCAGTAGCTTGCTGCGGCATAAAAGTGAACGGGGCCTTCGGGCCAAGGGGTGCCATCCATGAACTTGCCGCCCATTTCGTCGATGAAGCCCTTATACAGCTCGTAGTCCTCGTCGCCGGGAGCGATGACAACCTCGATCGGCTCGGCAGTGGGCATGCGGACGATTTCGAAGGGCTTGCCCTCCCAGTCCGTCTCGGCGCGTAGAATCTCGTAGGCGGCGTCGATGCGACGATGCGATTCCGCGCCCGCCTTGCTCGAGGCGGCCTCCTCATCGGATACCTCGGCAAGAAGAATCTTGTTCGGGGTGATAAAGCGGCACATCTCATCGATGTGGGCGGCGAAGCTCATGCCGAAGACAGGAGTTCCATCTTCCTTCTCGTCGAGGATGCCCAGTCGATAGTCGTCGTCCTCAAGCATAGGCTGCGGCAGCCAGATAACCTTGTTGAGGTTGTAGATGCGCTTGTACTCGGCCTCCACTTCCTCTTTTGAGAACTCGGGATTGCGCTTGCGGCATTCCGTGTCCTCGATGGCGATCAGGGTGCCGTGACCGTCAAACTCGCGGTCGCCGCCCTCCGAAACCATTTCGGAATTGACGATATCGAAGCACCCGAGCGCAACCGCCATGTGAACAGCTGCCCTGCGTGCGGACTGGCACTCTGGGGAGTTCTTGTCCCACACGCCATAATAGGTCCAAGCGGGGTTGACCATATAGGAATGGCCTTCGTCGTCGACCATGATGCTGGGGCCGTTGTCGCGAACGTAGAAGTTGGAGTCTTCGAACTGCGTAATCTGGATACGGTCGAGATCCACCCCTTCTTCTTTAAGGCGCGAGCAGGCTTCCTCGTAGGAGCCGGGGGTGCCACAGTTGAGATTGACCGTAACGTCGCCATACTCAAGCAAAGCTTTAATTACGTCAACGCAGGGCTGGCGATTATCGAAGCCCTCTGCGCGAATGTAATCGGGAAGCCATGTCACATAGACGTTGGAGCGCTTCTCAAACTCGCCCGGCATACGATAGTTCTCGTACATGGTTGGTCCTTCCGTCGGGTTTCCCGCAATGCTGTCCGGCCGCGACAATAGCGGGGTTACACCAGCTATAGTACTACTATACCTACCGTTCGGTAGGTGTTTTTGTATAATTGCCATTCGCCTGTCGATACCTACCGTTCACCGTTTATAGTGGTCGTGTTTGGACACGAATTGATGTTCCGTTGCCATTCTTAATAATGTTGGCAATGCGGAAGTGATTTGCAATGGAGAAGTGAAGCGTGAGCACAAAGGGAAAAATATTGGACGCAATGTATGATCTTGTGGCAGAAGTCGGTTACGACAAGGCGTCCATTGGAAAAATCTGCGACCGTGTCGGTATATCCAAGCCATCGGTGTACTACTACTTTCCCTCTAAAGAGGATATTTTCACCACGCTCTTAGATAGTATGTTTCCGACTATCGACTATCAGCGCGACTACTCGCTAATAGTCGATAGGGACGGATTCAAGGCGGCGCTTATCGAGCTCGGCAATTCGGTTATAGGTTGCTATCGTAGTGATGAAAAGCGCCGTCGCGTGCTGGCCGAGGTCAGTATTCAGGCAAATCGAATCCCTGCAGTTCAGGAACGTCAGGCAACGGCGATCAACCGAACTATGGACGCGCTTAAAGACATCCTTCTCCATGGCCTAGAAATTGGCGCGTTTTCCGATGAAACAGACGTCATGCTGTACGTGCAGATTCTTTACACCGTACTTGAGGGAGCGAGCAATACCGTTGCCCAAGATGAAGACATCGATGAAAAGGCTGTTTGGGCAGGGATCGTCGAACTCATGTTTAAATAGGCGCGTAATAACAGAGGCACCTTGGCAAGCGCGATGCGACGACTTGCGGGGTCGCGGAATGGTTCGAAACCCGTGTTCGCGATGATTGCAAAAGTTGTTGAATAGAAATTGGGGCCGATTCCAGCTATGTTGGAATCGGCCCCAATTTCGTTTTAACTTGCGGAGACAAATGACAGGGCTGAAGGGCAGTTCGTTGGTCAGGTTATTTCGCGGTAGTCTTATTGAGGATACCGGAAACTAAAGCAAATGTCGCAATCAGAAGGTTGCAGATGATACAGAAGACGAATACTCCTTGGAAAGACCCTGCCATACCGTAAACCTTCATCATGACTGGCATTCCGAAAGCTCCGACAACATAGCCCGCTGAGCAAATAATCGAATAGATCCTTCCAAAATCGCGTGATCCGAAGAGCGAGAGGAGAATCATCGGCATTGCAGTTCCAACGATGGCGAACATGACGTCGTTTACGCCGGCCGCGATGATGGAAACGGTCTCGTTGCTTCCGCCAAAGATGAGAAGTAGGAATGAAAGAATGCTGACTCCCGTCCATGCGACCGTTGCTTTAATAGCACCGAGCTTGTCGCATGTTTTGCCTACGAAGGGATTTAGGAAAATATCGGAGAGCGAAGCCGCCGAAACCATTAGGCTTCCCACGATGGGATTGAAGCCGACCTCGCTTGCATAGGTCGGGAACAGCTGGTTCATGCAGCAGGTGAGTTGCGCCACGCAGAGCAGAAGGGCGCAGAGAATAAAAGATGGCGTTTTCGCGGCATCGCGGAGCGCCATGCCCGAAGAGACATCTTCCTTTTCATCGGCGCTGTAGCTCTCATGGGTTTCGGAGGTAGTCTCTCCGTACGGAAGCATATTGCGATCAGAAGGCTTAAGGCGAATGATAAATGCGCTTGTGGGCAATATCATGGCTGCAGAAACGGCCGCAAGTACGATGTAACCCGTACGCCAGCCTTGCTGCTCGATGACCAGTGTAATGACAGGACTCAATAGCAGCGTGCAGAGAGAATTAACGCCCCACGCAAGGCCGATGGCAAGACCAGACGATTTACTGAACCATTGGTCAATGACATCGGACATGCAGACACCCGTTGTGAACGAAAAGCAGATGCCGATCACTGCGGCGGAGACGATGAACATCCAGACCTCGGTGTAGAACGCCATTGCGGCGCCGGCGGCAATAAGGACGAGCTCAACGCAAATATGCCATGGTTTGCCGATTACTTTTGGAATGAAACGACTCAAAAGCGGAAGCCCAAGCGCAAGGCCAAGAAGAATCGCGGTGAAATAGAAAGAGAAAGAAGTGTAGTCAAAGCCCAGGTCTTCACATACAGGAGCGATGAATGAGCCGGCAATGATGCTGTAGGTGCCGGTTGTTCCCGCAGACATTAAACCGAGCGCAATAACGACAATCCAAGCAAATGCGCCGCTCTCACGGGGGCGGTCCTTTTCGGCTGGTGCGATGAGAGTCATGGTTACTCCGTTTCTATCGGCAATGCAACCTATATGCCTACCGATAGGTATATAAAGATGGAGATTCTTCGTCAAGTGTTAAGCGGGGAGCGGGGATCCTTAACGTGCCGAACGGTAATTGGGCCCCCAATGCGACAAAGGGACTGTCCCTTTGTCACATTATTCGGAGCGTAGGGCTTCCACAGGGTCTTTCTTGGATGCGCTGCGAGCAGGCAGCAGGCCGGCAACGACCGTCAGCAGCACCGAAATTACAATGAGCATCAGCGCGTCTTGAACGGGCAGGCTCATCAGGTTGGGCACCTGCTTGGCCGCAAGCGCCCAGGCATTAACCGGAAAGCTCACGGCCACCACGACGACAATGGCAAAGACGCCGGCAATGAGGCCTTCGATAAAGGTCTCGGCATTAAATACGTTGGCCACGTTGCGCTTTGACGCGCCGATCGCGCGCAGGATGCCAATCTCCTTTTTGCGCTCCAGCACGCTGATGTAGGTGATGATGCCGATCATGATGGAGCTCACCACCAAACTGATACTCACGAATGCGATGAGCACCAAGCTGATGGTGTTCACAATGTCGGTCACCGAACCCATGATGATGCCCATGTAGTCTGTGTACGTAATTGCCCGATCATCGTGGCCAGCGGCTTTGACCTGCTTGTTGTACGCATCGATATGGTCGAGTACGCGCTCTTTGGCCTCAAAGTCACGCGGGAAAATCTTGACCGAAATGGGGTCCGCCTCATCCGCATAGCCCAACGTGGTCAGATTGTTGTCGTAGGTGAGCTTCGACGCCTTGGCGTAACTCATCATGAGCGAACTCAGGTCCTCGGCGTCCATGTTGAAATGGATGGCGCGGGCAAAGACGCTCGCATCCACGCGCATGGCGCTCGCCAGGTTGGCAAAACTCGAAGACATCTGCGTAGCCATCTGTCCCATGAGCCCCGCCGCACCTGCTTTAAGCTGGGACGATACCGTCGTCGCAATCTGCTCGCTGATCGTCTTCATGACCTGGTCCATAGCCTGCTGCAGATACGGAGCCAGCTGCTTTTGCACATAGTCGGTCATCGCCTGCTGCAGGCGCTCGGCCAGGGCATCGCCGCCCAGCGCCCTGAGCTGAGCCAGGCATTGCTGGGCTGCGGCATCATTCTCAAGATACGACGAGAACGCGGCGGCGAGCTTCGACGCGTCCTTAAGATCTTCGGGCGACAGCGCCTTAAACTGATCAGACTGCAAAAAGCCCTCAAACAGTTGGTTGGCAAGCGTTCCCACCTGCTGCATTTGCTCGGGCGTGAGCTCCAGACCGTCAAAGATGCCCGAGAAATCTGGGGCCGGTGCTTTTGCCATGATGCTGCTGAAGTCGATGTCCTTGCCAACGCCCGAAAGGTCAATATCCAGGCCCGACAAATCGATGCCCGAAAGATCCATGCCACCGGCAGCACCCGAGAGTGCAGATGCATCGAACGAGAACGCGCTCTTCAACGCCGCCTCGTCCACACTGAACATGCTGCCCAGATCCACGCCCTGCTTGGCCTCGCCCTGCAGTTCATCGAAAGACTTGCCCGTAAAGACATCCGTCTCGGAATGCGTAAGCTGCTCTTTTACGATCTGCGAATTGGCGGCGCGCTCCATAAGCTGGCGAGTCAGCGCATGCGTATAGGCAATGCCCGGAGACAACGCGCTCGCATTGGCCGTCTCGTTCGGTCGCACCACGCCCACAATGCGCACGTCAATACCGTCGGCAACCTTGGCTTTCATAAAGTCGGCGTCGCCAGACATGTCAGTCCACATGCCGGTCTCTTCGTTTTTGCGATAGGCATCGGCCGGCGACAACACCTTAAACGTCGTGGACAGTGCATCGTCGTAGGTAAAGTCGCTGCCGGTCTTGGGCGTCTTGACCTTGCCGTCGGCCGTCATGGCACTGTTAACCAGGTCGTTGAGCTCATCGATATCCAGCGCGCCGATACTGTAGAGCGTGTAGTCGCCCACCGTTCCGCGGCTCGAAAGCACCATCACGGCCTCGTTGGCGGACGTAGGCCAATGGCCGGCAACGACATCGTACTGGCTGTCGAGCAGGCTCTGGTCGTCAATCATCTCGTTAAAGACCGAGGTTCCCATGGAATCCATGCTCACCGTTGCCGCCGAGCTCGCGCCTCCGCTCATGGCCTCGGTCATGGCGTTGGGCACCAGCCGGACAGGCTTCTCATCGCCATTCCCGGCACGATAGACAACCGGCGTCACGCCGTAGCCGTACTGAATGGCGTTGACCTCTTTATCGATGCCGTCGCCACCGGCATCGAGCCATGCCTTAAAGCTCGTCATGTCGTTGGACTTAACGCTTGCGAACATATCCTTTACGGCCGTGACCACAGGGATCTTATCGGTCCCCTGAGCCTTGCCGTCGGTGCCGTCGTCGGACGAACCCTCGTTCTTGGACGTATCGTCATCCGTGGCCCCATGCCCGCCCATCATGGACGACAGGTCGTAATCTTGTTTGGAAATCGTAAGCGGGTAGCTCGAGAGTGTGTCCTCCTCGACCTTTTTGATGTAGCCGTTTACGCCATTGGAGAGCGCCAGAATCGCCGCGATGCCAATAATGCCAATCGAACCTGCAAAGGCAGTCATGGCCGTACGGCCCTTCTTGGTCATGAGGTTTCGGGCAGAAAGCCCCAGCGCCGTTACAAAGCTCATCGAGGTTTTGCGCGTGGGCTTGGCCTCGCGACGCGCGGCCTCGGCAGCATCAAAGGGATCTGAATCGTCGGTGATCTTGCCGTCCGCCAGGGTGACGATGCGCGTGGCGTACCTGTATGCCAGCTCGGGATTGTGCGTGACCATGATGACCAAACGATCGCGCGCAACATCCTTGAGCAAATCCATGACCTGTACGGATGTCGTTGAGTCCAAGGCGCCGGTCGGCTCGTCAGCCAGCACAATCTCGGGATCGTTGATTAAGGCGCGGGCGATGGCGACGCGCTGCATCTGCCCGCCCGAAAGCTGGCTCGGGCGCTTGTCAACGTGCTCGCCCAGGCCAACTGCCTCGAGCGCCTTGCGCGCACGCTGGCGGCGCTCGGCACGCCCCACGCCCGTGAGCGTAAGCGCCAGCTCCACGTTTTCCAAAATGGTCTGATGCGGAATGAGGTTATAGCTCTGGAACACAAAGCCGATGCGATTGTTACGATAGGCGTCCCAATCGCGGTCGCTGAAGTCCTTGGTCGAGATGCCATCGATCAGCAGATCGCCAGAATCGAAATGGTCGAGTCCACCAATGACGTTGAGCATCGTAGTTTTACCCGAACCCGAGGGACCCAGGATGGCTACGAACTCGTTATCGCGAAAAGACAGGCTTACGCTGTCGAGCGCTACCTGCGTAAACGACTGCGTAACGTACCTTTTGCAAATAACTCTGAGATCCAGCATGGACGGCAACCTCTCTCGCGCGGGCGCGCTCGCCCGCTCCCCCGCCGTTCACGTTCGGCGCGTTTGTCCTACTCTATCCTCATTTTTGGCCGATACCAGTGAGGAATGTAACGAACCGCGCCAAAAAACGAACGGGACAGCACGCCGCATGGCGCACCATCCCGCATATAACATCCCCGATGCGACAAAGAGGCTGTCACTTTGTCACATTCCAATGCGCGCTACTTTTCGAGCCCGCACGGCATAACGTTAGCGCTGCCGCGGCGAGCCTCAGTCACGGCTGCAAAGAAGCGATAGCCGCCCGAGAAGTTAAAGCACTCAAAGCCATGCTGCGCCAAAATGCGGCAAGCAATGTAGCTGCGAATGCCGCTCTGGCAAATCACGTAGACCGGCTTGGCCCGGTCGAGCTCGCTCAGGCGATTGCGCAGATCATCGACGGGAATGTTTACGAAACCATCGATATGCCCGCGCTCATACTCCCCTTCCGTACGAACATCGAGCAGCTGCACGCTGCCATCGCGTGGCAAGTTGGGCTCATCCTCCCAATGCCACTGCGCCAGTATGCCGCGATTGAGGTTCTCGATCATAAAGCCCGCCATGTTGGCCGGATCCTTGGCGGAGGAATAGGGCGGCGCGTAGGCAAGGTCCAACTCCGTCAGTTCCAAAGCGGTCATTGTTGCGCGAATGGCCGTTGCCAGTACATCAATGCGCTTGTCCACACCGTCGCCGCC
>UQZI01000057.1 GCA_900545555.1 uncultured Collinsella sp.
TACATCGGCTTTGCGCACAACGTGCTGGCCGTGGCGCTCATTCGCGTGCCCGGCGCGTGGCTGCTGTCGAACGCTTATTCCGACACGCTGTTTCCCATGGGCATCGCTTCGCCGTGCGGATCGATTTTGTCGGCAGTCATTTGCGTTGTCGCGTTTACCGTGCTCAACCGGCGCGGGGCTTTTGACAAGCTGGTGGCGTAGCGAGGCAACGCGAGCCTGGCGCCCCCCTGCTTTTTACCGAAAGGAGCGGTCCCATGACCGACATGCCAAGTGAGCATACCGAGGGCTTGCTCCGCATTGGCGAAGTGGCGCGTCTGTTTAACCTGAGCGTGGGCACGCTGCGTCATTACGAGCAGATGGGCTTGCTGGACCCGGCGCGCATCGATCCGGCGAGTGGGTACCGCTACTACGGATCGCGGCAGCTCTCCACCCTCAACACCATTAGCCACCTGCGGGTTCTCGACTTGCCGCTGGCGCAAATCCGAGAGTTTGTGACCACGCGCGATGTGGAGCTCATGCAGCGTCAGCTCGCCCAGCAGCAGGAGCTCATCGAGCGCAAGCGCCGAGAGCTGGAGCGCGTGTCGCGCAAGATCGATAACCGGCTTGCGCTGCTCCACGATGCCTTGAACACCGAGCTCGATACCATTTGCACAATCGATGCGCCCGAGCTTCGCTGCGCCGTGTTGCGCGAACGCGTCAACCCTACCGACGCCCATGCGTTGGAGTGGCAGATTCGTCAACTGCAGAAGGGCCAGCACGAGACCTTTGTCTTTCTGGGCAACCTGGGCGTTGGGATTAGCGCCGAGCGTCTGGCCGCCGGCGACTTTGATGGCTACGACGAGGTCTTCCTTCTGCTCGATGACACCGATGAGTACCTGGGCGACGTCGAGACACGGCCCGCCGCGCACTGCCTGACCATAAGCTTTCGCGGCACGCACGGGCAAGCGGGCCCGCGCTATGAGCAGCTGCTCGGCTATATGCGCAAACATAACCTGACACCCGCCGGTCCATCGCGCGAGATTGCCCTGATCGATGACATCATCAGCGACGACCCCACAACCTACGTGACGCTGATCACGGTGCCGGTTGCCCCAGCAAAGTAAGAACCGCCCGGAAGGCATCGTGCTTCCGGGCGGTTCTTCAATTTGACTATTGATGCCTTAAGCCTGAGGCACCTCACCAGTCGCCAGGATCTGCTCGAGTGCGTCCTCATCCAGTACGGGTACACCCAGCTGCTCGGCCTTGGTAAGCTTGGAGCCCGCTTTGGGGCCGGCGACCAGATAGCTCGTCTTCTTTGACACGCTGCCCGAAACCTTGGCGCCGAGCACCTTGAGCGCCGCGCCCGCCTCGTCGCGCGTGCGGTTGACGAGCGTGCCGGTGAGCACGAAGGTCAGACCCGCAAGCGGCTGTGCGTCGGCGAGCTCGCCCGCCACGCCAGCTTCGGCCGCGGCTTGCGCATGAGCGGCGCCCAAGTCGACCTCGAGCGAAAGGCCCGCTTGGCGCAGACGTTCCAGCACGGCAAGGTTCTCGGGCACGGCCAGGAACTGTTTGACGCTCGCCGCAATCTTGGGACCGATGCCCTCGCACTCGGCAATATCCTCTTCGCTCGCCAAGATGAGCTTGTCAATCGACAGGAATCGCTCGGCGATGACCTCGCCCACGCTCTTGCCCACATGGCGGATGCCCAGGGCAAACAGCACGCGACCGAGCGGCTGGCTTTTGGACTTGTTGAGCTCGACGATGATTTTCTCGGCCGTCTTGATGCCTACCGGAATGGGATCGCCCTTCTTAACGCCCTTTTTGCTATTGGTGCTCGCGTACACGCGCCCCGTATCCAGGCCTGCGATGTCATCGACCGTGAGCTGGTAGAAGTCTGCGACATCGTGGATCAGGCCGGCAGCGATCATCTTGTCGACGATCTCGTCGCCCAGGCCATCGACGTCCATGCAGCCGCGGCTCACCCAGTGGAGCAGGCGCTCCTTGAGCTGCGCCGGGCAGTCAATGGACACGCAGCGGTAGGCGACCTCGCCATCCTCGTGGACCACGGGGCTGCCGCACACGGGGCAGACCTCGGGCATGTGCCAGTCGACCGAATCGGCCGGACGCTTATCGAGCACCGGGCCCACGACCTCGGGGATTACGTCGCCCGCCTTGTGCACGATGATAGTGTCGCCCTCGCGCACGTTTTTGCGGCGGATCTCGTCGATGTTGTGCAGCGTGGCGCGCGCGATGGTGGAGCCGGCAACCGTCACCGGGTCGAACTCGGCGACCGGCGTGAGCACACCGGTGCGGCCCACCTGGATGCGAATCTCGCGCAGGACGGTCTGCTTTTCCTCGGGCGGGAACTTAAAGGCAATGGCCCAGCGCGGTGCGCGGGCGGTAAAGCCCAGGTCGAGCTGCTGCTGAAAGCTGTCCACCTTTACGACCACGCCGTCAATGTCGTAGTCCAAGTCGCCGCGATGCTCGAGCGCCTGGGCGCAGAACTCGTGAACCTCAGCGGGTGTGGCGCAACGGGCAACGTTGGGGTTGACGCTAAAGCCGGCGCTACGCAGCCAGTCCAGGAACTCGCGCTGGCTGTGGACGTGCAGCGGATCGGTATCGGCAATGGCGTAGATAAAGGTAGCCAGGTCGCGGCGCGCCGTGACCTTGGGGTCCTTTTGGCGCAGGCTGCCGGCGGCGGCGTTGCGCGGGTTGGCAAAGGGGTCGCGGCCCTCGGCATCGGCCTCTTCATTCAGACGAACAAAGCTGCCCTTGGGCATGTACACCTCGCCGCGTACCTCAATGGTACGCTCGCGGTCGGCGCCCATGTGGGCGAGCGCCGGCTCGGACAGGTGCATGGGCACATCCTTGATGGTACGGACATTGAGCGACACATCCTCGCCCGTGGTGCCGTCGCCGCGCGTGGCGGCGCGCACAAAGGTGCCGTTTTGATAGGTAAGCGCCACGCCCAGACCGTCGATCTTAAGCTCGCAGGTATAGGTGACGCTGCCGGCACCGAGCGCATCCTCGGCGCGCTGGAGCCACGCGTCAAGTTCGTCCAGGTCCATGGCATCGTCCATGGAATACATGCGCGCCATATGTGTGACCGGTGTAAACTGCTCGCTCACGTAGCCGCCCACGCGCTGGGTATAGCTGTCGGGCGTCACCAGGTCGGGGTAGGTCGCCTCGATCTGCTGCAGCTCAACGAGCATTTTGTCAAAGGCGGCGTCCGTGATTTCGGGCGCATCGAGCATGTAGTAGCGATAGGCGTGGTAATCGAGCTCGTGGCGCAGCTCGGCCGCACGCGCTGCCGCCTGGGCACGGGCATCGGCCGGTGCAGCGGTATCCGTGCTCGCGGGCGTTTCGGTATCGATATCCACACCGTCACCAAACAGGCTCGATTGCTCCATAGCGGCACTCCTTCGCTCGATTTCAAACGGATACTAGAGTACCACCGGTCGCAACGGGGCCGAATAGCGGTCTCGAACCGCACCGAATCGGCAGCCGCCGGACCGGGGTGGGTCGCGCGTTCAAACCATGCCCTTGCCGTTTCTAAATGATCCGTTTCCCCGTCCCCAACGGATCAATAAGAAAAGAGGGGACTGTCCCGCGTTGGCGGGACAGTCCCCTCTGGCTTCGATATGTGCAATACGGTTCGTTAGAAACCCTGACCGTTGCCCTGACCCTGACCCTGCTGGCCAAGCAGCTCCTCCAGATACTGGCGCAGCTGCTCGTCGGTAATACCGCCGTTGCCGGTATCGGTCGCGCTGTCGTTCTGCTGCTGGTTCTGCAGCTCCTCGTCGGAGCCCAGCTCAACCGTGACCTTCTTCTCTTCCTTGCCGCGCATGAGCGTGATCTCGACCTTCTCGCCCACCTCGTGGCTGCGCAGCGCGATGATCAGGCCGTCGGCGCTCGAAATCTCATCGTCGCCCAGCTTGGTGATGACGTCGCCCTCCTGAATGCCGGCCTTGGCGGCAGGACCATCCTCAACGACGCTCGCCACATACGCGCCGCTATCGGTGCTCAACTTGTTGGTGCGGGCGTTAAGCGCATTGACGCTCGAAAGCGTAGCGCCCATGTACGGATGCACCGGCGTCTTACCGTCGATGATCTGGTCGGCAATGTTCTTGGCGTAGTTAACCGGAATGGCAAAACCCACGCCCGAGCTGGAGCCCGAGTAGCTCTCGATAAGCGAGTTGATACCCACAAGCTCGCCATTGTCGTTGACGAGCGCGCCGCCGGAGTTGCCCGGATTGATGGCGGCATCGGTCTGGATCATGTTGGCATAGATGGTGTTGCCGCCGGTAGAGCTCATGGCCGTGGAGCGATACAGCGCCGAGACGATACCGGTGGAGACAGACTGTTCGTTGCCGAAGGGCGAGCCGATCGCCATGACCCACTCGCCCACGTTGAGCTTGGAGGAATCACCGATCTCAATCGGCGTGAGCTTGGAGGCGTCGGCGTCCTTGAGCTTGATGACGGCCAGGTCGCTCGAAGCGTCGTTGCCCACGAACTCGGCCTCGTAGGTGGTGCCGTCATCCATGGTCACCACGTACTGGTCATAGCCATCGACCACGTGGTTGTTGGTGAGGATATGGCCCTCGGTATCGAGCACCACGCCCGAACCGACGCTGCCCGAGTTGTCCGACTCGTCGGCAGACTGCGAAAGCGAGCCATTCTGGCTGCCGCTCGACGTGGCGGTGATGGAAACGACGGAGGGCAGGGCCTTGGCAGAAACGGCCTCGGCCAACGTGGTGTCCTCGGAGTCGATCGTAATCTTTTGCGTCGACGAACCCGAAGCGCCCGCCGTCACGGCATTCTTGCCGCCGCCGATATCGAGCGTGCCGCTCATGACAAGCGCGATGACCAGTAGGGCACCGCATGCACAACCGGCAAGCGCTGTAATAAAAATCGGCAGCTTTTTGGTCTTGGTCTTGACCACCGTGTGCTTGTTCACGACCTGTTGGCCGCCCAGCGGCTTGCCGGTCTGCGTGTCGTAAGCCTGCACGTAGGGAATGTTGCCGTCGGCAGGCGTCGACTCTACCTGCACGCGCGGCTGCTGCTGAGTCTCGCCGGCATTGCCCGCATCCTGGGGACGCTGGGAATCGTACTCGCTCATAGCTGCGATCCTTTCGTCAAATAACCAAAGGCCCGCCAAACATGTGGCGGGCCATCATTGTTCACGTTGAGTTGTACCCCAATATGCGGGCGTACGTGTACGAGAACGCAATCTTTTAGGAAGGCTTAAGTTCTGTTGCAGATTCGAGAGGGACCTGCACTTGCGTCAAAACCACCACAAAGGTGCCTGTCCCCTTTGTGGTGGAAATCTAGTCCTTAAACAGATAGCCCACGCCGCGGACGGTGGTGATGTGCGCCGCGATCTGCGGGCCCACCTTGGAGCGAATGCGTCGAATGTGCACGTCGACGGTGCGCGTGCCGCCGCAGTACTCAAAGCCCCACACGCGGTGCAGCAGCACCTCGCGGCTGTAGGCGCGGTTGGGGTGCGTCGCCAAAAAGCTCAGCAGCGAGTACTCCATCAGCGTCAGGTCGATGGGCTCGTTATCGAGTGTCACCTGGTAGGTAGCCAGGTTGATCTCGAGGTTATCGATGTTGAGTACATCGTCAGCGGTGACGGTCTCCTCCTCGCCCATCAGGCGCTGCGCACGAGCCTTGAGCTCGTTGGGCGTCGCCGTGGGGCATACAAAGTCGGCATGCGCGTGATTCGGCAGGCGCAGGGTACCGAGTGCCTCGTCGTCAACGATCACCAACATGGGGACGCCACCACGATCGTCGAGCCACTTGGCAATCTGATCGATGCGGTCGCTGCGGATGCCATCTGAATCGAGAATCAGCAGGTCAAAGTCGTGCGCCGCAGTTGGCGAATCGGGGGTTGCCAGGCTCACCTCGACACCCAGGGTGGTCGTCAAGCTGCGGGCAAACTCGTGGAAGCGCGTCGTGCGCGCCATGAACAGGGCACTCTTTTCGGACATATCGGCCTCCAAAGAAATGAGCTCAATCGTACTGGAACAAGCCAGCGCGATTAGGAGTTCGCCAGGTAATGCTTGATCTCCCACTCGGTGATCGTAGACTCAAACTTATGCCACTCGTCGCGCTTCTTTTTGAGGAAGAAGCTGTGGATGTGCTCGCCGAGGGCATCCTTCATAAACTGCGAGTCCTCAAACACGTCGAGCGCCTCTTTGAGCGAGCGCGGCAGCGGCGCGTAGCCGGCCTCGACCATCTGACGGTCGGTAAGCTTGAGCGTCTCGGCCGTGGCCTCGGGCGGGAGTTCCAGCTTGCGCTCGATGCCGTCCAGACCAGCCGCCAGCGTGACGGCGTTGACCAGGTACGGGTTGGCCATGGGGTCGGGGCTACGAAGCTCGATGCGCGTGGACAGCTGCTTGCCGGGCTTGTAGACCGGGATGCGGACCATGCTCGCGCGGTTGCGCAGGCCCCACGTGGCGTACTGCGGCACGGAGTCGCCACCCGTGGTGATGCGCTTGTACGAGTTGACCGTGGGGTTGGTGATGGCGCTGATCTCGCGGGCATGCGCCAGAATGCCGGCCATATAGTGCTTGGCGATTTCGGAGAGATGGTACTTCTCGTCGTCCTCGCCCCAAAACACGTTGTTGCCGTCGTGGTCGAATAGCGACTGGCACAGGAACATAGCGCTGCCATCCTCGCCCGCCAACGGCTTGGGCATAAAGGAGGCGTGGCAACCGCTCTCGTAGGCCTGCTGCTTAATGATGAGCTTGGCCGTGGTGATGGCATCGGACATGCTCAGGGCCTCGGCGTGGCGCAGGCTCATGCCGTGCTGCGAGCGACCGGCGGCGTGGAAGGTGTACTCCACGGGCACGGACATCTTCTCGAGCGTGAGGACCGTGTTGCGGCGCAGGTCGCGGGCTGCGTCACTCACCGAAAGATCGAAGTAGCCCACGTTGTCGAGCGGCTCGGGCGTGTGCTCGTCGGGGAAGTAGTAATACTCCAGCTCGGCACCAACGTTGAGCAGGTAGCCGGCCTTCTCGGCCTTATGGAACATGCGGCGCAGCGCAGCGCGCGGGTCGCCGGCGAAGGGCTCGCGATCGGGAGTGCACACGTCGCAGAACACACGGGCGACGCCGTTGTGGCTCGGACGCCACGGCAGAATCTGGAAGGTCGAGGCATCGGGGAACGCCAGCATGTCGGCTTCCTCGGGCGTGGCAAAGCCCTCGATGGCCGAGCCGTCAAAGCCAATGCCCTCCTCAAAAGCGACCTCAAGGTCCTCCGGGCTAATGGCAAAGTTCTTGAGGCGGCCGAGAATGTCGACAAACCACAGACGCACAAAGCGGATATCACGCTGCTCTACGGAGCGGAGTACGTAATCGATGTTCTGCTGGTTCATGTCGCTCCCCTTTCTTTCGGGCGGGTTTCGACTGGTCTATATC
The DNA here is from genome assembly GCA_900545555.1 of uncultured Collinsella sp. Classification (GTDB taxonomy): domain Bacteria; phylum Actinomycetota; class Coriobacteriia; order Coriobacteriales; family Coriobacteriaceae; genus Collinsella. Next base: position 7,401 of record UQZI01000057.1, read on the forward strand.
GCAGATACTATCGCAGAAAAATGTTTCCGCAGGGTTAAAGCGTATCAAGCGCTCAAAAAACGTGCGCGAACAGGCGGGCATGACAAACAGCTACCGCCCGGATTCGGAGACAATTTGCCTACAGGCTCGTTCCAGCGCAGGGAACTCCATCGTCACTGCATCCCAAACAACCGAGCGGTCAACATTGCCGTAATCATGCGCAAGATAATTTCTCATGCCGATAATTCCGCGCCACTCAATTTCGGGATGAAGCCGCTGCGAGCGTTCCGACAACTTGCCCGCTTCTTCCGTCACCCTAAGCGCACACATCAAAAGGGAGTCCGCTAACGCCCTCGTCCGCACATCATTCGCGTGCAGAAACTGGTCCTCGGTGATATCAAAAGCCTTGATGCGCTCATTCGTTTCAGAAATGGCCTCCAAGACCTCTTGAGCGCGGAGGGTGTCTGACTTACGCGCGATCATAAAGGATCACTCCTTCGCGCTCGATTACCGCGGCAAGATCGTCATCAAGATAATCGCTCGAGACAAGGTCAACCTGCCTTCCGGTTTCCTTGCGCACTGCCTCGCCAAATGCCGACAACGCAAAAAGACCAAAGCCCTGCTCGCGATCGACTTCGAGGCGCAAGTCGATATCACTATCTGCACGCGCCTCGCCACGGGCATACGATCCAAATAGGATCACGGTTTTGATGGCGGGAATCGGGCTGGCTGCCTCGCGGACGGCGGACTCAATCTGAGCGGTATCCAAAATGCCCGCTGCGGCGCTTTCGCTCGCAGAGCTTTTACCGAGTGAAGGCACAAACGGCAGCGAGCGCTCGCGCAACATCTGCCTCATGAACATATTGACCGCAACGGACGAAGTCATGCCGAGCTCTTCGCACAGCTCGGCAAATGAATCTTTAATTGACGAGTCCACTCGAACACTCAACACAGACGCAGCCATGGATACCTCCTGTATGACATTGTCTATATAATATCACACATGCTAGCGCGAGGTTGAAGCGCGGTGTTCGATGTGGCCGGGAACCTCGATGCGCTTAGGGGCGAGCTTTGCGGCATCGCCCACCGTAGTGGTAACGACGTCGATGCGCTCGGACAGGCGCTCGACTACGCGCTCGGCAATGGTAAGGGTGTCTTGCGCGGCCGTGGTCACACCGCCAAAGAGCACGTGGTTCCAGGGGTAATCGTCAAACGTCGCAATCTTGAGGCCAGCCGGCAACGAAGGTCCCAACTGTGCCAGTGCCTCGGTCAGACGCAGAAAGACCAGGCCGTTGACGGCAATGAGGCCGAGCTTTTTACCCGCATAACCGCGGATGGTCTCGTCCAGGCGACTGACACCCGTGGCGCCACCGTCGGCCAGGGTGACGACCTCGCCCGCAAGACCGCGGCGCGAAAGCTCGTCGGCAAAGGACTCGGCGCGCTCGCGACGCACGGGGCTGTCATCGCTTGCCTCGGTAAGCAGGCACAGGCGCTCGCTGCCAGCAGCGGCCAAGGCGTCTACCAGGCCGACGACCAGCTCACGGTTGTTAGATGTCACCAGATCGATGCCGCCATCGGCAACATCGCGGTCGAGCAGCACAACGGGTAGGCGTCCCGCTGCCGCGGCGATCGCCTCGTCATTGCCTCCGCAGGTGTTGACGACCAGGCCGTCCACGCCGGCATCGATAAGTCTGGTGAGCGACTCTGCCTCCTTGGCGGGGTCGTTGCCACTAATGGCCGTCATGAGCGAGCAGCCGCGCGCAGCAGCGCTGGCGGAAAGCCCTTCGAGCATGGCGCTCGAGAACGGGTTAGCAATGTCGGCCAAGATCACGCCAATGAGGTTGGTGCGCGAGCTGCGAAGATTGCGCGCGGCGGCACGCGGGCGATAGCCGGTACGCTCGATAACCGCTGCAATGCGAGCACGGGTTTCCTCGGTCATCTGCCCGGGGCGGTTGTTGAGATAGCGCGAAACCGTGGCCGGGCTCACGCCCGCCTCGGCGGCAATGTCCTTAATCCTCATCTGCGCCATAGCGCACCCCGTTTCCCAATTGTCGGCAGTCTGAGCCATTTTAGGCAATTTTTTAAAAATCTCGCTTGCAAAACGCTGTAGGTGAGTATACTACAACTCGAAACGAAACCGATTTCGTAAACCGATTTCGGCGAGCGTTGGCACGGAGGTGCAAAGATGCACCCTACCGTCTTGGCACCTCCGTGCCAACGCCATATCAAAGGAGCACGCACGAGCAAGAAGGAGCTACGCGACCATGGGTAAAACGGTTCTTACCTTCGGCGAGATCATGATGAGGCTCTCGCCCAAAGACCATCTGCGCATTGAGCAGGCGACCGAGTTTGATGTCCGCTACGGCGGCGCCGAAGCCAACACCGCGCTTTCCCTGGCCTACCAGGGTGACAAGGCAGCCTACGTCTCCGTTGTCCCGGCCAACCGTCTGGGCGAGTGCGCCCTGCGTTCGCTGAAGGCCTACGGCGTCGACACCACGCGCGTCGTGCGCCAGGGTGACCGTCTTGGCTCCTATGTGTTTGAGGTCGGCGCCTCGCAGCGCGGCAACGGCTGTGTCTACGACCGCAAGTACTCTGCCATCAACATGGCCAAGCGCGACGTCTTTGACTGGGACGAGATCCTCAAGGGTGTCGATGTCTTTTACTTCTCCGGCGTGACGCCCGCCGTCTCCGATGAGATGGCCGCCGCCTGCAAGGATGCCCTCACCGCCTGCCGCGCCAAAGGCATCACCGCCGTTTGCGACGTGAACTATCGCGGCAAGATGTGGTCGCCCGAGAAGTCGCAGGCCACCATGAAGGAACTCCTGCCGCTCGTCGACATCTGCATCGCCAACGACGAGGACGCTCCTGCCGGCCTCGGTATGACCTGCGTCTCCGGCTCCCTTGCCCATGGCATCGAGGAGCGCGACACCTACGTCGAGATGGCCCGTCAGATCTGTGCCGAGTACGGCTGCAAGAAGGTCGCCTCGGTCGTCCGCAACATCTCCTGCGTCGAGCGCTCCATCTGGATGGGCATGCTCTTTGACGCCGAGAGCGGCGAGCACTGGTTCTCCCCTGCTCACGACGTGCACGTGCTCGAGGGCGTTGCCGCCGGCGACGCTTTTAACGCCGGTCTGGTCCATGCCCTCATCAACGACTTTGACCCGCAGGACGCCGTCAACTACGCGATTGCGGCCTCGATCCTCAAGCTCACCATCAAGGGCGATTCCAACCTGGTGACCACAGGCGAGATCGCAGCCGTGGCATCCGCCGCCGACGGTGGCACTCGCGTCGCGCGCTAAGCCGTCCCCATTCCGCGGGCCGCAGCTTTCCATACCCATACCCCTGCGGCCCGCTCCCCGATTTCTCCGGTCGGGCAAAACCACTAGTCCCATTCCGGTTTTGCCCGGCATTTCCTACACGACTGGTCGCGCAGCCGGTTTTGGAATTGCTTGGACCCCAAGCAGTGCCTCCGATAACCAATCCAAAACCGGCTCATGACCAGCACATTTGGCAATCACGCGCCAGTGCGCGCCACACATCGAAAGGAACATCATGTTCGATCAGTTCTACACCACGATTGAGTCCCTGGGCATCGTGCCGGTCGTCGTGCTCGACAAGGTCGAGGACGCCGCACCGCTCGCCCACGCCCTTATGGCAGCTGGCATGAAATCCGCCGAGGTCACCTTCCGCACCGCCTGCGCCGCCGAGTGCATCGCCGCTATGGCCGAGGCCGAGCCCGAGATGTGCGTCGGCGCTGGCACCGTCCTGACTGTCGAGCAGGTTGAGCAGGCCCGCGCCGCTGGTGCCAAGTTCATCGTCTCCCCGGGTTACAACGAGGACGTTGTAAAGCACTGCATCGACATCGACCTGCCCGTCCTTCCTGGCACCGTGACCCCCTCCGAGGTCACCGCCGCCGAGAACCTGGGCCTCAAGGTCACCAAGTTCTTCCCCGCGGCTCAGTATGGTGGCCTGAACACCATCAAGGCCCTCGCCGCTCCGTTTGTCGGCCATCGCTTTATGCCCACCGGCGGCGTGAGCACCGCCAACGTCGAGGAGTACCTGAGCTCCTCCGCCATCATCGCCTGCGGTGGCACCTGGATGGTCAAGCCCGCTCTGTTCGCCGACGGCGACTTCTCCAAGGTCGAGCAGATTGCCCGCGAGGCCATGGACGTCGTCAAGAAGGTCCGCGGCTAGGTTTAGCTCTCTATCGTGAAAGGGGGCGTGTCCTAGACCTCGCCCCCTTTCTTTTAAAGCGGCTCGGAAGCGCGCCGTTTCCGTCACGAACAAGAACCAAAACCGTCTTGTATGCTGATAGAACGTGACGGAAGCGACACGCCCCCGAGCCGCTTTTCCTACTCGGCTGGTAGTCGCGCCCAGCTGAGCCACTTCGACAAAAGCCGAGCCACCAAAACAGCTGCGGCGCCGCCTGAAGGAATGGACCCTTGCTTCCGGTCTTTTCCTCCAAGCGGCGCCGCAGCTTTTTCATGCCCCGATGTGTCCCAGCACTTGCGGTGAAATAGGGACTGTTTACGCCGTCAGAGCCGCAAAACAATCCTTATTTCACCGCAACTAATGTAGGGGCGAGTTAGATGGTCGAGTCTTTGGACAGCTCAAAGTAGTCGGGATGCAAGGCGATAACCGGACCCTGCTCCTCGGGCATCAGGTGCAAGTGCGTCTCTGCCAGGTAGCTCGCCGTGTCGGTATCGCCCCTCTTAATGGCCTCGAGAATCCGACGATGTTGTCGACGAATCGGCTCCCAATCCAGATCCTGCGACACCATACGCAACCAGTTGTATCGCTCAAAATGCGTGTTGACGCTCTTCATCCAATCCCACAGCATGTGACGACCGGCAATCTCAAAACACGTCTCATGAAACAGGTTATCCAAGTCGAAAAAGCGACGCGTCTCGCTATGGTCGAGCGACTCGGACTCGGCAAGAATCTGCTCGAGCCGATGCTTTTGCTCGGACGTGGCAGCCGAACAACATTTAATGAGTACGCTTCTTTCGAGTTTCTCGCGCAAGAAACAGGCATTCTCGGCGTGTTCCATGCTGATCTTAGAGACGTAGGTGCCGCTCTTGGGACGCGTTTCCACCAGCTCTTGCTCGCGCAGGCGCACAAAGGACTCGCGAATTGGCGTGCGCCCGATCCCCGTCTCCTTTTCCAGACCAATCGCCGAAAGGCGCGTGCCGGGCTTGAGCTCGGCATAGATGATCTTGGAGCGCAATGCGTTGTATGCCTGATCTTGCAGGCTCTGATAAAGCTGATGTTGTTCCATAAAGCCCTCGGATGAAGCTCACGGTTTTTCGAATCTCATCACGTAATACTATCGCATCCCCCATACCCTCAGTTGCGGTGAAATGGGGGCGCTGGCACCCATGCACAACTTAGGCGGCTCTGACGTGACCACCGCTATCTCGACACTGATTTTGGGCCACGTCATCGACATCGCCCAAGCTATTCGCCCGGCACTTTGTGCGCGCCACATTTGAAAAGTAGCACTACGCGCGGGGCCAACGGGCAGCCCATGCTCACTTGTCTCTCGAGCTTGCCCTCCTCGATCAGGACAATCGTGCCGTCCGCACAGCAGGGCGAGTTCACCGTTTACCTTTTAAAAGTGAACGTTCACCTATTTTTCGGAGAATGGGAGGGCTTATTACCCTACTTCACATATACTGAGCTTGTACGAAAAGCAAGACTTATATAGATGAACGTTTCTTTTGGAAGGATTGCTATGTCTGATCTTATGGACAGCTTCCGCCTGGACGGCAAGGTCGCGCTCGTGACCGGCGCCACCTATGGCATCGGCATGGCCATGGCCGAGGCACTCGGCGAAGCCGGCGCCAGGATCGCCTTTAACGCCCGTCACGCCGACAAGGTCGCCGAGGCCGAGAAGCACTACCGCGAGCTGGGCTTTGATGCTCACGGCTATGTTGCCGACGTCACCGACGAGGCCGTCGTCGCCGAGCTCATCGCCAAGATCGAGGCCGATTTTGGCACCACGCCCGACATTCTGGTCAACAACGCCGGCGTCATCCAGCGCACCCCGATGCTCGACATGAGCGCCGAGGACTTCCGTCGCGTCGTCGACATCGACCTCAATGCCCCGTTTATCGTGTCCAAGGCCTGCCTGCCGGGCATGATCGCCAAGGGTCACGGCAAGATCATCAATATCTGCTCCATGATGAGCGAGCTGGGCCGCGAAACCATCGCTGGCTACGCCGCCGCCAAGGGCGGACTCAAGATGCTCACCAAGAACATCTGCTCCGAGTTTGGCGAGGCCAATATCCAGTGCAACGGCATTGGGCCGGGCTACATTGCCACGCCGCAGACCGCACCGCTGCGCGAGACGCA
>UQZI01000058.1 GCA_900545555.1 uncultured Collinsella sp.
GTAGGTTGTCGGGTCGTCGCTGATGATATCGTCGATGAGGGCGATCTCGCGCGAGGGGCCGGCGGGCGTCAGGTTGTGTTCGTGCATGTAGCCGAGCAGCCGCTCGTAGCGCGGGGCTGCTTGTCCGTGCGTGCCACGGAAACTTATGGTCAGGCAGTGCGCGGCAGGCCGCGTCTCGATTTCACCCAGGTAGTCGTCGGTGTCGTCGAGCAGCAGAAAGACCTCGTCGTAGCCATCAAAGTCGCCGGCGGCCAGGCGTTCGGGCGCGATGCCCACACCTAGATTGCCAAGATAGGCAAAGGTTTCGTGCTGTCCCTGCTGAAGCTGGCGGATATGCCATCCCAGCGAATAGGCGTCGGTGGGATTGACGCGCTCGTGCAGCGCGGCGCAGCGAAGTTCGGGTTCCTCGATTTCGCTAATGGTGTCGAGATCAGCATTCAAAGCGCCGTGAAGCAAGGCAAGCCGCTGGTCAATCTTGCGCGACATGCGCTCCAACTCACGTCGCCTGTGCTCAATTAACTCCTGTTGCTTGGTCAGTTGCCGTTGTATCAAATCCATATCGCGCGTAGTGACAAACTCGCGAATCTGCGTCAACGGCAAGTCGAGAACGCGCAGGTTGCCGATGGTGTTGAGGGTGGAGAGCTGCCGCGATCCGTAGTGGCGGTACCCACTTGCCGGATCGACATATGCCGGCTCCAACAGCCCCATCTGTTCGTAATGGCGCAGTGTGCCCACGCTCAAATTGAGCAGGCGCGCCACCTCGCCAATGCGGAGCAGGCCCTCGGTGTGTTCGCTTGGCATGTCGGTCACAGGACCACTCCTTTCGGTAAAAACAGGGGAGAGGTGCTAGGCATGCGTCGCCTCGCTACGCCACCAGCTTGTCAAAAGTTCCGCGGCGGTTGAGCACGGTAAATGCAATCACGCAGATGACCGCCGACAGAATCGACCCGCACGGCGAGGCGATACCCATGGGGAACAGCGTGTCGGAACAGGCGTTCGACAGCAGCCAAGCGCCGGGCACGCGAATGAGGGCCACGGCCAGCACGTTGTGCGCAAAGCCGATGTAGCTCTTGCCGTATGCAGCGAAAAAGCCGCTAAAGCAAATATGAATGCCGGCAAAGATTGCGTCGAAAATATAACTGTGCATATAGCCGGTGCCGGCGGCGACTACTGCAGCGTCCTTGGCAAAAAAGCCAATAAACGCCGGCGCCACCAGCCACATCAGCACTGTGATCAGGCAGCCGTACACCACCGAGATCGTCATGGCGTCTTCGAGTACCTGACGTGCGCGGTCGCCCTTGCCCGCGCCGGCGTTTTGCGCCGTGAGCGCGCTGACGGTGGCACCCATGGAACTCGGCACAATGAACAAAAAGCTGATCATCTTTTCGACCAGGCCCACGGCGGCGGCGTCGACGAGCCCTCGGTGGTTGGCGATGACGGTGATAAACATAAACGCCACCTGGATGCAGCCGTCCTGCACGGCCACGGGCACGCCGATCTTAAGAATGCTGCCGAGCACCTCGGGCTGGGGGCGCAGGTCGCTGCGCTTAACGTGGATGTTCGTGCGGCGGCTCTTGAGCCACACGAGCGCGAGGGCAACGCTGGCTGTCTGCGCGGTCACCGTGCCGAGCGCCGCGCCCACGGGGCCGAGCCCCATGTGGCCGATAAACAGAAAGTCGAGCGCGATGTTGATGATGCATGCCACGCCAATCACGTACATGGGCGAGCGCGAATCGCCCAGCCCGCGAAAGATGGCCGAAAGAATGTTGTACGCGGCGATAAAGGGAATGCCGATAAAGCAGATACGCAGGTAGGCGGCAGTGCCTTCGACCGCTTCGGCCGGCGTGCCAATGAGTGCCACGATCTGCGGGCACAGTGCGAGCAGGATAGCGGCCAGCACCACAGAGACGCCCATAAAGAGCGTGATGGTGTTGCCGATAGCGGTCTCGGCGCGATCGAAGCGACGCGAACCCACGGCGTGGCCGACGATAACCGTCGTTCCCATTGCCAGGCCCACGAGCGTCACGGTAATGATATAGAGTGTCTGTGCGCCGTTGCCCACGGCGGTGATGCCGGCGGCGCCGCTAAACCGTCCCATCATGTACAGGTCGGCCATGCCGTAGAGCATCTGCAAAAAGTACGAGAGCATATAAGGCAGGGCAAAGACCGCGATGGTCTTAAGGACATTGCCGCGTGTGAGGTCGTGTTCCATGGGCGGGGCTTTCTGGCTGGGTTCGTTTTGCTACCAGTGTAGTGAAAACCCTACAACGATTGTAGAGTCAAGGTTTGTGTTGGCGGCGGGGCGAAAAAAGTCACGCTCCAAGCACGATGCTTTGACCCCTCCATGCTCCTCACCTCGCCTCAAACCATCACAACATTCGACGTTTTTTGCCAAAAACGGGAAAAGCATCGAATGCTGTGATGGTTTTTCTGCCACTCGGCCGGGTGGAATCGCTTTCTTGCGCACGAAGGTGTGCGGATCCGTGGGCAGGGGAATAAGGTTGGTTATCCGACTCCATTGGAGGGCTCATGGACCTGCCGATCGTCCTGTCTCATAAGACTGCCTGGCTGTACCACAACGTGGCGCGCCCGTCCGAGCCGCTCTCGCGAGCAAGCAGCCTATACGATGAGGACTCGCTTGCTAGCGAGGCGGAGCCGACCGCGAGCCTGCCCAAATTGGGGCTCGATGCCAAGGGGTTGAGGGCTTCAACGGCAGTTGGGGTCGTTGTCGACTATCTGGTTTCGCTTGGTGTTCCACGAGAAGAGCTCAATCATATCGATACGCTCGTCAACTTCGATTTTGAGCGCTCGACGCCGGCTGGATTTAGGTGCCACGTGTTTGGGGCGCCGATACCTCCAGGCCATCTTATCGAGGTGGCAGAGGGCCTTCTGGTGGTTGATGAGGCCATGTGCTTTGTCCAAGCGGGTTCGTGGATGAGCGAGCCCGAGCAGCTGGAATATGGCTACGAAATCTGCGCCCGATACCATTTGAATCACCTGTCGACAGGCGATTATATCGAGATGGGGCAGAGGTATACCGCTGCCGACTTGATTGCCTATTGCAATGAGAACCGATCTCGTCAGGGGGCTATACGCGCGGCCGCCGTGCTCAAGCGCGTGCACGATGGCGCTCGGTCGCCCATGGAGACGGCCACCGCAATCATGGTCGTGGCAAAGCGTTCTCAGGGCGGGCTGGGATACGCCAAGATCGAGCTCAACCATCGGGTCGATGTTCCCAACGAGTTCAAGTATCTCGCAAAGGCCGGGTTTTTCGAGATCGACGTATATGCGCCTGCGAGCGGTACGGGGATTGAATATAACGGCTTGGACCATCTTGATAAACAGCGCAGCGCGTCGGATGCGGAGCGTATGACCGTGCTGAGCGCGCTGGGCTTTAAGATGATCGTCCTCACCGGGACTCAGTTTGCCCATCAGCTGCAATTGCACCGGGCGATGAACGCCATCGCACTCGCTATGGGTCTCAAGTGCGACCGAAGCGAAGCGTTCCAAAAGCGGCAGAACGACCTGCGAGAATTCGTGATTCGTCACTGGGACGACGGCCTTTAGGGGCGTTCCGGCCCTTCTACGGGGTGCCGTGGGTAGGCAAACCATCACAACATTCGACGTTTTTTGTCAAAATCGGGAAAAGTATCGAATGTTGTGATGGTCTGTGCTGAGGATGGGCTTGGAAAGTCCGTTTTGCTCGAAGCGACCTGTCCTGTCGTACGGGTGTCGGCATGATTCTCTCGTGGGGTATTATGTTTTCCGAAGAATAAAACGCCGCGTGAGGGGAGGGCTGCGTGGACGGGCACGTGCAACACGACGGCTTTGGCCGCGATATTAACTACCTGCGCATTGCCGTTACCGACAAGTGCAATTTCCGCTGCATTTACTGCATGCCGGCCGATGGCGTGGCGCCCCGTGCGCACGACGAGCTGCTCAGCGCCGAGGAAATCGCCCGCTTTGTGCGCTTGGTGGCGGGAGAGGGCATTCGCCGCGTGCGCCTGACGGGTGGCGAGCCGCTGGTCAGCCGCCGTATCATCCCGCTCATTCGCGACATCCGCGCGATCCCGCAGATCGAGGACATCTCGCTCACCACCAACGGCGCCCTGCTGCCCAAGCTGGCGCCGCAGCTCAAAGACGCGGGGCTTAACCGCGTCAACATTTCGCTCGACACGCTCGACCCTACGCTGTTTGGAAAGATCACGCGCCTGGGCCGGCTCGAGCAGACCATGGCTGGCATCGACGCGGCACTGGCTTGGGGCTTTGAACCCGTTAAGGTCAACTGCGTTGTTGTGCGCCGGCTCAACCAGGATGTGGCGGCCCTCGCATGGCTGACCGTCGACCGCCCCATCCACCTGCGCTTTATCGAATACATGCCCATCGGTGACGAGCGCACGAGCTCGCATTGCGCTGTGGACCCGCATGCGCCCGCGCTCAATCCCGAGCTGTGGGACGCGAGCGATACCGTGCCGAGCGACGAGCTGCGGGCGCGCATCAATGCCGGGGCCGCCGCAGTGGGTCTGGGCGAGCTCGAGCCGCTCGACATCAACGACGCTCCTGCCGGCGCGGGCCCTGCGCGCTACTGGCACTTTCCGGGCGCGGCGGGAACGGTCGGCTTTATTAGCGCCATGTCCAACCATTTTTGCGCGAGCTGCAACCGCCTGCGCCTGACGGCCGACGGTAACGTGCGTCCGTGCCTGTTTAGCGATGCCGAGTATTCGGTGCGCGACGCCCTGCGCCGTGGTGATGATATGCAGGTACTTTCGATTTGGCGCGATGCCGTGGCCCACAAACCGCAGGAACACGCGATAATTGAGGGCACGCAACGATTTATGTCCCAAATCGGAGGATGATCATATGGCCAAGAGCAGGTACGCCGATGCCACCAAGGCCGCTCGCAGGGCCGCGATGTCTGCCCATAAAGATACGGCCGCGGCGAGCGATGCCGCCACGGCCGTGCAGCCGACTGTCAGCGCTGTCGCCGATCCCGCCCGTGACGCCCGTCGCGACGAGCTGACGCACGTGGACGCCAAGGGCGAGGTGCGCATGGTCGACGTGTCCGACAAGGCCGAGACCCATCGCATTGCCATCGCCGAGGGCACCATCCTCATGCACCCCGAGACGCAGGCCATGGTGCTGCAGGACCGCGCCAAAAAGGGCGACGTGCTTGCCTGCGCGCGCGTGGCGGGCATTATGGCCATCAAACGCACGAGCGACATCATCCCCATGTGCCATCCGTTGCTCATTACCAAGAGCAAGTGCGACATTGCACCCATAGCTCCGGCGGGGACGCCGGCCGAGGACATGCCCGAGGGCTGGGCACCGGCGCGCGCAGACGGGCAGGTTGGCTTTCACGTACTGGTTACGGCCGGCGTGACGGGCAAGACGGGTATCGAGATGGAGGCCCTGACCGGCGCGAGTGCCGCGTGTCTGACCATCTATGACATGTGCAAGGCCGTCGATCGCGGCATGGAGATCGTCGACGTGCGCCTGCTGCACAAGGAGGGCGGTCGCTCGGGCGTGTGGGATCGTGCAGAGCGTCAGGCCGCTGCTGTTGAGGCTGCCGCCGCAGACGGTAACGCGCCCACGAGCGCACCCGTCGCCGTCGCGCCCGCAGCTCCCACTCCGGCCGTTCCTGCGATCGCGTTTATCGGCTACCAGAACTCGGGCAAGACCACGCTCGTCGAGAAGGTTATCGCCGAGCTCACCCGCCGCGGCCTGCGCGTGGGTTCGCTCAAGCATCACGGGCATCACGGCTTTGATATCGATGTGCCTGCTAAGGACACCTGGCGCCATCACCAAGCCGGATCCAAACACGTGGGCCTCATCTGCGCCACGCGCTGGGCGGAGTACGCCGACACGCGCGAGGAGGACGAGATGCCTGCGCGCGAACTGCTGTCGCGCTACAACGATGTCGACGTGGTGATCATCGAGGGCTACAAGACCGAGGGCTTCGACAACATCGTGGTCGCGCGCTCCGGTGTCGACCGTCTGCGCGGCAAGAGCTCGCTCGACCTGGTCGACGGTCACACGCTGGCCCTTGCCTGCAACGAAGCCCTGGCGCGTCAGGCCTTCGACGCCGGCTTTGCGACCCGAGCCATCAACATCAACGATGCCCGAGCCATCTGCGATCTGATCCAAGATCACCTGGCCTAAAACCTGCCAAAAAGGGACGGGTTTATTTTGGCAGGTTTTATCTGGGCAAACGTCATTTCCACCACAAAGGGGCCAGGCACCTTTGTGGTGGATTTTGTTTTAGTAGATGTGTGGGACATGCCTTACAATCTACCAAGTAGTTCATGACGGGCGAAAAACGGAGAAAAGGGGCTCGATGCGTCCTTAATGTTTCATGTGGATAGATTGATTTGACAGACGGTGGCGAATGCCCGCCGTCCGCATTCGTACGAAACAAGGAGTCTCCATGCTCGCCTCTCTTTTCTCAAAGTCTCAATCATCGCTGTCCGTGCAGGCCAAGCGCCTGGTGGCAATGCGCTTTCTCATCTACACCGGCTTTCAGACCAGCTACTTTATCGGCGTCATCGGAACGCTCACCTATGCGGATGACGCTTCGGTCGTCGCGACATCGCTGGCCGTCCTGTTCATGAACGTTTTCGTGATCCTGGGATCCTTTGCGGGCGGCGCGGCGCTCGACGCCTGGGGCCCGCGCCGTCATTTCTTGCTGAGCATCATCGGCGCTCTCGCAACTGGCACGGCAATCATCGCCTTTGGTAGCGCGACCGGCGTCGTCCTGCTCGGCGCGGTGTTTCTGGGCTTTACGATGGGATTCGCCCAGCCCATCGCCACGTCCTATCCGGCCTACCTCACCGACGATCCTGTCGAGCTCAAAGACATCAACTCCGCCATCGCCATGTTTTCAAACGTGAGTATCATCGTTGGCCCCACGCTGGGCGGCTTTGTCGCGGCGGCTGCGTCGTCGCGCGCGGTGTTCGTGCTCATGATGCTCTTTACCGTGCTGGCGCTCGTCGCCGGTTGGGGCTTTAGGCCGCAGACCAGCCATGTCGCCGGGGATGCGGATGCCGATTCGGCAGAGGAAGGGGAGCGTGCGGGACAAAGCTCCAACCCCAGCACGTCCGCCCGCGCCACCTTCGCGACCAGCATCAAGACGGTCTTCACCAACAGCGTTCTCGCCCTGCTGTTTTGCATCATTTTTCTTTCGAACTTTGGCTACGGAGCCTTCGATCCGCTCGAGTCGTTCTTCTACCGCGATGTCCTGCACGTCGGCGTTGAGTGGATGGGCTGGCTCTCGTCTGCCTGCGGTGTCGGCGCGGTGCTGGGTGCCGTGCTCGCGCTCCGCTTGCCGCCGCACCTGGTCAACCTTAAAACGCTGCTCGTGGCGCTTATGTCCGTGGGTCTGGGAAGTCTGCTCTATGTGGGGACACCGTACGTGGGCGTGGCCCTTGTCGGCCAGATCGCCCTGGGTATAGCTTGGGGTGTCGTCAACCCGCTCCACAACACCATTGTGCAGACGACGGCTCCGCTCGAGCAGCTTGGTCGCGTCAATTCGGTCATGGGCTTTGGCAATATGTTCGCTGGTGTGGCCCCTCTGGCGATTGCCCCGTGGCTGGCGGCAACATTTGGCGTACAACGGACACTCGTGGGGGCAGGCATGGTCGTGACGGCGGTTCCCGCGGCACTGCTGCTGTTTGGACGCAATCACTTGGAACGTGCCGTAAAGCAGTAAGAAACCATCACAACATTCGGTAAAAATCGCGATTCTGCCGAAAAACGTCGAATGTTGTGATGGTTTGGCCCGTAGACGCCGCGATCACCACAAAGGGGCCAGGCGCCTTTGTGGTGGTTTTTGCTTTGACGGGCCGCGCCTGCGCCTTGGTATACCATGTACGCCGTTTGCGAATATACCCCACACCGCCGCACAACCCAGAAAGGCCCCCATGGACACTACCTTCAGCCACATCAAAGCCGTGTTCTGCGATATCGACGGCACACTGCTCACGAGCCAGCACACGGTGTCCCCGCGCACCGTGGCGGCGATCCGCGCCCTGCGCGAGCGCGGCGTGCTCTTTGGCCTGTGCACCGGGCGTGACGCCCACGCGACCGAGGCCATGTACGAGCTCTGGAACATCGAAGGTCTGGTGGACGTGCTGGTGGGCTGCGGTGGTGCCGAGGTCATCGACCGTGTGCGCGACATCAACGAGCTGAGCTATCCGCTGCCGGGCGAGACCATCGCGCGCATCTGCAAGCACATGGCGGACCTTCCGGCGACGCCCGTCTGCCCCCGAGACGGCGTGTTCTACGTGCCCGAGAGCAACGCGTGCGTCGAGCACCTGTCGCGCGTCGACTGCGTGCCCTACCAGGTGGTCGATTTTGCCGAGTTTTTGCGCGAGCCGCAGCCCAAGGTGATGTTTACCATGGCGCCCGAGGTGATGCCGCGGGTGATTGAGCGGGCGTCGACGTTTGCCGATGACACTGTTAAGGCGGCGGCTCTGCAAACCACGCAGCGGCTCTACGAGTTCATGGATCCGCGCGTGTCCAAGACGCGCGGCCTTGTGCGCGTGGCGGAGCTCAACGACATGGAGCTCCGGGACATCTGCGTGTTTGGCGATGCCGATAACGACACCTGCATGGTGGCTGACGCCGGCGTGGGCGTGGCCATGGCAAACGGCAGCGTCGCCACCCGTGCCGCCGCCGATTTTGTAACCGCCAGCAACGACAAAGACGGCATCGCGATCTTTATCGAGGAACATCTGCTGTAGCGCCGGGGGAGAACTACCACGAAGGGGCAGGCACCTTTGTGGTGGCCTCAGGCGATTTGGGCGAATTGATACTTAAAATCTGTGTGAAAATTCAAATATTGCTGTCTGAACATCATGCTTCTAACTACCGATGGGTTAAAGATATTCTCATCAGTTTGGTAGGATATTCCTCCCGGGTAATGACACACCGCTCACGGTCGATTTTCGACCGTTCACAGGATGTTTGCTCTTGACCAAAATGTTGTGCAAATAAATAAAATGCTATTAAAAAACTGATAGCTAACTCAATTACCAGTAGAAACAAAAAATAGATAGCGAATAAACGAAGGTAAATCTGAGTAAATGTCAAGAGAATTAAGAACTTGCACAAAAATGTCGGTTTTGCTGCTCAGATGTTTAAACAATCGTTATAATTGCATCATTAGCGAGCGCAATTACAGATTGCGCAGATACGTTTGATAGGGAAAGAGCAAGATCGCGGTCTCTTGGGGAGGAGACATCGATGAAAGCGAATTCGGACAAATCTAAGCAGAGTAATAAAGCGACGCGCCGTGTACTGGCAGGCGTTTTGTGCGGAGCCTCCGTTTTGAGCCTGGTACTGTCGCTCGTCATGCCTCCGATCTCGCAGGCCATTGCCAACGATGCCCAGACAGTTTCTGCCGAGAAAACTGTGATGGGGGGGGGTTCCTCAAGTGAGTCTACTGATGTAGAAAACACCAACAACGGGGATACCAAAAAGCTGAATAGCGGCGAGACCGAGGGCGGCGCGACCGAAGACGCTGCTGCTGCGGGCTCGACTGCCGATAGCGTGGAGGCCAAGGGCGCCGCACAGCCTTCCGACGCACAGCTTGCGGATGATGAGAATAACGATGAAAACGCGAACGCTCCCGCCACCGTCAGTGCCAATGACTATACCGAGGCAAGCAACGATGTTTCTAAGAAATTCGCCGACGGCGGCAAGTTCCGACTGACGGGTTCTGCCTATTCGGATCAGCAGATTAAAATCACCAAAGACACCACCATCGATCTTAACGGCAACATGCTCTGTAACCGTTCTGGCGGCTTAGACTCCTTCTTTGTGGTCGAAAACGGAGCCACACTCACTATCGAGGATTTAAGCAAAAAAACAAATGATTTACCAAGACCGGTCGATACGGCTAAGACGTCGGCGGGTCAGCCTGCGAGTATGGAGTGGGAAAGGGGAAGCGGCTCTAATAACGGCACTCCTAAGAGGCTTACTTACTATGAGACTAAGAGCACGCCCAATACAAATAGACTTGGCACCACCGAGACTACGTACGAGCATGTCGTTACGGGCTTTGGCGCTATTGATGCAGCATCGGAAAGCGGTTCCGTAAAGTATGTGGTCAACGTTGAAGCGGGCGGCATACTCAATCTCAAGGGCGGCATGATTACCACGGCTGCCAACCTGAGTAACGACGGTCATGTGATTTTTTCTCAGGGTACGGTCAAAATCGAAGGCGGTTACGTCACCAACGGCAACGGCGGTGGCTGGGGCGGTGGTCTGTGCATAACGGGCGCGAATGCCAGCCTCGAAATGACAGGCGGCGTGGTCGCGGGAAACAAGGCAGCTGCCGGCGGCGGCGTCTTTGCTGATAATGGAGCCACTCTGAACCTTGCGGGCGGAATTATCTCTGGCAACGCAACGTATGATAAAGCTATCAATAATGGTGAAAACACAGGCGATGGCGGCTACGGTGGTGGTGTTTATACCAAGGGTGCAAAAGTTACCATTAGCGGTTCTGCCTGTATAACCAACAATCGAGTCGATGCTCGCATCACAGATATTGACAACCTTGGCAACAATGGCCTGCTCGGCGGTGGTGGCATTGCATGTACGCACGATGGCACGCTTAACTTAACGGGCGGCTTCGTTACGGCCAACTATTCCTATGAGGCTGGCGGTGGCGTCTACGCTGGTTTTTATGATAAAGATAACGACGGCGAGATCGAGAAAATCACTTTTAAAATGACTGGCGGTACGATTGCTGGCAATGTTGCCGATAACGCCGAAGGCGGCGGTCTGCGTGTCGCGGGCGGCGACAGCGCCGGCACGATGGCAACAATTAACGCCAGTGATACTGGCAGGGTTTACATTACGAACAATAAGACGAATACGGGTAGCACCAAAGGTCGTGGTGGCGACTGGGGCGGCGGTGGCGTCTTTATTCAGAAGGGCGGCAAGCTTAACATCGTAAAGACGCTGATTACTGATAATGAGGCCGGCGGCTGGGGTGGTGGCATCGGTGCCTGCCCTACGGGCGAAACAATCGTTTCGCACTCAAATGGTGCTGCAATCTACAACAATTCGGATCATGGTGAGCACTTCTCTGCCGGTGGTGATGGCAAGGATCAGGACAAAGATATTGAGGGTTCTGAGTACATTACCAAAGACTTCAAAGATGCCGGTCACAAGGATTTCTTCCTCGTGCGCAAGAAGGGCAGCAATAAGACGGTCGCAGTCGTTCTTGGCAAGATGCTCGGCAACGGCTCTGCTGGCTGGAAGGGTACCTGCGATGGCCAGAAAATCACCATCGATCCTAACGGCGGTGCCGAGGCCAAGTACATGTTTGGCCTTGAGGCTCATCCTTCCGACCAGGCTAAAATTGATGCACAGGCAGCGGCTACGACCATCATCAGCGGTAACTACTCTTACACCCACGGCGGCGGCATCATGACCAACGGCGACCTCATCGTCGGTGAGGTTACTTCCCTGGACGTGTATCCTGCAATCAAGGTCAAGGCTAACAAGGTCCTCATGAAGGACGGCAAACCGCAAGGCCTCACGGGCCACGGCTATAAGTTCAAGCTGTTGGGTAAAGCCGCCGATTCAGCTGGCGAGCCGTATTGGAATACGGACGGCTCACTTAACGCAAACGGATGCGAGGCGACGTCCGAGGTTACCGTTAATGAAAGTGGAGAGATCGTCATTGATACGGCTGCGAACTACCAGTCGGGCAATTACGACCTCTACCTTGTTGAAGTCCCTATCAATGAGGAAGGCACGACCTTTGATAAGGCCATTTACAAAATACATATAAAGGTTGGTACGACACCAGTTAATACGACCAACCTCTTGGGGATCAATATTAATCGTTATGAAGTTGATAAGAGCGCTTCCACAGTATCCGTTAAAAGGGAAGGCGAAACGGGCTTCACCGAGTGTAAATCTCCTGAGTTCTATAACTGGAGTGTAGATCCGAAAGACAATACAATCTCGACCGTAAAAATCGGCAACAGCTCCAAACCTGCGTTTACGAACGAACTTGCGCCCTACCAGACTTCAGGCACTTGGACACCTCAGGTGACCAAGAAGGTCGATGGCGGCGAGATGAAGAAGTTCAAGTTCGAGCTATATACCATGGATGGCAGCGAGAAAACGGTGCTTGATACAAAGAGTACCGCTGATGACTCGAACAACTTGCAGACGGTGACGTTCGCCGAGCAGAAGATCGGACCACTCAAAGTCAGCGACTTCAACGACGGTAAGGCAACATTCACTTATTACATTTGTGAATGTGCTGCTGACGCCGGCGAAGGCACCAGCCACAAGGGCTATACCAACGACACCAAGACCTTCAAGGTTGTGGTGACGGCAACGGATGACGGCGAAGGACATCTGACCTGCACGCCGGCCTACTACGAGGTCGACGCCAACGGAAACGCAAACTCAACCCCGACCGACACCCCCACCTTCACCAACACCTACTCCACCTCTTTGCCCCTTTCTGGTATGTCGGGCGTCACTCTGACGTACCTTGCCGGCGCGGCGGTGCTTTGCGCTGCTGCGGCCTGGATGCACATTCGTCGCAAGGCGAATGCGAAGGGAGGCGAGCGTCGTGAATAAGAAAGTTTGCTCCTTCCCGATCTTGTTTGCGCTGCTCGCCCTCTTGATCGGCACCTGCACGGTTGTGTTCCCCGCATCCGCGCAGGCCGCGCCGAGCGCGACCGGATCCATCACGGTGACAGGCACCGTGGCGCGCAGCTACGACGCCTACCAGATCTTTGACGCCAACGTCGTCGATGACGACAACGACGCCAAGATCGCCACCGACCTTGTCTGGGCAAGCGATGCCGTGCGCGACGCCGCGCTGCCTGTGTTGCACAGCGCCGGCATGCCCAATTCCCAGACCACCGCACAGGAAGCTGCCGAGTGGCTCAACACCGATTCCCGCCTTACGAGCGCGCTGAGCGCACAGCTCGCTCGTTCCCTCCAGAGCTCTGGCGCCGTGTCCGTGGCCCTTAACGCGGGCACGACGGCCGAGCTGCCCTGTGGCTACTGGCTCATCGTCGC
>UQZI01000059.1 GCA_900545555.1 uncultured Collinsella sp.
GTGGTCTTGCCGGCACCGTTGATGCCGACAAACAGCACGCAGCTCGGCGTGTCGGAAAACGGATCGCGCTCAACAGGCACAAAATGGCCCTCGAGCTGCTCGGCCAGGGCGCGGCGAAGCTGCGGGGCGGTCTTGAGGTTCTTCTTGGCGGCGGCGTCGCGCAGTTCATCGGAGACCTGAATAGCGACCTCGGCACCCATGTCACCCATGACGAGGGTGTCCTCAAGGTCCTCCCAAAAATCCTCGTCGACCTCGCCACCAAAGTAGAAGACCTCGTTGAGGGCCTCGCGACTGCGCTCAAGTCCGCGCGAGAGTGCGTCAAAGAATCCCATTATGCATTCACGACCTTTCCGGTTTCGCGATCGAGTTTTTGCGAGACGACGCGACTGACGCCGTCGGCTTGCATCGAGACGCCGTAGAGAACGTCAGCATCCTCCATAGTACGGCGCTGATGCGAGATTACCAAGAGCTGCGTATCGGAACGCAGCACATCGAGGGCGCCGATGAGCTTGGACAGGTTGGCGTCGTCGAGCGCAGCCTCGACCTCGTCCAGCACATAGAACGGCACCGTGCGCGTACGGTATACGGCAAAGAGCAGGGCGAGCGCCGTCAGGCTCTTCTCGCCACCCGACATGAGCATCATCTTGGTGATGCGCTTGCCGCGCGGCTGCGCCACGACCTCGATGCCCGTCTCGGCCGGATGCTCGGGGTCGGTCATCTCCAAATGTGCCTGGCCGCCCGGGAAGAGCATGGCGAAGATCTCGCGGAAATTCGCATCAACCTTTTCAAACGTCACCAGGAACGCCTTGCGCATCTTGCGATCAATGGCCACGGTGATCTTGGTGAGCGCCTTGCGCGCGCTCTCCAGATCGGCAAGTTGCTCCTCGATGTAGTCGGCGCGGCGCTTGAGCTGCTCGTACTCCTCCATGGCAACTTGGTTCACAGGGCCCAGATTGTTGATCTGACGCACAAGCTGGTTGAGCTCGCGCTCGGCGGCATCGCGGTCCGTGGGCGCGGGAAGCATGAGCGCTTCCTCGAGTATCGTGGTGCCATCGGCTGTAATGGCCTTAATGGCGGCCTCTACCTGCACCTCGAGCTTGCCACGCGCAACCTTGAACTCATTTTGCGTCGCCGTGGCGGCATCAACCCGCTCCTTGGCACGGGAGACCTCGGCCTTGGCATCCTCGATGGTCTTCTTGAGCGAAGCGGAGTCCGCCTCTTCCAGAGAGGCCTGGTCACGCAGGCGCGCTGCCCAATCCGATGCGCGCTCCAGCAGGGCCGAATAGCGCTCGTGCATGGGGTCGACGCGCAGACGCAACAGCTCGAGTGAGCGCGAGGCCTGGCGTGTTCCGCGGATACGACGGTCGATGCCCTCAAGACGATGCTCCAGGTCGGGCACGCGGCCCTTCAGCGAACGCAGGCGCTCGCTCGTCTGAGCTAGGCGAACCTTGGCGTCGGCGAGCTTGCCAGCAGCCTCGGAATCGTCACGACGAACACGGTCAAGTTCATCGTTGGCCTCGGCAATCTGCAAGCCCAGGTCGCTTGCCTGCGCACGGGCCTCGTCACGCGAACGGGCGAGCTCGTCCACGCGCGGGCGCGCGGCGCGAACGGCCTCGGCGGCCTGCTCACGGCGCTTGGAAATGCGCACGCGCTCGACCTCTGCGTTGTTGGCGCTTTGCTCTAGGCGGCCGATCTCGGAAAGCAGCGAACGGCGCTCGCCCTCAAGACGGGCGATCTCGCCGGCGTTATCGCCCTCGGCGGTGCGCGCCTCCTCGACGGCCGAATTGGCCTCGACGACCTGATCAGAAACATGCTCAAACACGGCAGCCAGATCGGGCTCCAGGCCCTCGAGCTCACGAATGCGGCGCTTGCGCTCCAAGGCACCCGATGCCTCACCGGCATCGAGACCCACGCGTACCAAGCCGCCGCAGGCAACGCGGGCACCATCAGGGGTCACATAGGTCACGCCATCCACAACCGGCGCCGCCAACGCGGCAGCCAAGTCATCGACCACGTAATAGCCGCCGAGCAGAGCCTCGACAACAGGACCGTAGCCCGCACGAACGGACAGGCGATCAACCAGACGCGTACCGGCAGCGCCCTCGGCGGCAGCAGAGCCACTCACGCCGCGCGCCATCAGCAGTGCCTCGCCCGAGGCCTTCTTTTGGTCCAGAGCAGCACGACCGGCACGCTCAAGCGTAGCGGCGTCATCAAACAGTAGGGCATCGATATCGCCGGCAAGCAGCTGCTCGACCAGGCCCTCAAGCTCACGAGGAGCCTCGAGCACGTCGCCCAGACGGCCTGAGACATCGTCGCCCAGCGCGCCCACCAGACGGCTCACCAGCGGCGAGCTGTCTGCCATGCGGGCATCGAGCTTCTTTTGGCTGGCAAGCTCCGAGCGCACCTCGGACAGCTTGTTGCGCGCTTCGCTCTCGCGATTACGCAGGTCCTTGAGGGCAGCGCGTGCCGTCTCGGTGGCCTCGCGCGCATCGTTCTGGGCCTGACGAGCCGCCTCAAGGGCACTCTCAAGCTCCTCAGCACGGTCGCGACGGCTATCAAGCGATGCTGTAACCTCCTCGAGCTGTTCATCAATCTGCTCCAGGCGCGAGGCATACATGTTGTCCTCGACCTCGGCGTTGCTCAGCGAGTCCTTCACCTTGGCGAGTTCGAGCGCCGCGTTATCGGCCACACGCTGCACATCGCGTTGCTCACGCGTAAGCTGCGAAATCTGATTGTCGAGCGTCACGCGCCGCTCGTGGAGCTCGGCGGCGGCAGGTCCGGCGGCGTCAACGTCCTCCTGGGCCTGCATGTGCGCGCCGGTCACTTCCTCAAGCTGCGCACGCGCGTCCTCGAGCTCCTCTACCACGCGACGACGCTGATGCTCGGAGCTCGAGATCTGGCCGCGCATGTCGGACAGGCGCGACACCATGTTGTGGCCCTTTTCCTCGAGCAGGCGCATATCGGAGTTAATGCGGCCGACCACGTCTTGCATATGGCGGCGCTGCTCGCCCAGATCGCCCACAAACAGGCCCTTTTCCTCGAGCATGACCTGGAGCTTCTCGAGCTCGCGTTCCTTTTCGCCCAAGCGGTACTGCGCAAGCTCCAGCTCGGCGGCACCTTCCTTGGAGCGGCTCTCCAAGTCGTTCCACTGCGACTGCAGCGAACGCAGCTCGTCGACGGCCAGCATCTGCGTAAGCTCGTTCGCGCGCGAGGACAGCTCTTTATACTTGCGCGCGCGATCGACCTGACGCTCCAGCGGTCGCAGCTGACGGGCAATTTCCTTATTGATGTCGCGGGCACGCGTCAGGTGCTCGTCCATCGATTTAATCTTTCTGAGCGCACGCTCCTTGCGGCGCTTGTGCTTGGAGATGCCGGCGGCCTCCTCGATGAGGGCACGGCGCTCCTCGGGGCGGCTCTGCAAAATGGCGTCGAGCTTGCCCTGGCTGATGATGGAATGCGTATCCTTGCCCAAGCCCGAATCGTGCAGGATGTCCTGAATGTCCATCAGGCGGCACGGACTCGAGTTGATGAGGTACTCGCTTTCGCCCGAGCGATACATACGACGGGTGATGGCGACCTCGTCAAAGTCGACGGGCAGCATATGGTCCGAGTTATCGAGCACCAGCGTGACCTCGGCGACACCCACCGGCTTGCGCGCTGACGAGCCCGAGAAGATGACATCCTCCATGGCCTGGCCGCGCAGCTGCTTGGCGCTCTGCTCACCCAGGACCCACAGAATCGAGTCAGAGATGTTCGATTTTCCCGAGCCGTTGGGACCGACGATGACGGTCAGGCCCGGCTCAAACGTCATATGGGCACGGTCGGCAAACGACTTGAACCCTTTGAGCGTGAGGGACTTGAGATACACGGTTCCTCGCTTACACGTGCTTCTTGTTCAGAATCACGCCGTTGGTGGTGTAACCCATGCGGTCGAGCGCTTCGAGTGCAGCGGCTCCCTCGGCTTCCTTCTTTGAGGAGCCGGAGCCGCGACCCTGGCGAATACCATCGATCAACACCACGGCGGTAAAGGTGGGCGCATGCGCCGGGCCCTCGGAGCCAACGAGCTTATACGCCGGGGGTTCGTGACCGTCGGCTTGCACGCACTCCTGCAAATACGACTTGGGGTTCGCAGGGTGCTCGGCACGCTCGGATGCCAAATGAGGCTTGAGCGTGCGGTGGATAAACTCCGCCGCAACATCCCAACCGGCATCCAGGTACAGCGCACCCACGAGCGACTCATAGACGTTCTCGAGCGCCGAGTGCAGGCCGCGCGCGCCGGTACCGGTCTCGGAGGCACCAAAGATGATGATGTCGTCGATGCCCAACTCATGCGACACCTCGGACAGCGTGGCGCCCGACACTAAGGATACCTTCAGGCGCGTGAGCTTCCCCTCGTCAAACTCGGGATAGGACTCAAAGAGCGAACGGGCCACCACGGCGCCCAAAATGGAATCGCCCAAAAACTCAAGGCGCTCGTAGCTTGCCGAGACAGGCTGACCTTCGACGGCCGAAGGATGCGTGAGGGCTGCGCGCAGCAGCACCTTGTCATTGAACTCATGGCCCAGAATCTCCTGGGCACGCGTAAGTCGTTCGGATAAAGCCAAGACCTAGGCCTCCCTGGCGTTTTCAATCGCGTCGACCGCGTCGGCGACAGAGTTGAGCGAGAGCAGGGTCTCGTCATCGATCTCGAGGTTGAACTCGTCCTCGATAGCCGTAACCAGCTGCAGGCGCTCGAGCGAGTTGGCATCGAGGTCGTCAAAGGTGGTCTCATCGCTAATTTCGGCAACATCGACGCCCAGAACGTCAGCAGCGACCTCGGCGATCTTGTCGAAGATTTCGGAGCGGTCCATAGCGCTTCCTCTCATATTGCGTGAACATCAACGAGCTGGCGCCGCAAGCGCAGCGCCAAGACACGGTTTTGATTCTACCCCACGACGCAGGCCGCGAGGCACATAACAGCGCTCTAACTCGCTCCTACAAAACGATGCCGTCCATAGAATTGGCGACGTTCTCGACCAGCCCGGCGCGCACGGCTTCGGCCGCCGCGAGCGTACCGTTTTTAACAGCCTCGATCGAGGTGGCGCCATGGCCGATCAGGACCACGCCGCGCAAGCCCAAAAGAATCGCGCCGCCCTTGGCGTCGCCCGAAAGCTTGGCCTTTATCTCGCGCATCTGCTTTTTAATGAGCAGCGCGGCAATCTTGGTGCCAAGCGAAGACATAAAGACGCCCTTGAGCTCCTGCAGCAAAAACTTGGCAGCGCCCTCGGTGGCCTTGAGTGCGATGTTGCCCGACATGCCGTCGGCGACCACGACGTCAAAATTGCCCGACGTAAGATCGGTGCCCTCGCAGTTGCCCACAAAACCGGGAACGGCGGCTTTCATGGCCGGGAAGCAGGCCTTGGTAAAGTTGGAGCCCTTCTCGTCCTCGGTGCCGTTGGCAAGCAGGCCCACGCGGGGATGCTCGATGCCCAGGACGACGCGGGCATAAGCACTACCCATCTGGGCAAAACGTACCATGTCATCGACCTCGACATCGGGGTTGGCGCCCATATCACACAGCACCGTCAGACCGCCGGCGCGATTGGGTAGCGCATTGGTCAGACAGGGACGCACCGGCTGTTTCTTGCCTTCGGCCTGATACCTAAACGGCGTCACGTAGGCGGTGGCAGCGGCGGTCATGGCACCGGTCGAGCCGGCAGAGAAGAACGCATCCGCATTTCCCTTCTTGATGGCGCGGCACGACAGCACGATCGACGACTTGCGTTTGGTCATCACGGCGCGAATGGGATCGTCATCCATGGCGATAACGTCGGGTGCCTCAAGGGCCTCAACACGTGCATGGGAAGCAGCAAAGGGATTGACGATTTCGGCGGGACCGACTGCCAGGACCTCGATATCGGGATCGGCGGCAAGCGCAGCCTCGATACCATCGAGAACAACCTGAGGTTTCTCGTCTCCACCCACAACGTCTACACAAACGCGAACGTTACTCATATACATGCTCCTTATACAAAAATGGCCGACTCATTGAGCCGGCCATTGTGGTTCCATTTGGAACGGCATCGCATCCAGAGTATACCGTTACTCGGTAACGATAACCTCGCGGTCCTTGTAGAAACCGCAGCTGGGGCACACGTGGTGCGGAAGCTTGACAGCGCCGCAACGGGGGCACGTGGACTGAGCCGCAGCCGAGATCTTCATGTTGGCGGAACGACGGGTGTGAGTGCGGATACGACCCTGCTTTTGTTTAGGTACGGGCATAGTGACCTTCCTTATGAACTATCCAGTGTGGCGATTACGCGCAAGTAGCGATACTACCACAGTTTTACTCATCGAGCTTGAGATTCTTCAATGCTGCAAATGGATTTTCCGTGGCAGCGGCCCATTCCGCCTCTGCCTGGGCGGCGCAATCGCATTGCTCGACGTTGAGATTGCAACCGCATGTGGGGCACAGACCACGGCAATCGGGCTTGCAGAGCACTACAAACGGCGTGTCCATAACGACCGCGTCATTGATGGGCTCACCCAGATCGACTAGACGGTCCTCACCCAGGAGCTCGTAGCCGTCCTCGTAGGCCTCGGGATCCTCGGGCTCCTCAAAGAGGTAGAACTCCTCGATCTCGCCGGCAATATCAAACGAGGCGGGCTCCAGGCAACGGTCGCACTCGCCGGTGGCGTGCGCGCGGACCATGCCCGTGAGCAAGACACCGGTACCGGCATTGGTAAAGACAACGTCGTAGTCGATGCCGTCCTGTAGCTGGTACGCCTTCTCGCCCACCGTGTAGGTGGCAACATCGACCTTGCCGGTCAGCGGATACGAGTCTCCGGGAAACTCGAGCTGTTCGGAAAGATCGACGGTAACGCTCGGGAACTCAGCCATTACCACTGACCATTCTGTTGGGCGGCACCCTCGTTGAGCTGCTGACGGCAACGGGTAACGGTGCCGGTCAGGCTCTTGAGGTTCTCCTCCAGGTGCGTAAAGACCTGCTCTGCGTAGTCCTCGGCAGCATAACGCGTCTCGCGCTCGTACTGCTGGGCACGATCACGGATGTCGTCGGCCTGCTGCTGCGCTAAGCGGACGATCTCCTGCTCACCGGCAATGGTGAGGGCCTGCTGCTGAGCGTCGGCGATGATGGAATCGGCCTGAGCGGCGGCGGAAGCCATAAGCTCCTCGCGCTCCTTAAGGATACGGCGGGACTTCTGCCACTCCTCGGGATAGCTCATGCGGATCTCGTCGAGGATGTTGAAGAACACGTCGGCGTCGATGACCTTGAACTGAGCGTTCTTGCCGAAAGGCGGCTTGGCTTCCTCGATCAGCCCTTCGAGCTCATCGACCAAGCTGACGATCCTATCGCCAGGAAAATTCTCGCCCGGCATCCGGTCTCCTTTCATAGGTAACATATCATCGTGCTAGTTTACCACATGCCACCAGGCAATAAGAAACGTCACGAAAAGCGATGTTTGAGCGCTTCGACCACGTTGGACGGGACAAACGTCGATACATCGCTGCCGAGCGAGGCGATCTGGCGAACGACCGAACTCGAGATATAGCCGTACTGCGGCGCACTCATGACAAAGATGGACTCCAGCTCGCTATCCAGGCGATAGTTGAGGTCGGCCTGCTGCAGCTCGTACTCAAAGTCGGTCATGGCGCGCAGACCCTTGACCACGGCCCCCGCCCCCTGCTCACGAGCGAAGTCGACCAAGAGGCCGGTAAAGGGCAGGACCTCGACGCCGTCGATATCACCGAGCGCCTCGCGGGCCAGCGCCACGCGCTCATCGAGCATAAACGTGGTGCCCACGCCGTTTTTACCCTGCGACTCGGCAACAGCGACGATCACGCTGGGAAAGATGCGACGGGCGCGGCGGATCACATCGATATGGCCAAACGTGATGGGATCGAAGGTGCCCGGGACGATCACGCGGTTGATGGTGTCATTCATGGGCGTCCTCCGATGGCACATCCTCGTCATTTTCGTTCTCGACAGCATGGTCGTTCTCGTCCTCGGCCACCCAGCGTAGCAAGTCAACCGAGGTAATGCCGTAGCGCTTCTCTCGCACGGTCTCAAAACCAGCCGGATGAGCGCCCGCATCGGCTGCGGCATGCTCAAACAGGGCAAAGGCCCCGGGCGCCAGCAGTCCCTGCTGGGAAAGATTTTGCAGCAGCTCATCGACCGGCTCGGCACCAAAAGCATAGGGCGGGTCGAGCAAGACCAGATCAAAGGGGCCGCCCGGCACGCGGCCGCGCGAAGCGCTCGCAAGGACATCGCCCGTCACCACACGCCAACGCGCGCGATCGCGGCAGAGCGACTCGATATTCTTGGTAATGAGCCTCGCGGCATTGCGATCGATCTCGAACGTCGTGAGCGAACGGGCTCCCCGCGAGAGCATCTCAATGCCTAGGGCACCGGAGCCGCCAAAGGCATCCAGTACGCGGACCTCGTCCAAATCAAAGTCAAAGGCCGATAGGACCATGGATGCGCACGCTTCGCGCACGCGGTCGGTCGTCGGACGCGTAACATCGCGACCGCGCGGCTCTTCGATTTTGCGACCGCGCCATTCACCGCCGATTATTCTCATCCTCCGCTGACCTCCTTAAAAATGTGTCGATATCGCATGGCGACCGCATCGCGCAGGGGGCGCGTCGCCACGGAGTCAAGGGTGCAAGCATACCGCAAGAGCTCGACCGCGTCCAAATGGGCCCATTCGATAAGGTCCTCATCGGCGTCCAGGTCCACAAAGCGCAAGGTCACGCCGCCGTGCTGACGGTAACCCAGGATTTCGCCCTCGTGACGCAGACGCAGGTCCATCTGGGCAAGCGTAAAACCATCCGAAGTTTTTTCGAGCGATTGCAGGCGATCTTGTGCTGCCGACGCGCCGCCGTTGCCCTTGGAGTGCGTCATGACCAGGCACGTGCCCGACACACTGCCGCGGCCCACGCGACCGCGCAGCTGGTGCAGGGCAGCCAAACCAAAGCGCTCGCCGTTCTCGATGACCATGACGGTGGCGTTGGGCACGTCGACGCCCACCTCGACCACCGTAGTCGAGACGAGCACGTCAATCTCGCCACGCTTAAAGGCATCAATAACCTGGTCCTTCTCCCCCGCTGGCATACGGCCGTGAAGGCGCTCGATGGCAAGGCCCGGCAACGCCAGACGCAGGCGATCGAGCTCGGTCGCCGTATCGTGCAGCGGCACGGGCACGGTTACGCGACCCTCGTCGTCACGGACGATACCGGGCACATCCTCAAGCTCATCGGCCGAGTCGCTCGGCTCCACGAGCGGGCAAATCACGTAGGCCTGCTGACCCTTTTCATGCGCCTCACGGATGGCGCCATAGGCCAGGTCGCGACTCGACTCGGTGAGGACGCGCGTCGTCACGCCGGCACCCGGAATTGGACGATGGCGGATGATGCTCGTATCCAGGTCGCCATAGACCGAGAGCGCCAACGTGCGCGGGATAGGCGTGGCCGTCATAACGAGCAGGTCCGCACCGGGGCCCTTCGCGCGTAGGGCGTTGCGTTGGCCGACGCCAAACCGGTGCTGCTCATCGATGACCACGAGCGACAGATGCTTAAACGCCACGTTATCCGAAAGCACCGCGTGGGTGCCAAAGAGGACATCGAGCTCGCCCGATTCCAGATGGGCATGAATCCGCTCGCGCTCGGCCGCCGGCGTGGCGCCCGTCAGGAGCGCCCAGGACATGCCGGCCTGCGAGAGCAGAGGGCCGGTCTTATCGGCATATTGGCGCGCCAGCACGCCCGTGGGCGCCATAACGCAGGCCTGCGTACCGCCATCGGCAGCCACAGCCAGCGCGCAGGCGGCAACGGCGGTCTTACCGGTACCGACATCGCCCAGCAGCAGGCGGTTCATCACGCGCCCGCCATCGCACATATCGCGCAGGATATCCTGGAACGCGGCCTCCTGCTCGTCGCTCAGCGAAAACGGCAGGGCCTGCTTGAGCGCGACCAGGTGCTCGCCCGCGGTGTGGGCATAGGGCACCACATCGACCAGGCCGCCGTCGTTGCGCAGACGCAGCGCCAGCTGCAGGTAGAGACACTCCTCGTAGGCAAGACGCCGGCGTGCGATGTCGCGCTCAGCCATGCTCGAGGGAAAGTGGATCGATCGAAGCGCACGAGCATTGCTCATCAGGCGACGCTTAACGCGTAAGCGTGCCGGAATGGGATCAAAGGGATTGCCGACGACCTCGAGCGCGCCGCTTACGATGCGGCGCATCCACGCCTGGCTCACGCCATCACTGACGTAATGGACCGGCAGGATAGTGCCTGCGGCACGCCCTTCCTCGAGCTTTTCAAAGTGCGGCGAGGCCATCTGCTTAAAACCGTAGGCAAACTCAACCTTGCCCATCACGGCCAGGCGGTCGCCCTGCTTAAGCTGCTGGGCAATCCAGGGCTGGCGGAAAAAGGCGACCTGTAGCACGCCCGTCTCGTCAACGAGTGAGACCTCGGTCACCTGCATGCGCGGACGCGGCTGCTTTTGGACGATGCGGTCGACCGTG
Organism: uncultured Collinsella sp.; assembly: GCA_900545555.1. Classification (GTDB taxonomy): domain Bacteria; phylum Actinomycetota; class Coriobacteriia; order Coriobacteriales; family Coriobacteriaceae; genus Collinsella. The sequence goes on from UQZI01000059.1 coordinate 10,519, forward strand.
GCGATGATAGTGCACACGGTACCGATGGGCGCCATCTCGATGGACCACGAACGAGTAAAGTCGAGGTAACGATGAGGGATATGGAGAAGGAGGTCCCCCACCGTCCGAATTCCCAGACGGCGAAGGGCCTCCTCACGTTTACCTGAAACATATTTGAGTCGCGCGATATCTTCGTCGAGCGCATTGCTCTGGGCAAAGCGCTCCGAGACGCGCGGCACGGAGCACAGCTCGGACATGGGCAGAGCCTACTCGATCGAGAAGATCACGGGATAGAGCGGCTGCTCGCCACGATGGGCGTCGATCTCCAAATCGGGCTGAGCCTCCTCAATGGCGTCTACGATCTCCTGGAAGGCCTCATCGGACAGTTCCTCGCCGGCCAGAATCGTCAGCGCGTCGCCCTCCTCTTCCTCCTGCATACGGTTGATGCAATCGAGCGTGACCTGCTTCACGTCGGAGCCGACCACGTCGATGGAGCCGGCGATGATACCCATGACGTCACCGGAGTGAATCGGCGAGCCGTCGGAGGCGCTGGAATCGCGCACGGCACGGGTGACCTCGCCATCGCGAACCTCGCTGATGGCGTCGACCATAGCGGCGACGGCATCCTCGAGCTCGGAATCGGGCAGGACCGCGAACAGCGCGGAGAAGGCCTGCGGGACGGTCTTGGTGGGAACGACGGCTACCTTCTTGTCGGTGCAGGCTGAGGCAGCGGCCTCGGCAGCCATGCGGATGTTGCCGTTGTTGGGCAGGATGATGACCGAGGTCGCGTTGACCTGGTCAACGGCGCCCAGCAAGTCTGCAGTCGAGGGGTTCATGGTCTGACCACCCGACACGATCACGTCGACGCCGAGGGACTTGAGGATGTCTGCCTCGCCGGAACCGGCGGCAACGGCGACAAAGCCCAGCGCCTTGGCGGGCTCGGCGGCCTTCTCCTGGTCCTCGTGGATCTTGGCGGTACGGTCATGGGCCTCCATCTCCATGTTGTGGATAAAGACCTCGTAAATCTGACCAAGCTGCAGCATATGCTCGAGCACCAGGTTGGGGGTGTTGGAGTGCACGTGAATCTTGTAATCGGGGTAAGCGCCCACGAGTAGCTCGCAGTCGCCCATGGAGCCCAGGAACTTAAGGCACTCGTCCTCGTCAAACGGGGCGTCTGCCTTAAACAGGAACTCATTGCAGTAACGGAACTCCGAGCCCTCCCAGTCGTCGTTGGCCTCGATCTCAACGCGGTCGAGGGCCGCGTCGCGGGCAGAGCCAGCGGAGTCAAACGTGGCGGAGAAATCCTCGACAACGGTGCTGCGACCAAGCGCGGCGGCAACAAAGTTCTCAAGGAAGATGGCAAATCCAAAGGCGCCGGAGTCGACCACGCCGTTCTCCTTCAGAACGGGCAGCAGGTCGGGCGTACGGGCGACGGACTGATAGGCCTCGACGACGATGGCGTCGAGCGCGTCCTCGGCCGAGAACTTCTTCTTCTCGCACTCGTCTGCCTTGGTCGAGACGTCGCGCAGCACCGTGAGGATCGTACCCTCGATGGGCTTACGCACTGCCTGGAAGGCAACCTTGACGGCTCGGCGGAACGCATAGGCGATGTTGGCGGACGTAATGGGCTCGTCGGCGGAGACAAGGCCCTCGGCCACGCCGCGCAAGATCTGCGAGGTGATGACGCCGGAGTTGCCACGGGCACCCATCAGGGAGCCATGGGTGATGGCACCGGCGATGGCCTCCATGTCGGCGTCGGCAGGAAGGGCGGAGAGCTCCTTGGTCACCGAGGCGAGCGTGAGCGACATGTTGGTGCCGGTATCGCCATCGGGTACGGGGAAGACGTTGAGCTTGTTGATCTCCTCGGCCTTGTCGGAAACGGCAGCCGCAGCGATCGGAAAACAGGTGCGAATGGTCTTTGCAATCATGGGTATTTGAATCTCCGTTTTCGGATGCTAGTTCAGACGGCTCTTGAGCGCGTCGATATGGATGCCGATCTTAAGGCTGGCGGGGTCGATCTGAGCGATCTCCTGCAGGGTGAAGGCAACGGAGCTCGAAAGATTGTGGCAGACGGACTTCATGTTGACGCCGTTCTCGAGCACGACGTGAAGATCGACCGTAAGGCCGTTCTCGTCGGCGGAGACAAGCACGCCCTTGCGGAGGCGCTGACCGGCAAGCAGGCGCACGCTCTCGGCGCCTTGGAGCTGCTCAGCCATACCGACGACGCCATAGCATGTCATCGCGGCATAACCGGCAATATCGGCAATAACGTCGTTCGAGACGCTCAGGCTGCCGTTAATGGTCTCAGACACAAGAATCTCCTTATCTGGTGCTCACGGCACCATGTCGTGGGAGCAATCATTGCAATATTCTACAACGACCGCGCCATGTTGAGGTGATGGGTCGCGGGATTACATCCTCGACACGAAATGTTGATATGGCAACGTTTGAGTCAAGTGGTCGCGGCATGAAAAAACCCGCCGCATAAGCGACGGGTTCTACAACCTGGCTCCCCGGGTAGGACTCGAACCTACAACAGCGCGGTTAACA
>UQZI01000060.1 GCA_900545555.1 uncultured Collinsella sp.
CCGGGCGGTGTGGCGGCGGCCGATGGCCCGGAGGACATGGTCCTCCATGGTCTGGGGGTTCACCGACACCCGGGTGACGCCGTGGCGCTTCGTGCCGAGCGCTCGACCGAGGAGCTCTATGCCGCCCCCGCTGTGCTCGATGCCGCCCTCGCCACGCTCTCCGTCGCGCTGGCCGCCATGCACGGGGCCGCGCCCAAGCAGACGGGTTTCACGCCGGGCGAGGTCGCGCATGCCGCCTGGCCGACAGCGGGCGAAGACATCGCGTCCGCGCTCGTTCTCGAGGGCTGTGCGCGCGGCGTGTGCACCGTCGACGGTGCCGAGGTGTTCGACCCGCACTCTGCCGCTGCGGCGATACGTGTGGTGCGCGAGGCGAGCCAGCGCATCGTGGCCGTCCTCGACGAGGCGGGTCTCGGTGCGGCGACGCTGACCGAGGTGGGTGAGCGTCTGCAGCTCGATCGCGACACCATGACGCGTGCCCTGCGCGAGCTTTCGCTCAACCGCGCGATCGTTAAGATCGAACGCGACGTTGCCTTGTCTGCCGCCGCCGAGGCCCATGCACGTGAGGTCGTCGCCGCGGCTATCGAGGCCGACGGCGGCGCTGCCACGACGAGCGTGCTGCGCGAGGCCCTAGGCGTGTCACGCAAGCGCGCCATTAGCATCCTGGAACACCTGGATGCGATGCGTTTTACGACGCTCGACAAAGAGGCCGGCGGCCTCAGATCCCTGCGCTAGGGCTCCGAATCGCCGCTCGCCACAAAACCGGCCTATCTACTACGTTTAAGTGACTACCCTCGACCATTTCAAAAACCGCAAAAACAAAACCGCAGGTAGATGACTTGCCGATGTTACGAAAAAGTGGGTATGGCTAACCCTTGCTGGTTAAACGTAGTAGATGGGCCGTTTTCGTGGCGCGACACTGCGCGTTTGGTAAAATACCGCCACGTTTGGGAACGGATGGGCTCCGGTGGGCCCCGCGGTCCTCAAAACCGTTGTGAGGCGTGCAAAACGTCTTGGATGTGTTCGATTCACATACGTTCCCGCCAACGCATCCTGCCAACCACCACAAAGGTGCCCGTCCTCTTTGTGGTGGTATGGACCATGTGGACGAAACAGCTTCGAAACACGCGATTTGTACGTCGGGTGCTCAAAAACGCTTCTACCTGCATCGTAATCAAAACGAAACATCTGCTCGTCGGTTTATGCGAAACTTTGCTGCAACAGTGCGATATTATCCATACTCGATAAAGCTCGCGGCGCATAGGGTGCCGCGACCAACATTTTTCGTTTCCCATCATTGGAGGAAGCATGAGCTACACGCAGAAAGTTCTCGAAGAGCTCAAGGCCCGCTATCCCGAGCAGCCTGAGTTCATCCAGGCCGCGACCGAGATCCTCGGCACCATTCAGCCGGCGCTCGACGCCCACCCCGAGTACGAGGAGGCCGCCCTGCTGGAGCGCCTCGTCGAGCCCGAGCGCATCGTCATGTTCCGTGTTCCCTGGGTCGACGACCAGGGCAAGGTCCAGGTCAACCGCGGCTATCGTGTCGAGTTCAACTCTGCCATTGGACCCTACAAGGGCGGCCTGCGCTTTAACCCGACGGTCACCCTGGGTATGCTCAAGTTCCTGGGCCTGGAGCAGATCCTCAAGAACAGCCTGACCACCCTTCCCATGGGCGGCGGCAAGGGCGGCTCCGACTTTGACCCCAAGGGCAAGTCCAACAACGAGATCATGCACTTCTGCCAGTCCTTCATGACCGAGCTCTATCGTCACATCGGCCCCAACACCGACGTTCCCGCCGGCGACCTGGGCGTTGGCGGCCGCGAGGTTGCCTACCTGTTCGGTCAGTATAAGCGCCTGACCAACGAGTGGACTGGCGTCCTCACCGGCAAGGGCCTCTCCTTTGGCGGCTCGCTCGCCCGTACCGAGGCCACCGGCTACGGTCTGGTCTACTTTGTGGACGAGTACCTCAAGAGCCGCGGCGACTCCTTCGAGGGCAAGAACGTCGTCGTTCACGGCTCCGGCAACGTCGCCATCTACGCCGTCCAGAAGGTCTCCCAGCTCGGCGGCAAGGTGCTCGCCTGCTCCGATACCCACGGCTGGGTCGAGGATCCCGACGGTATCGACTACACCGTGCTCGAGCATGTCTACAACAAGAAGCGTTCCGGCCACGACAAGGGCGTTACGCTTGCTATGTACGTTGACGAGAAGCCCAACGCCGTGTGGCACGAGGGCGACGGCCGCGGCGTTTGGCAGCTGCCCTGCGACATCGCGCTGCCCTGCGCTCGCGAGAACACGCTGCTGCTCGAGGACGCCCAGGCGCTCGTCGCCAACGGCTGCAAGGTGGTCGGCGAGGGCGCGAACATGCCCACGACCATCGAGGCCACGACCTACTTCCAGGAGAACGGCGTTGCCTTTATGCCTGGTAAGGCTGCCAACGCCGGTGGCGTGCTCGTGTCCGGCCTGGAGATGAGCCAGAACGCCGAGCACCTGTCCTGGACCTTCGAGGAGGTCGATGGCAAGCTCGAGCAGCTCATGCGCGGCATGTTCCACAACGTGGACGATACCGCCAAAGAGTATGGCCAGGAGGGCAACTTTGTCATGGGCGCCAACATCGCCGGCTTCCTGAAGGTCGCCGACGCCATGCTCGCTCAGGGCGTCTGCTAAATTCAGCTTGACATAGCTCCGTACAGCACCCGCTGATGCGCTAAGGCTCCCGACCATATCGGCCGGGAGCCTTTTTCTATGGTGGTGAGGGTCGTGCGCCCTCGTTTGGTACACTTAGAGGTACTGGACAAGTAAAGAGATGGGGGAGAACGTGCTCAAGTTCGGTACCTACGTCCGTGTTGGAAACGCGGTCGAAGCCTATGAGCTCTTGCAGAAGAACCGCAACAACAAGATTGTGGGCGGCGGCATCTGGATGCGCCTGGGTTCGCGTCGTGTGGCGACGGCGATTGACCTTTCGGCCTGCGGACTCGATCAGATCGAGGAGACCGAGACCGAGTTTCGCATCGGTGCCATGTGCACCCTGCGCCAGCTCGAGCGTCATGCCGGGCTCAACGCGCTTGTCAATAATGTCTTCGAGTTCGCCGTCCACGACATCGTGGGCGTGCAGCTGCGCAACACCGCCACGGTGGGCGGCAGCATCTACGGCCGCTTTGGCTTCTCGGACGTTCTCTCCGCCTTTCTCGCGCTCGATTCCTATGTTGAGCTGACGGGCGCCGGTCGCGTGCCGCTCGCGGAGTTCGTGCGGATGGGCTACGTGCGCGACGTGATCGAGCACGTCGTGGTCGTCAAGCACGAGTACCGTGCGAGCTACGAGGCCGTGCGCAAGGCTGCGACCGACTTCCCCTCGCTGAACGTCACCGCCGCCTGGTGGGACGGATCCTGGCACGTCACCGTGGGCGCCCGCCCGCTGCGCGCAACCTTGCTGCAGGGCGAGGCGTGTGGCCTCACCAGCGAGCAGCCTTCCGAGGACGAGCTGCGCGCCCTGGCCGCGTCCGTACGCGCGCTGAGCTATGGCACCAACCTGTGGGGTTCGGCCGACTACCGCCGCCGCATCTCGGCCCCGCTTGCCGTCCAGGCTGTGCGTCGCGCCGCCGGCATCGAGCTTTCGGCCGCGCTTGCCCACGAGCTCGAGGGCGTGCAGATTCCTAAGTTTGCCACGGACGAGTATTCCTGCCGCCGCGTGCCCGGCGTCGATTCTAGCGAGGTGCGCTAATGGCTGCCAAACTCATCGATCTTTCCTTTACGCTCAACGGCCGCAAGGTCAAGGTTCAGATTGCCCCCGACACCATGCTCTTTTCGCTTTTGCGTGAGCAGGGTTGCGCGTCGGTGCGCTGTGCCTGCGAGACCACCAACTGCGGTCTGTGCACGGTGTGGCTCGACGGCGACCCGGTGCTGAGCTGCTCGGTTCCCGCCGCCCGTGTTGAGGGCCACACCATCGCCACGCTTGAGGGCCTCAAGGCCGAGTCCGAGGCGCTCGCCCGTGCGATGGCTTCCGAAGGTGCCGAGCAGTGCGGTTTTTGCGCCCCCGGCCTCATCATGAACGTGCTGGCGCTTGCCCGCGCCGCCAAGGAGGACCCGAGCCTCGTCGCCACGCGCGAGGAGCTCTCGCGCCAGCTGGCTGGCAACCTCTGCCGCTGCAGCGGCTACGAGAGCCAGCTGCGCGCCATCGTCCGCTTCCTTAACGAGTCCGGCGTGCAGGTGGGCTTCGAGATGCCCGAGCTGCCGGTCAATAACACCAGCTCTGACGGCGTCACCTACAAGCAGATTACCCACAAGCAGCCCAAGAAGGACTCGAAGGCGCTGCTCGAGGGTCGTCCCGTCTACACAGGCGACATGGTGCCCGCCGGCGCGCTCATCGTTAAGCTCAAGCGCAGCCCGTATGCGCGTGCCAAGATTCGCTCCATCGATACGTCGCGTGCCCTGAAGGTACCCGGCGTCGTGGGCGTCTACACCTACGAGGACGTGCCCCAGCGCCGCTTTACCATCGCCGGCCAGAGCTACCCGCAGCCGAGTCCCTACGACCGCCTGATCCTCGAGAACCTCGTGCGCTATCAAAACGAGGAGGTGGCGATTGTCGCCGCCGAGACCGAGGAGGCCGCCGACAAGGCGCTCAAGCTCATCAAGGTCGACTATGAGGTGCTCGAGCCGCTGCTCGACTTTACCCAGGCACTCGATAACGACATCGTGGTCCACCCCGAGGGCGACGTGACCTTTATGTTCCCGCAGGGCGGCGATGTCCCGCGCAACCTGGTGTGCAGCGGTACCAGCGATTACGGCGACCTGGACGAGGCCTTCGCCCAGAGCGACATCGTCTTTGAGCGCACCTACACCAGCCAGGCCACGCAGACCGCGCCCATGGAGACCTTCCGTGCCTTCGCGACGACCGACGCGTTCGGTCGAATCTCGGTGACCACCTCCACGCAGGTGCCCTTCCACGTGCGCCGCATGGTCGCGCAGTCGCTCGACATTCCCCAGTCGCAGGTGCAGGTCATTAAACCGCGCATCGGCGGCGGCTTTGGCTCCAAGCAGACGGGCTGCTGCGAGATCTTCGTTGCGTTCGTCACCCAGCAGACCGGCCGTCCGAGCTATTGTTGCTACACCCGCGAGGAGACCATCACTGCGGGCAACTCGCGCCACCAGATGCAGATGACCGTTAAGCTGGGCGCCATGAACGACGGCACCATCACGGCCATCGACTTGCACACGCTGTCCAACGCGGGCGCGTACGGCGAGCACGCCACCACGACGATCGGCCTATCGGGCCACAAGAGCCTGCCCATCTACAACCATGTGAAGGCGAGCCGCTTTAGCTGGGACGCTGTCTACACCAATACCAACCGCGGCGGCGCGTATCGCGGCTACGGTGCCACCCAGGGCCAGTTTGCCGTGGAGAGTGCCGTCAACGAGCTCGCTGACATGCTGCACATGGACCCCGCCGACCTGCGCCTTAAGAACATCGTGCGCGAGGGCGAGATCATGCCGCAGTACTACAACGAGAAGCTCAACGCCTGCGCGCTCGACCGCTGCCTGCTGCGCGCGATGGACATGGTCGGCTGGCGCGACAAGCCGCTGGCCGTCGACCTGGGCGACCGCGTGCGTGCTCTGGGCTGTGCGCTCACCATGCAGGGCTCGGGCATTTCCAACGTGGATATCGCCGGCATCGACATGCGCCTGGAAGAGGACGGCTTCATTTCCATCGGCACCGGCGCCACCGATAACGGCATGGGCGTCGACACGATCCTGGCGCAGATTGCCGCCGAGGAGCTGGGCGTGGAGAGCTCGCTGATCGTGGTGCGCGGCGTGGATACCGACGTGTCGCCGTTCGACGCCGGCTCGTACGCGAGCTCCGGTACCTACGTGACGGGCCTGGCAGCCAAGAACGCCGCAAGCGAGCTGCGTGAGAAGATCTGCGCCAAGGCCGCCCAGATGTGGGACGTGGACGCCGCCGACGTGGTCTTTGATGGCCAGTACGTGCGCCTGTCCGACGAGCGTGCCGCGCGCGAGCAGAACCGCTACCTCACGCTGCGTGACTTTGCCAACCTGTGCGTCAAGAACATCGCGGGCGGCGACGCGCTCACCTCGCATGCCTCTGCCTGCCTGCCCGTTTCGCCTCCGCCGTTTATGGCCGGCATTGCCGAGGTCGAGGTCGACAAGGCCACCGGCAAGGTGACTGTGGTGGACTATGCGGCGGCCGTCGACTGCGGCACCGTGATCAACGAGGCGCTCGCGCGCGTCCAGGCCGAGGGCGGCATTGCCCAGGGCATCGGCCACGCGCTCTACGAGATCGTGGAGCACGACGACCGCGGCCGCCTGCGCACCGGCAACTTTATGAGCTACAAGCTGCCCACGCGCCTGGATATCGGCAGCATTCGCGTGGCCTTTGAGCCGAGCTACGAGCCTACGGGCCCGTTTGGCGCCAAGTCGATCGGCGAGGTCGTCATCAACACGCCGCTCGCCGCCGTGGCCTCGGCCGTCGCGCACGCCACCGGCCACCAGGTGCGCTCGCTGCCGATCACGGCCGAGAAGGCCCTGCTGGGGGAGTAGCGGGTCGGCGAACAAGTCGTAATGGGCGGGGCGGGGCAACTCGCCCCGCCTTTCGCACTCGTGGTGAGGTCGTGAGCCTGTAAAACGTGTGCGTGCGCTTGTCGTTCGTATCTGCTATCATTCCTAGTCTGTGCGCTCATGCGGGCGTGGCGGAATTGGTAGACGCGCCAGATTTAGGTTCTGGTGGGATTCCCGTGAAGGTTCGAGTCCTTTCGCCCGCACCAACGCATCTGCGTCGGCCCTGGCCGTCGCGACTCTTTGTTGCATAAAGGTACCAGCACCTCAGATAAGCTGGGCAGTATGAGGAGGAACGTGTTGAACATCACCGCTTCTGACGTCAAGGACGCCAAGCTCACCGCTACGGTCACCATCCCGGCCGCCGACGTCGACGCCGCGATCAAGAAGGCCTACAAGGATACCGCCAAGAAGTACCGCTTCCCGGGCTTCCGCGCCGGCAAGGCTCCCCGTCCGGTCATCGACTCCGCTCTTGGCGCCGAGGCAACCCTCGCTCAGGCCACCAACGACCTGATCGCCGCCAACGAGCCCTCCGTCCTCAACGAGCTGGACATCGTCCCCACCAAGAACGGTGACTACAAGGAGCTCGACCTCGCCAAGGATCACGAGGACTACACCTACACCGTCGAGTTCTCCCTGCGTCCTGCTGCCGAGCTCTCTTCCTTCGACGCCGTCGAGATCGAGATGCCCCCTGCGGAGGTCACCGAGTCCGAGATCAACAACCAGGTCGAGATGCTCCTCAACTACCGTGCCACCTTCGAGGACGTCGAGGGTCGCGCCGTCGAGGCCGAGGACTACGTTACCGTCGACCTCAAGGCCGTCGAGAACGCCGACAACTTCGCTGCCGAGGGCCGCATGCTCATCGCCGGTAGCGACAGCAACCCCAAGGAGTTCAACGAGGCCCTGATCGGCGCTAACGTTGACGACGTCAAGTCCGTCACCTGGACCGACGAGGCCGAGGAGGGCGAGGAGGCCGAGACCCACACCGTCGAGGTCACCGTCAAGGGCATCAAGGTCCGCAACACCCCCGAGCTCACCGACGAGCTCGTCAAGTCCGACTTCGGCTTCGACAGCATCGACGCTATGCGCGACGCCATCAAGATCGAGATCGAGCAGGACAAGGCTTCCCGCCTCCCGGCCGAGAAGGAGAACCGTTGCGTCTCCGCTCTCGCCGAGCGCCTGCAGCTCGACGAGATGGATGCCGACTACGAGCAGTCCGTCTTTGAGGAGCTTGGCCAGAACTTCCTGTCCAACCTCGCTGCCCGCGGCATGACGCTGGACACCTGGCTGCCCGCTTCCGGCCTGACCATGGAGCAGTTCATCGGCGACCTGCACAAGCAGGCCAACGACGTTGCCCGTGAGTCCCTGGCGCTCGACGCTCTCGCCCGTGAGCTCAAGATTGAGGTCACCGAGGACGACATCAACGCCGAGTTCGAGAAGGCCGGCGTCAAGGACGTCGAGGCTTCCAAGGCTGAGTTCATCGCCGATGGCCGCATGCCTGCCGTCCGCGAGTCCATCCGTCGCTCCAAGGCCGTCGATCACCTGGTCGAGAACGCCAAGGTGACCGAGGTCGACGAGACCGCCAAGGACGCCGAGTAATTCTCGCCACCTTGCTCGCGAGCGCATGCATGTGCCCGTGATGGGGTAAAGTTATACACCGGTTATCCGGTTGCTTCGTACGGTGCCAGCCAATGCATAGCATGCGGGCACCGTACGTTTATCTAGAACCACTATTGGTCCGTAAGAGAAATGGAGATGCGTATGATCGCTAAGTTCGATTCCGCCCTCGTGCCATACGTTATCGAGCAGACGCCGCGCGGCGAGCGCAGCTACGATATCTATTCGCGCCTGCTCAACGACCGCATCATCTTCTTGGGCGAGGAGATCAACTCCGTCAGCGCCAACCTGGTCGTTGCCCAGCTGCTGCATCTTGAGAGCCAGGATGCCGAGAAGGATATCTCGCTCTACATCAATTCGCCCGGTGGCGAGGTTTACTCTGGCCTGGCGATTCTTGACACCATGAACTTCATCAAGCCGCAGGTCTCCACCATCTGCGTCGGTATGGCCGCGTCTATGGCTGCCGTGCTGCTTTCGGCCGGCGCCAAGGGCAAGCGCTTCTGCCTGCCGCACTCCAAGGTCATGATTCACCAGCCCAGCGGCGGTGCCCAGGGCCAGCAGACCGAGATCGAGATCGTTGCCGAGGAGATCAAGAAGACCCGCCGCGAGCTCAACCAGATCCTGTCCGATGCCTCGGGCCAGCCGATCGAGAAGGTCCAGGCCGACACCGAGCGCGACAACTACCTGACCGCTGCCGAGGCCCTCGACTACGGCCTGATCGACCGTATCGTCACCTCGCGCGATCTCGCCGCGAAGGACGCCTAGGATGGCAGGAAACATGCAGGACAACTTTGACGAGAATGGCAACCCCATCCGCTGCTCCTTCTGCGGAAAAGAGCAGGGGCAGGTCCGTCGCCTCGTAAAGGGTCCGACCAACATCTTTATCTGTGACGAGTGCGTCGCCGCCTGTTCCGAGATTCTGGAGGAGTCGCTGGCTTCGGACTTTATGGACGCTGCCCGCAACGGCAAGCTGCCGGGCTTCCTCAACGACCACGGCCAGGCTGCATCCCAGCCCGCCGCGGACCCCGAGACCGAGGGTTTTGAGCTCGAGGACGATCGCCAGGTCATCACGCACGTGCCGACGCCGCACGAGATCTATGACGAGCTTTCGGCCTATGTTATGGGTCAGGAGGACGCCAAGCGCGCCATGTCGGTGGCCGTGTACAACCACTATCGCCGCGTGATTGAGGGCGGCGCTGCGGTGTCTGCCTTTGATGACGACATGGGCTCGCAGTTCGATGACGATATGGACGAGGTAGAGCTCGCCAAGTCCAACATCCTGCTGCTCGGTCCCACCGGTACCGGTAAGACCCTGCTGGCCCAGACGCTCGCGCGCATTCTTGAGGTGCCGTTTGCTATCGCCGATGCCACCGCGCTCACCGAGGCCGGCTATGTGGGCGAGGACGTGGAGAACATCCTACTCAAGCTCATCAATGCTGCCGATGGCGACATTGAGCGCGCTCAGGTGGGCATTATCTACGTGGACGAGATTGATAAGATCGCCCGCAAGGCCGAGAATCTCTCCATCACCCGCGATGTCTCGGGCGAGGGCGTTCAGCAGGCACTGCTTAAGATTCTTGAGGGCACGGTGGCCAGCGTTCCGCCCACCGGCGGCCGCAAGCATCCCCAACAGGAGCTGCTGCAGATCGACACGACGAACATCCTGTTCATCTGCGGCGGTGCTTTTGTGGGTCTGGATAAGATCATTGCCGATCGCGTGGGCAACAAGGGCGTGGGCTTTAACTCCGAGATCGCCGGCCCCACCTCGGTCGACGAGAACGACCTGCTGCGCCAGGTGCTCCCGCAGGACCTCAACGCCTTTGGCATGATCCCCGAGTTTGTGGGCCGTACGCCCGTCGTCACCCAGACGCAGGCGCTTGACGAGGACGACCTGGTGTCGATCCTGATCGAGCCCAAGAACGCTGTGGTGCGACAGTACCGCAAGATGTTCCAGCTCGAGGATGTCGATCTTGAGTTTGAGGACGCGGCCCTGCACGAGATCGCCCGCATGGCGCTTGCCCGCAAGACCGGCGCCCGCGGCCTGCGCGCCATCTGCGAGGACGTGCTGCAACAGACGATGTTCGACCTCCCCAGCGAGGAAGGCGTTGCCAAGGTCGTCGTAACCGAAGCGGCGGTTAAGGGCGAAGAACAGCCCCAACGCATCTACGGCTAAAACCTGTCAAAACGTTTTTGTCGATAGCCTCCGACCACCTGCGGCCGGAGGCTATTTTATATATACGCAATAACCCCAACTACCTGTGTTATTCTGTGTGTTTGTTTAAGCCTCAGCGAATTCATTCAGACTGAAGTAATCGATACCTAAGGGGAGGAATGCAGACCCTAGCGGGCCTACATTCCTCCCCGACGGGCAAGGGAGAGATATATGGAAGAAATGCCCAAGAACTACGATCCATCGACCAACGAGCCGGCGATCTTGCAGAAGTGGCTCGACGACGGCTACTACAAGCGCCGCGAGGGCGTGGGCGATTGCACCGTCACCATTCCGCCTCCCAACGTGACCGGCAAGCTCCACATGGGCCACGCCACCGACGACTCCATCCAGGACGCCATCATCCGTATGGCCCGCATGCGCGGCAAGTCCACGCGCTGGGTGCTCGGCACCGACCACGCCGGTATCGCTACGCAGACCAAGGTCGACAAGAAGCTCAAGAGCGAGGGCATCAGCCGCCTGGAGATCGGTCGCGACAAGTTTGTCGACGCCTGCTGGGACTGGACCCACGAGTACGGCGGCATCATCGTCGAGCAGATCAAGCGCATGGGCTGCTCCGTCGACTTCGACAACGAGCGCTTCACCATGGACGAGGATTACGCCCAGGCCGTGCGTAAGGTCTTCTGCGACTGGTACCACGACGGCCTGATCTATCGCGGCAAGCGCATCGTCAACTGGTGCCCCAACTGCACCACCGCCATCTCGGACGACGAGGCCGAGTATAAGGACGAGAAGGGCCACCTGTGGCACCTGCGCTACCCGCTGACCGAGCCGGTTAACGGCCAGGACTACATCGTCGTCGCCACCACGCGCCCCGAGACCATGCTCGGCGATACGGGCGTTGCCGTCTCCCCGAAGGACCCCGAGAAGGCCGCCTTTGTGGGTAAGACCGTCAAGCTCCCCATCGTCGACCGCGAGATCCCCATCTTTGAGGATTGGCATGTCGACGCCAACTTTGGCTCCGGCTTCGTCAAGGTCACCCCGGCCCACGACCCCAACGACTACGCCATGGGTCAGGCCCACGACCTGCCGCAGATCAACATCTTCGACGAGCACGCGGTGGTCGTCGAGGGCTACGGCGAGTTCACTGGCATGAACCGCGACGAGTGCCGCGAGGCCGTCATCAAGTGGTTCGACGAGCACGGCCTGCTCGACCACGTCGAAGAGCTCGACCACTCCGTCATGCACTGCTACCGTTGCGACTCCGCACTGGAGCCGTGGCTGTCCGAGCAGTGGTTCGTGGCCGTCGATAAGCTCAAGGGGCCGGCGCTCGACGCCGTCAACTCCGGCAAGGTCACCTTCCACCCCGCGCGCTGGACGCAGACCTACACCACCTGGATGGAGAACCTCAAGGACTGGTGCATCAGCCGCCAGCTGTGGTGGGGCCACCGCATCCCCGTGTTCTACTGCGAGGACTGCGGCTGGGAGGACGCCCTCACCGAGGATACCGACGTGTGCCCCAAGTGCGGCGGTCATCACGTGCATCAGGACGAGAACGTGCTGGACACCTGGTTCAGCTCGCAGCTGTGGACCTTCGCCACGCAGGGCTGGCCGCAAAAGCCGGAGCTGCTCGAGGGGCATCACCCCACGACGGCGCTGGTCACCGCGCGCGACATCATCGCGCTGTGGGTCGCCCGCATGGTCATGAGCTCGCTGTACTTCCTGGACGAGGTGCCGTTTAAGGACGTCGTCATCTACCCGACGATCCTTGCCAAGGACGGCAGCCGCATGTCCAAGTCCAAGGGCAACGGCGTTGACCCCATGGACCTCATCGGTATGTACGGTGCTGACGCCATGCGTTACAACCTGCTCACGCTGTGCACTAACAACCAGGACGTCAAGTTCGACGCGAACATCGATAAGAAGACCAAGAAGCTCATCGACAGCCCGCGCACCGAGCAGGCCAAGAGCTTTGTGACCAAGATCTGGAACGCCAGCCGCTTCCTGCTCATGAACATGGAGGGCTACACGCCCGGCGAGCCCGTCGTTGAGACGCCGGCCGACGCCTGGATGTTCAGCCGCCTGGCCAAGGCCGTGAAGATGGTCACCGAGGGTATTGAGAAGTACACCTTTGGCGACATGGCGCGCGGCGTGCAGCAGTTCTTCTGGAACGAGGTCTGTGACTGGTACGTCGAGGTCACCAAGGCTCGCCTGAAGGGCGAGGGCCGTCTGCAGGCGCAGCGCAACCTGATCTTTGTGCTTGACACCTCCATTCGCCTGATGCACCCGCTCATGCCGTTTGTCACCGAGGAGATCTGGGACAACATGCCGGCAAGCGTTCTCGACCTGGATGCCGAGGGCAACGTGGACCGCGCCGAGGCGCTCATGATCGCCAAGTGGCCCGAGCCCGCCGACTACGCTAAGTATGTTGACGAGGACGCCGAGCGCGCGTTTGAGCTGTGCCGCACCGTCGTGTCTGCCGCCCGCGCCACGCGTTCGCGCTATCGCTTGAGCCCCAAGGCCGAGCTCGACGTGGTCGTGCGCGCCGGCGCCGAGGACATCGAGGCCGACGGCCCCGTCTTTGAGGTCACCACCGATCCCGACAGCTTCAACGACGTCGTCA
>UQZI01000061.1 GCA_900545555.1 uncultured Collinsella sp.
CCGCACGAAGTGCGCAGCGGGGGTTCTTTCATGTCCGAGGACGCGCCGGAAAGGAAGGTTGCCCTCGGGCCGAACAGCTATGGCAGCTTACGCGACGGTGTAAACCCAGTCGTGCTTATCCTCGACAGCACCGGACTGGATACCAGTCAGGGTCTCGCGGAGCTTCTTCATCACGGGGCCGATCTCGGTGTAGCCAGCCGGGAAGGTCACGGTCTCGTCGGCACCGTAAACCTTGTTGTCGATCTCGCCGACCGGGGAGATGACGGCAGCGGTGCCGCACAGGCCGCACTCGACAAAGGTACCGGCCTTGACCTCGGCCCACTCGACGGGACGCTGGTCAACGGCCATGCCCAGGTCCTGAGCAACCTGAACGAGCGAACGACGGGTGATAGAGGGCAAGATGGAGTCGGTGTGCGACTGCGGAACGACGAGGGTGCCGTCCTCCTTCACGAACAGCACGTTGGCGCCGCCGGTCTCCTCGACATAGGTGCGGGACTCGGAGTCGAGATACAGGTTCTCGGCATAGCCCTCGCGATGGGCCTCCATCGTGGGCTTGAGGGACATGGCGTAGTTCAGGCCGGCCTTGATGTTGCCGGTGCCGTGCGGTGCGGCGCGGTCGTACTCGGAAACGCGCAGCTTGACGGGATTGAGGCCACCCTTAAAGTACGGACCGACCGGGGTCACGAGAATGCGGAACGTGTACTCAGGAGCGGGAGCCACGCCGATCACGTCACCGGAGCCGATCATAAACGGACGCACGTACAGGGTCGCGCCGGAACCGAAGGGCGGAACCCAGGCGGCGTTGGCAGAAACGACCTGCTTGACGGCCTCAACGAACTTGTCCTTGGGGAACGGGGGCATCTCGAGGCGCTGCGCAGAGTTGTACATACGCTCGGCGTTCATGTCGGGACGGAAGCAGACGATGCTGCCGTCCTCGGCGGTGTAGGCCTTCAGGCCCTCAAAGACCTCCTGGCAGTAATGGAAGATGCCACCGCACTCGGAGACATGCAGGGTGTGGTCGGTGGTCAGGCCGCCCTCGTCCCACTCGCCATCCTTCCAATGAGCCTCGTAGCTGTAATCAGTTTTCATGTAGCCAAAGCCGAGGCTACCCCAATCGATATCCTTCTTCTCGACAGTCATATGTCGCTCCTTACATACACAGTTGCATACTCGCGAACCCGCACGCAAAGACCGAAGCCGACCGCGTCGCAACGTCGCACGCCCGGAGCGTAGAGCCGGACGGGACACGCGAACGGCATCAAAGCCGATGGCACGTCGATTCGCATGCACGAGATTGTACTCCCCGTACGCGTCTGATAAAACGCTTTTCTTTAACTAAGTAAAGTATTTTCATTTGACCGAAGCAGAAAGGCCCGCCACCGTAAAGGGTGACGGGCCTCAACGGCACGGTTTGCGCGCTGGCTCGAGCTACGCGTTCTTTTTGCCCAGCTTAGCCTTAACCAGACCGACCACGGTCGGGATGATCGACACGGCGACGATGCCGATAATCAGCAGCTCAAAGTGCTCCTGCACAAAGGGGATGCCGCCAAAGAAGTAGCCCAGCAGAGTGAAGACCGTCGACCAGGTAATGCCGCCCAACACGTTAAAGATGACAAAGTTGCGCCAATGCATGCCGCCCATGCCGGCGATGAAGGGCACAAAGGTGCGGATAAACGGGAAGAAGCGACCCAGGAAGATGGCCAGGTGGCCCCATTTGTCCAGGAAGTCCTCGGACTTTTTGATGCGCTCGGGCGTCATGGCCTTCACCTTGCCCGAGGCGATGATCTTTTGGCCAAAGAAATGACCGATCATAAAGTTGCACTGATCGCCCAGGATGGCTGCGGCCCATGCGGTGGCCAGCAGAGCCACGATGTTAAAGCCGCCGTTGTGGGCAAAGAAACCCGAGGCAAACAGCAGCGAATCGCCGGGAAGGAACGGGAAGAACACCACGCCCGTCTCGATAAAGATGATCAGGAACACGCAGCCATAGGCCATAAGCGGGCCGGCAGCGATCCAGCTGGCGATCGCGGTGCGCGGATCCTTAAGCAGCTCGGCGATAAAATTGATGAAACCCATGAAGTAAAACCTCTCAGTTGTGGGCGCGGACACGTCCAAGTTGACCAGTATACGGTTGTGACGCGGCAACGCACACGACCTTACAAAAGCGTGACTTCATTACCAGCAAGTTTGCATAATTGACACCTGTCGCGCAAAGCCGAGCAAGATCGCTCTTCCTAATCCCTAGCGAATCGCTATACTTTATTGCATTGCATTGTCGCGGCGCTAAGGGAGGGCGGCCGGTGAGCTTTATCAATACCATTCGCGAGGACATCAAGACCGTCCAGGCACAGGACCCCGCCGCGCAAAACGGCCTAGTCATCTTCCTTTCTTACCCCGGCCTGCATGCCAAGTGGAACCACGTGCCCGAGCACTGGCTGTGGGAACATGGACATCGCTCGCTCGCCCGCGTGCTCTCGCAAATCACCCGCCATATCACTGGCGTCGAGATTCATCCTGCCGCACAGATCGGCAAGCATTTCTTTATCGACCACGCCATGGGCGTTGTCATCGGCGAAACCGCCATTGTGGGCGACAACTGCGTGCTCTATCAGGGCGTCACACTTGGCGGCACCGGCAACGAGACCGGCAAGCGCCACCCCACCCTGGGCAACAACGTCACCGTGGGCACAGGCGCCAAGGTGCTCGGCAACATTCGCATTGGCAACAACGTCAAAATCGGCGGCAACTCGGTCGTCGTCAAGGACGTACCCGACAACTGCACCGTCGTGGGCGTGCCGGGCCGCGTCATCAAGCGCAACGGCTGCCGCGTATTCGAGGAAAGCTTCGATGCCAAGCAGCATCGCGAGTACATGCCCGATGACGCCGCCGAGCAGAGCGCCCTCAACCGCCAGGGCATCACCGAGAATGCCCGCCGCGTCAAGGAACTCGAGCGAGAGGTGGCCGAGCTCAAGGCCCTCGTCGCCAAGCTCGTGGACGAGCACTAGGAACGCGAGCGGCACAAAACAACATCGGCGCCGACGCAAAAGGCGCGCCAGGGAATCCATCCCCGGCGCGCCTTTCTTTTTGATGTGACATGCGGGACTGTCCCTTTGTCACATTATGCGAACTGGCTTAGGTAGAGGTCGGCGTAAGCACCCTCGGCAGCCAGCAGTTCCTTATGCGTGCCTTGCTCGATAATGTTGCCGTGATCCATGACCAAGATCAGGTCGGCGTCCACGATCGTCGACAGGCGATGCGCGATCACAAAGCTCGTGCGCCCATGCATGAGCGCGTCCATGGCACGGCCGATGGCAAGCTCGGTACGCGTGTCCACGCTCGACGTCGCCTCGTCCAAGATGAGAATCGCCGGGTTGTTGAGCAGCACGCGCGCAATGGTCAGCAGCTGACGCTGGCCCTGGCTGATGCTTTCGGCATCATTGGCCACGCGCGTGTCGTAGCCCTGCGGCATGGTGCGCACAAAGAAGTCGACCTGCGCGGCGCGGGCGGCAGCCACGATCTCGTCGCGCGTTGCCTCGGGGCAGCCGTAGGCGATGTTTTCGGAAATCGTGCCGTCGAACAGCCAGGCGTCCTGTAGCACCATGCCAAACTGCTGCCGTAGCTCGCCGCGGTCCATGAGGCGCGTATCCACGCCGTCAAGCGTAATACGGCCGCCGTCGATCTCGTAAAAGCGCATGAGCAGGTTGATGAGCGTCGTCTTGCCTGCGCCCGTGGTTCCCACCACGGCAATCTTCTGGCCCGGCTCGGCGGTAAACGACACGTCGCGCATGAGCGGCTTGTCGGGCGCATAGCCAAAGCGCACGTGCTCAAAAGCGACGCGGCCCTCAATGCGACCCGGCAGCTTGGCGGCCTCGTCCGGCAGCGGATCGGCCTCCATCTCGGGCTCATCAAGCAGGTCGAACACGCGCTCCGCACTCGCCAGCGCGCTCTGCAGCGAGTTAAAAGTGAACGACAGCTGCGTCATGGGTTCGGACGCCTCGTAGATAAACTGGAAGAACGCCTGGAACACGCCGACGGTCATGTGACCGGCGACCAGCATGCTGCAGCCCACGAGCGCAATCACAATCTGCGCCAGGCGACCGATAAAGCGAACCGCGGGTCCGACGGCGTTGATCATAAAGTCGGCCTTGGTGCTCACGCGCGCCAGCTCGCCCGAGGCCTCGTGCACCTCGGCAGAGCTCTGGTGCTCGCGGTTGAATGCGCGAATCACCAAACGGCCCGAATAGCCTTCCTCGACCGCGCTCGTGATTTTGGACACCCACTCCTGACGCTCGCCCGTCACATCATGCGTACGGCGCGAAACCACCTTGGTCACCAGCAGCGATACCGCCGTAAAACCCAAAAAGATCAACGTGAGCCTAACGCTATAGACGAACATCATGATGATGGCGCCCGTCACGGTACCGATCGATACCAGCAGCTGCAGCAATCCGCGCTGCATACTCTCGGACATCTTGTCCAAGTCGTTGGTCGCGCGGCTGACCACCTCACCGGGGCGATGTGCGTCAAAGTAGGCGAGCGGCAGGCGGCTGAGCTTTTGCGCGATGCGGTTGCGCAGACGCAGGTTGAGGCGTTCGGCCACGCTCGACATCAAAAAGCTCTGGAGCGCATAGAACGAGGCAGCGGCAGTCCAGATCATAAAGTAGACGAAGATGGTCTTGCCGCAGTTCTCCCAGGTGATGTTGAAGGTGGTTCCGTTGGCAAACGCCACCTGCATATGCCCCCACAGCTCGTCGATGACGTGAGCGCTGTACGCCGGCGCGGCGGTGTTAAAGATGACGTAGAACACGATGCTCGCAAACACGATGTAAAAGCGCCAATGGTCGCCGGCGGCCTCGCTCCACAGGCGGCGCACCGTCGCCCAGGTGTCGCGGGGCGTCTCGTCGTCGGCTCCGTCGTCAACGTCGCGCATGCGCTCTGCCTCAGCGCGGGCGCGCTCGTCCTCGGCGCGCTCGTTTTCCTCGTAGAGTGCCTGGCGGCGAGCCTCGCGCTCGGCCGCAGCCCTGGCGGCGTCATCCAGCTCGGTCGACGCGGCAGCCTGCTCGACCGTTTTCTCGCCAGCGTCCACAGCGTTCGAATCGATTGCGTCACCGCACTTCTTGAGCTCCTCAGTCATGCTACTCACCTCCCTTCATCTGCGATTCCGCGATAGCGCGGTACACCTCGCAGGTTTCCATGAGCTCGTCGTGCGTGCCCAGGCCCACGACCTCGCCGTCCTTGAGCACCACGATCTGGTCGGCATGCAAGATCGTCGAGATGCGCTGCGCGATGATGAGCACCGCAGCGTCGCGCGTCTCCTCCTGCAGCGCATGGCGCAGCGCTGCATCGGTCTTAAAGTCCAAGGCCGAAAAACTGTCATCGAAGATATACAGATCGGCATGCTTCATGAGCGCGCGAGCAATGGCCAGGCGCTGGCGCTGACCACCCGAGAAGTTCGTACCGCCCTGGGCAACCGGGGTATCGAGCCCCTGCGGTTGATCGAGCACAAAGGTGCTCTGGGCAACCTGCAGCGCATGAATCATGTCCGCCTCGGTCGCGTCCTCGTTGCCAAAGCGCAGATTGCTTGCCACGGTGCCCGAGAACAGCCACGCCTTCTGCGGCACATAGGCAATGCGCCCGCGAATCTCGTCTTGCGAAAGGTCGCGCAGGTCAACACCGTCCAGGCGAATGGCGCCCTTCGTGGCATCGTGAAAACGCAGCAAGAGCTTTGCCACCGTCGACTTACCCGAACCGGTCGAGCCCACGATCGCGGTGGTCTGCCCGCGACGACAGGCAAAACTCAGGTCGCACAGCGTGTCCTCGTCGGCGTCGTCAAAGCGAAACGACATATGATCGAACACGGCAACCGCATCAGCCCCGTCCTTTGAGTCGGACGCGGCCGCATCAAGCGTACGCTGGCCATCGACGATGCTCGGCTCAATCTCCAGCACTTGCTGTGCACGGCTTAGACATGCCGCGGCGCGTGGCAGCGTTAGCACCACCATCTGCGCCATCATCACAAAGAACAGGATCAGAAGCGCGTACTCCAGCACCGCCGAGATGCTCGCGATCTGCATGGCGTGGGCGCCCACGCGGTTGCCGCCAACCCACAGCACCGCTACCTCGGCGATGTTCATCAAAAAGAAGCTTGAGCTGTCGAGGCCCACAAACAGGTGGTTGACTTTGATGGCGTTGGCGGCGTAGTCGCTGAACACCTCGTCCAGGCGCCGCTCCTCGTGACGCTCCTTGTTAAACGCACGGATGACGCGCACGCCCACGATGTTTTCGCGCAGCACCACGTTCATGCGGTCGATAAAGCTCTGCAGGCGCATAAAGATCGGAGCCGCGTTGGCAACCGTAAAGACCGCCGCAACCAGCACGATCGCAACCACGACGCCCAGAAGCATGCCCATGGCCGGATCGATGAGCCAGGCAAAGATGATGCCCGCCACGGCCAAGAACGGTACCGGCAGCACCAGCTGAATCGTCTGCAGGATCGCTTGCTGGATCACGTTGATGTCGTTGAGCGAGCGCGTGATCATCGAGCCCGTGCCAAAGCGCTCAAAGTCGCTGGCGGACAGCTCGAGCGACTTATCGTAGACGGCGTTGCGGATGTCGCAGGCCACATTGGCCGCCAGACGGGCCGAAAGGTAGCAGCCCAGCACCGCGCCGCCGCTGGCCATGCCAGTCGCGATGAGCATGTACAGACCGTTGCGCAAAATGTAGTCGACATCGCCCGTGGTGATGCCGGTGTTGACCATGTTCGCCAGCATCGTGGGAACCAACAGCGTACCGACGTTGTCGATTAGCAGCACCAGCAGCGTCACCGCGATCAGACCGCGGTACGGCCTCATAAACCTCATTAAGAGTCGCATGTCTCCCCCTCGCCCTTATCGTCAGCCTCGTTCTCGGCGGCAACTTGCCGTTTAAATGCCTCGCACTCTTCGTTAAGAACATGGGAGAACTTACCGACCAAGCGCATGATCTCGCGCTGTTCCCACGGCTCGAGCGCCTCGAATGCCTGTTGCTCGGCTTTTTGCGCCGGCAACGCGTAGCGCTTGGCAAACTGCATACCTTCTGCGGTCAGTCGCACAACCTTGTTCTTACGACTGCCCTCGGCAAACTCCAACGTCGCAAGCCCTCGCGCCCTAAGCGTCTTGATTGCCGAATTGATGGTCTGTTTGCTGTAGAACCATTCACTCGTCAGCCGACTCACGGCAACGCTTCCACCCGCTGCACTCGTGTCGACGAGCATCCAATAGGCGCAATCCGAAAGACCGCAGGCGCGCGAGAACTCCGAATAGATATGGTCGAGTCCATTGAGCATCCGGTCGAAATCGACCAGCGTAACCGCACTATTCATCTATCCCACCATTCGATTGTCCGAGTTTTGACCAATTTACATCTCTACATTAGTCCGAGTTTTGACTATCGTCAATAAGCTCGTTATATATGGTCAGCTCTACATAGGCATGTCGACAAAAAAGACCGCCGGCGCGGGGGCGGCGCCGGCGGTTGCGAGAGAATATCGATTGTTGGCCGTTACGCAGCGACGGCCTCGTAGACCGTGGCGCCCGAGAAGCTGTCGTGCAGGCTCTTGCCACAGATCCACGGCAGTTCGACGACCTCGCAGACCGTGTTGACCAGCTCGGAGCAGTCAGTAAAGTGGCCCTTATCGTTGAGGGCCTCGCAATCCTGAACACGCCAATAGCCATCGGTGTGCGTGATGTAGTACTCGTGATCGTTGATCGACACGAAAGCGCGCGTCTTGGAACGCAGCAGCTTCAGAAATCCTTCGAAGTCAGTCTCGACGACATCTCCAGCCTGGAACATGATGTTACCTCCTGGCCCGGCGCCACCATGGCACGCTGATAAACGTTGGTACTCCTTTAGTAAAACCTTTATCAGAGCTTATGCGCGCATCATTTAGGCAAGTGGTAAAAAACCGCAGGGTAGACGGGATAAAACGTTTAATCATCCCACCGGTTTGTCACATTCTGGCTGAAGTTTTATGCAAACCAACTTTTCCACTTGGTAGCTTGCATTGTTTGAGGCCGACGGCGCGATTACGGTTTTGGTTCGGCGGGTAAGAACGAGGCATCGAAACCAACGTCAGGAGGACACATGGAGACCATCGAAGCGCTCATCCATCGCCGCAGCTGCCGTAACTACAGCGATCGCCCCGTCGAGACAGAAAAGCTCGCACGCATTATCGAGGCAGGCCAGTACGCGCCCAGCGGCATGGGACGTCAGCCGGTCACGTTCGTCGCCGTTACCGACCCCGCAACCGTCGAGCGCCTCTCGCAGCTCAACGCCCAAGTTATGGGCAGCGAGGGAGATCCCTTCTACGGCGCCAAAACCGTTGTGGTGGTGCTCGTCGACCGCAGTGTGCCCACGCACCTGGAAGACGGCTCGCTCGCCATGGGCAACCTGCTCAACGCAGCCTATGCGCTGGGCGTCGATTCGTGTTGGATCCACCGCGCGCACGAGGTCTTTGACTCACCCGAGGGACTGGAACTGCTGGCCAAGTGGGGTCTGCCCGCCGACGGAAGCCTGCGCGGTGTCGGTCACTGCATTCTGGGCTATGCCGAGGACACGCTACCCGAGCCCAAACCCCGCCGCGACAACGTCGTCTACGTAAGGTAACCCAGGAGCGTCATAGGGGTAGCTAATTTGGGACGGGGCTATTTTAGCCACCCCACTCGCAACTTATCTTGCCGATGGAGTTGTCGTCGTTTCGTTCGTGTGGGTCGTTTCGGCGCCGTCGCCCTGTTCGCCCTCGTCCTTTTGAGCGTCGGCGATGGTGGAGGCCGCCGCAACGATACCGCGCTGGGGCGCGACGCCCGTCTGGGTCTGAGCGCCCTCGACAATTTCTGTGCCTGCATGCGCGAGCTCGGGCGATTTAAACATCGCGTCCAAGTTGGCACCGTCGCCGGCGTAGCCAAGCGCAGCGAGTGCGATGACGATCACTGCAACGACGACCGCGATCGGAACATAACGATGCCAACCAGCCGGATTGAGTCCGCTGCGACGAGCCGCCCCGCGGCTGATGTAACCGAGCGTGCCGTCGTGCTTGAGCTTTGAGCCCACCACGCACTTGCGGCCCCACAGCGACGACTCGGCCTGCATGGCCAAGCGAGCGCTTGCCGAAGGATAGCCATATTTAGTGCGCTTGAACGAACCATCAAACCCCGAGGCGTGTTTGCCCCACGTCACCGATGTCGTGCGTCGGTTGACCGGCGCGGCGCTCCGCCTTCTGCGGCTCGGTTTTGTAGTCTCAGCCATACGCCCCCGCACGCCGTAACCAAATCGAAACAATAACGCTTTGGACTGTAGCACACGCGTCGCGCGCGGTCACGGGCGCCTCGCTCAACGGTCATCGTCCTTCAGTAAGCGCCACAGCGTTGTTCGGCTTATGCCCAGCACCTCCGCCGCACGGGTTCGGTTGCCGTGGAGATGATCTACAACCAGATGCGCGATATCTCGCTCGGTATCGGCCAGCGGTCGCAGGATATACAGGTCGCTTTCGAGTGTCGGGGCGCCAAAGGTTGCGGTCTTAATCACGTCCTCTTGGGCTAGCACTTCCTCCGCCACAGCGCGATCCACCGTGCCCGCCCCCACCAATATATACAGTCGTTCCGAGACCTCGCGGAGCTGCAGATAGTTGCGCGGCCAGCGGTAAGCATCGAGCGCCTTCGTCGCCGCGGCAGACAGCGTGGGCGCTGCCGTCCCAAATGCACCAGCGAGATATTCCAAATAGCGCGCAATCTTTTGCGACGTGGCTCCCTGCTCGGCGATTGCCGGCGCCACGCTCACCGCACAGGCGAAGCGCTCGGTCACAAAGGCGGCTTGATCACTTTCGCTGCCGCCCGGCATGTCATTCGCCGTCAGCACCACATGGCAGCGCGTCGCCAACGCGGTGTCGGCCATCGTGGAAACGAGCTCGCGGAGACGCTGGGGGCCAACCGTGTTCCAGCCCTCAATGCAAAGTGTCAGCCCCGTTTGGAACAACGGCGATTCGGCGCTTTTGAGCAGATGGCGCCAGCCGCGATCCGTTAGCTCATCGAGCGCAACGGCAACAAAGGGCTGATCGACAAAAGGACCGTCCAGATAGAGGCGCATGGCAATCTCGACCTGACCCGTTCCCAGCTCGCCCTCGAGCATAAGGGGCACACCGCGCGCGTAGCTCTCGGCGACCGGCGCAGCCACCGAGGCAGCCCCCTCAACGATGCCGTACGCGCTCGATTCGTAGCGGGCCTCAACTTCGTCGGCGTTGAGCCACTCGATGCCCGCGTGCGCCGCGGCGCCGCGCACCTCGCGGACCACGACGACCCAAAGGCCCCCGCCCTCTTTGTCGGTGGGGCGAACGGTCAGGCTCAGGCGCGTACCCGCACGCCCCATAACCAGACGCGCGCCGTCTCCTATACGGTCGAGGCGTTCGGCAACAAAAGCTGCCACATCCCGCTCAAGCGCCGCGTCATTCATGGTCGAAATCGCGACGTCCCCACGCGCATCGATTGCCAATGCCGAGGCCCCGGCAGCAGCCAGGGCCTCGGTCAAGATGTTCAGCTTGGCATCGCTATCCATGATTTGCCCCTGTCCGCGGCGACGTGCAACCGCCGACGGTCGCACGACCGAGTGTTTCAAAATTGAACAATATTGCTTACCAAACACTATAGGGCAGAAAGCGCCGTCCTGCGAGTATAGGTGTTGCCCCGCATCGCCATCCTGGCGGGGCGATAAGAGCTCTTCGGGACTTATAAACCTGCGGACAAGCCATACCCGCAAGAGCTCCTATCGCTCCACCGCAGGCATGCGCTCACCAGCAACCAGCACGCAGATAAGCTACTCCTCTACCAGATTCCCAGCACGTGCTGCATTCCCAAACTCATGCACGCAATGCCAATCCAGCAGCAAAAGCCCAGCGCGATGGGCTTGCCGCCCTTTTTGACCAGCTCGACGATATCGGTATTAAAGCCAATAGCCGCCATGGCCATCACGATAAAGAACTTCGACAGCTCCTTGATGGGCGCCATAAAGGACGCGGGAAGCTGAAGCACCGTGGTGATTACGCTCGCCAGCACAAAGAACAGCACAAACATGGGAAACGCGCGTTTAAGCGAGAACGTGCTTTTGGCGTCGCCGCCGGCCTTGCGCGCCAGATGCATCTGCCAGCATGCGAGGACCAACGTGATGGGAATAATGGCCAGTGTCCTGGTGAGCTTGACCACCGTGGCGCTCTCGAGCACATTGGCGCCGGGATGCATGCTGTCCCAAGCGCTCGCCGCAGCCGTTACGGACGAGGTGTCGTTGATGGCGGTGCCGGCAAACAGGCCAAAGCCCTCGTTGGTCAGCCCGAGCATGCCGCCGAGCGTCGGAAACACGAGCGCCGCGATAACGTTAAACAGGAAGATGACCGAAATAGCCTGGGCAATCTCGCGATCGTCGGCATCGATGACGGGCGCGGTCGCAGCGATGGCAGAACCGCCGCAAATCGACGAACCCACACCCACAAGCGTCGCGATCTTACCCGGCACTTTCATGACGCGGCAGAGCACAAAGGCAATGACAAGCGAGGTCGAGATCGTCGCCACGATAATCGGCAGCGACTGGGCACCCTTGGACAGAATCTGGGAGAGGTTCATGCCAAAGCCAAGCAGGATAACCGCGTACTGCAAGACTTTTTTGGACGTATAGGTGACGCCGGCGGCGAGCTGTTCGCGACGATTCTTGGGAAAGACGAGCGCCAGGACCATGCCAAAGAGGATGGCAAATACCGGCCCGCCGACCACCTCAATTTGTTTGCCGAGCAACGTCGCGGGAATGGCGACGATCAGGCAGAATAAGACGCCCTTCCAGCGCTCGCGTACGGTATTCGCCAGTTGCATATGGGATTCCTTCTTTCTATTTCACGTTTGCGACGGCTTATGATACGGCAACGTTGAGCACAATCCCGTACAAACGCAGGCAAAAATGTCGCAAAAGTTATCGGGCGGCGATTGAATTTCCACCGCAGAGAACTGATTCGCGGCATAATAAACAACTGACATATGAGTGTGGAAGAACGTTTGTGAGGCGCTATGGAAGAATCGATGCACATCGGCGAGCAAGAAACGAGCCTACAGGACCAGTCCTACCACACCATTCGACGCAAGATCGTCTATCTGGACTACAAACCGGGCGAAAAGCTGGGCGTCAAGCAGCTGTGCGACGACCTGGATATGGGGCGCACCCCTGTGCGCGAGGCACTGGTGCGTCTAGCGCAAGAGGGCCTGGTGCGCACCGTGCCCCAAAGCGGCACCTATGTCTCGCCCATCAACCTCACCCTTGCCGAGAGTGCCTGCTACATTCGCGAGCACCTGGAAAAACAGGTGATTGTAGAGTGCTGCGCGCGCGCCACCTCGGCAGGCGTCGAGCAGCTCGACCGGGCCATCGCGTTGCAGGAAAAGGCCATGGCCGAAGAGGATCGCATCGGCTTCTTTTTAAGCGACAACCTCATGCACCGCATGATCTTTAACATCGCGTGCCGCAGCACCGTGTGGTCGTGGCTCGAGGCGACCAATGCCGACCTGGAGCGCTTCCGCTGGCTGCGCGCCGCCACGCAGGTTCTCGACAATCAGGACATCGTGAACGAGCACAAGCAGATTCGCCGCGCTATCGCCGGTCGCGACCCCATCGAAGCGAGCTTTTTGGTCAGCAAGCACCTGCATATGATGTTCCGCAACCAGACCGAGGTCCTGGACCAATATCCCAAGTACTTCGAGACCAGCAAGCTCCGCTAACCTGCCAAAAAGGGACAGGTTTATTTTGGCAGGTTTTATCTGGGCAAATGCAGAAAAGGCCCGGCTCCG
>UQZI01000062.1 GCA_900545555.1 uncultured Collinsella sp.
TTGATGTTCACGCCGTCCGGATCGCAGTGGATGAAGTCCGCCTGCAGGTGCAGGCTGTCAAAGAGCATCGGCGCCGTGGCCGAGGCCGCGCCGTTGGCGCAGTCGACGAGCGCGCGCATGCCCGTGAGGTCGCAGTCCACGCTCGAAAGCAGGTGCTGGACATAGAGTTGCTTCATCTGGCGCATGCCGTGGAAGCGGCGGCCGATCTCGCCGCGGGTCTTGTCGGCCATGGGCGCGCCAGAAAGAATCAACTCCTCGATCCGCTCCTCCATCTCGTCCGACAGCTTATAGCCGCGGCTGTCGAAAATTTTGATACCGTTGTGCTCATAAGGATTGTGCGAGGCCGAGATGACGATGCCCGCGTCCGCCTTTTCCAGAACGGTCAGATACGCGACGGCCGGGGTCGGGATCGTCCCGAACGGCATCACGTCGCCGCCCGCGGCGCAGATACCGGCCATCAGCGCCGCCTCGAGCATATCGGAGGAAATACGCGTGTCCTTACCGATGGCGATCGCCAGTCTGTGCTTTTTCTCCTCCGCCAGAACCGTCGTCAGCGCGCGGCCAACCTGAAAGGCGAGGTCGACCGTCAGATTTTCGCCGACGACGCCGCGGATTCCGTCCGTTCCAAACAGTTTACCCATAAAAAGCTCTCCTCATATATACCAATTTCCAATTCAATTGCGTTTCAATCTGTAAAGTTATTGTTCTTTACAGCGATTACAAATCCAACTGCTGCTGTCCCGGCATCTCCATGTGCAGATGGCGGTACGCCTTCTGCGTCACGCAGCGCCCGCGCGGGGTACGCGTCAGAAAGCCGAGCTGCATCAGATATGGCTCATAGACATCCTCGAGCGTGCCCGGGTCCTCGCCCACCGCGCTGGCAAGGGTCGTAAGTCCCACGGCGCGACCGGAGAACGTCTTAGCGAGCGTCTCCAAAATGCGAATATCCATCCAGTCCAGACCAAGCTCATCGATCTCGAAGAACTCGAGCGCCTGGCGACAGATATCGAGCTCGATGGGACCGTTGCCGCGCACCTGTGCGTAATCGCGCACGCGCTTGAGCAGGCGGTTGGCAAGACGTGGCGTGCCGCGCGAACGCGAGCCGATCTCGAGCGCGCTCGGATGGTCAATCGTCACGCCCAAGATAGTCGCCGAGCGCGTCACAATCTGCGCGAGCTCTTCGACCGTGTAGTAATCCAGGCGATATGAAATGCCAAAGCGGTCGCGCAACGGGCCGGTCAACATGCCTGAGCGGGTCGTTGCCGCCACCAGCGTAAACTTGGGAATATCCAGGCGAATCGAGCGCGCCGCCGGACCCTTGCCAATCACGATATCGAGGGCAAAGTCCTCCATCGCGGGGTACAGGACCTCCTCGACCGAACGGTTGAGGCGGTGGATCTCGTCGATAAACAGCACATCACCCGGCTGCAAGTTAGTAAGGATGGCTGCCAGGTCGCCGGTGCGCGCGATGGCAGGGCCACTCGTGGTCTTGATCTGAGCGCCCAGCTCGTTGGCGATAACCGTAGCCAGCGTGGTCTTGCCCAGACCCGGAGGGCCCGAGAAGATCACGTGGTCGAGCGTCTCGCCACGGCTCTGCGCCGCTTCGATCAACACGCGCAGGCTCTGCTTGATATGCTCCTGGCCGCAGTAATCGTCCAGGCGCTGGGGGCGCAAAGTGCGATCGACATCGAGGTCCTCGGCCGTCAGCTCCGAGCCCACCATGCGCTCGCCGTGCGCCATGGATGCCGCCGGCGAGTTGCCGGGCGTCGCCCACAGGTCCTGAGAGTCATCGGCTTCCCACATCACGCATCCATTCCGAGTCGCTTAAGCGCCGCGCCGAGCAAATCCTCGACACGCATATCCTGCCCATCATACCCGCTCAGAGCGACATCGGTCTCCTGCGGGCTAAAGCCCATGGAAAGGAGTGCCGCACGGGCGTCATCGATCGCCGAAGGAGCGGCAGCGGGCACGGGCATCGCAACCTGACCGGGGATCGCATCGACCGGCACAAAGCCCTTGTCCTTGGCAAAGGTGCTCTTGAGCTCCAGGATCAGGCGCTGGGCGGTCTTTTTGCCCACGCCGGGCACCTTGGCCATGCCCTTGTCGTCCTCGGCCATCACCAGGGAATACAGCTGTCCCACGGTATAGGTGGAAAGTACGGCGAGCGCCAAGCGCGGGCCAACGCCCGAGACGGACACAAGCCGGTCGAACATCGTGCGCTCATCCTTTGAAGAAAAACCGAAAAGTGTCATGGCGTCCTCGCGCACCTGCATACGCGTGTAGAGGCGGACCTCGCCGCCGGGCGTCGGCAACGTGGCCGCAGTGCTGCCCGAGATGCCGAGTTCAAAGCCAACGCCCGACACGTCGACGACGGCCGAGCTCATCGTGGCCTCGACAAGCGTTCCATGGAGCTGGGAAATCATCAGTATCCGGTTCCTCTCTGTTGATAGAACTCGCCACCGGTAAGGGCACGGGTGCGGCTGAGGTTTACGTGGCAGATGGCGCAAGCCAGGGCATCGGCGGCATGGTCGGGATGCGGGTCGTGGTCGAGCTGCGTGAGCGTACGAACCATATACGCGACCTGCCGTTTGTCCGCGGCTCCGGTGCCCACAACAGCCTGCTTAATCTGCATAGGCGTGTACTCGCCGATCTCGAGCGCGCACTCCGAAAGCGCCACAAGCGCAGCGCCGCGGGCATGTGCCGTGGGGATGGCCGAACGAACGTTGGCGCCAAAGTAGATGCTCTCGACAGCAGCCGTGTCGGGTCGATAACGCTCGACGACATCCTTAAGGTCATGGGCGATATGCGACAGGCGCACCGCGAGCGGGCTGCCCGCGCTGGTCTCGATACAACCGTAGGCACGGCAGCGAACCTCGCCACGTCGCTCCTCGATAATCCCCCAGCCCGTATGGGCCAAACCGGGGTCGATACCCAAAATGACCAAGCCAACCTCCCCTCGTCACAAATACAGCACAAGGCAAGGCCCCGAGCATCATTCACGAACGTCTGTTCTAGAATAACATAACAGAGACCGTATCTAGCAAGCAAGGTTGAACCATAGGTTGAGCATAAGT
The DNA here is from genome assembly GCA_900545555.1 of uncultured Collinsella sp. GTDB lineage: Bacteria > Actinomycetota > Coriobacteriia > Coriobacteriales > Coriobacteriaceae > Collinsella. The sequence goes on from UQZI01000062.1 coordinate 3,075, forward strand.
CAGCGAGCGAGTCCCTGCCGTGGCAAGGTGTCGCGAAAGAGGAGCGCCGCGTACTTCTGTACGCAAGCGACGGTTTGAGCGGCAGATTGACCGGCGGGGGCTCGCGCAGCGTCGACTCGTTACGCGGTTTGGCAAAACCGCGTAACCTTGCCCCTATCCCATAGTTAATTTTGAGAGAAAAAGGGGAACTGTCGGGGATCAACCGGCGGATGCGGCATCGGGCCACCCTGCGGGCCACCCTGGCCGCCCATCATCTTATCGATGGCGTCCTGGACCTCGCCCTCAAACTTCTTCATACCCTCGTGCAGGCGGCGCTGGCCGTCCTCGGAGCGCAGCTCCTCCATCTGCTCGGGCGAAATACCCAGTAGCTCGCCCAGCACGCCCATCATCTCGTTTCGCACGCGCTCGCTCGTATCCTCGTCAGCAAAACGGCGCACCTCGGCGCGCGCCAGCGAATCGACCGTCATACGCTCCTTGCCGTTAAGCCCCAGGTCGGACCACGCGAGCATGTACGGCCAGGCGCGCTCGACAAACGAACGGGCTGAGACGATCGACGCCGTCGGCAGCATGCGGCGGGCGGCCTCGCCCTGACGCACGAGCATCAGCAGCAGCGAGCAGGCCTCAGGCTTGCCAGCGGCCATCGGGATGTCGTCGAAAGATCGATTGCGGTCCACGTGCGCCTCGAGCGCGCCATCGACCTCACCCGGCTCAAGCCCGCCGAGCAGCTGTGCCGCGCGGTCGAGCATATCGACCGGACCGTCGAGCGTCGAGAGCGCCTGCGCCAGCACTCGCTCCATACAATCTTCCACCGCGTTGAGCGTCACGAGCTCTTGGGGCACCACGGCAGACGTGCGGTTGCGCACACGCGCCACAAACTCAAGCGTCGACAGGTACACATCGCCAAAGGGCGCGTAATCGCCCTGGTAGCCGCCGCAAAGCGCCGGCGCCGCCAGCGCGTACTCGGTTTTGGACAGCGGGCTCAGCGCCATCGCACCCAGCTCGAGCGCCGTGTCCTCCAGCATGAGGCCCAGCGTGCGCGAGCGCAGACGCTCGGCATCGCCCGCCGACACGTCGCGATCGAGCACACGCGCCGCATCCGGTGCATCGCGCTCGACGGTGCGAATGTGCAGACGCTCGGCGATGGCGCGGACGGCGGCACAGCGGGCAGCCTCGGCCTCTTCCTGCGCCGGCGTAAAGATACGGTTGCGCCCCAGCACCAGGCCAATCACATTACGCGGGCCCAGAGCGTCGACGGTCAGCGCCGCCAGCAGGGACGACGGCAAGTCGCCCTCGAGCGCCACCACAGCACGCGACGCACCGTGGGCTCGGGCGTTGTCGCGCACGGCGAGCACCAGCGCCTGCCACAGCCACTCCTCGGAACGGAACTCGGGCAGTTCGTGATCTTCCAGGGCATCGAGCATCACGCCGCGCTGAATCTCCTGAACCAGCAGGCTCTCCTCAAAACACGGCGCCTGGGCCACCACACGACCACAGTCGTCGAGCACAAACGAACCGCCGGTATACACCGACTCGTCATAAGCACCGACCGGCGCCATACAGGCAAACCACACGCTGCGCTTGGATGCGATCTTGCGGTAGGCGCCGCTGCGAACGGCGGCAATGGCGGCAGTCTCGCGGTCGGTCATGTCAAACGCATTGAATTGGAAATACGCAATGAGGTCAACACCGGTCGGCAACATCTCGAGTTCGCGGTCCAAGTCAAAAATCACGGCGATGCGCACGCCGTCCACGTCGAACACCGGCGGCGCCCAACGCGTGTCGTTGTTCTCGCCACGCTGCAGGGCAATGCTCGAACGCGCCGGCACCACATGACCGTCCTTGAGCATCATGTAGTCGAGCAGCGGCTGACCCTCAAACGAAACCGCCGCGGGCACGATGCAGATCATGTCAAGCTCCTGGATGCGCTCGGCGACACCAGTCAAGCCGGCAAGCATGTCGTGCTCAAAGTCGGCAGCGCCCACCAGGCCACCGGGCATGGCGCCCATAAAGAGCGGAGCCGGAACGCACAGCACGCGCGCCCCGCGCTCGTGGGCCAGACGAGCCTGGTCCTCGATGCGGCCGCAAATGCCCTCAATATCACCCAGGCGCATATCGATCTGTGCAAGCGCGAGCTTCATGGCTCAGCCCTTTCCGTCGTAAACCATCGAAATCGTAGTAAAAGCGCCGGCCGCATGATGCAGTCGGCGCTCGCATGTGCATATGCTAGCTATGATACCCCGAGCGGGGGCGCGCTCCTAGAACGTCGCGGACCACAGCCCGTGCAGGTTGCAATAGGCATAGACGGTACCGGTCTTGGAACCGCCGGCAAAAAACGTCGCGGGCTTCATGCCGGGCTCAAGGTAATGGACCTCTAAGCGGCCCTCGGCCTCAAGGGCGATCCACTCAATATAGTGCTCGGGCAGGCTGGGGTGCTCGACCGAGCCAACGCGTGCGCGAATCACGTGACCGTCGCGCTCGGTCTCGACAACAGGCACGTGCTTCTCGTGCGCCGCGTCCTCAGTGTTTGCGGTCAGTTCCGTGCAACCGGCAGGGGTTGCAACGTCGTTGCCAAGGGCGGCAATGAGCTTACCGTCGGGGTCCTTAAAGAATTTCGCCATGATGTTCTCCTTTGCTGACGTGCCAATGTTCTTGATGGTTCTTATGCCCAAAGGCAGACAAAACATCCACGGCATTGCAAATGAACACATAACGGGCGGGGACGATGGGGCAGCGTGCGCTATCCGCCCTGGCGGCCCCACCCGAGCGGGTTAGCGCCCGTCGCCGCCCAGCAGCGCCAGAACATCTTCGCGGGTAAACAGCGCCGACGAGATGCCGTCGCCGCCGAGCACGCTGTTGACCAGGTCGCGCTTGGACTCCTGCATCTGCATAATGCGCTCCTCGATCGTGTCCTTGGCGATGAGCTTGTACACGGTCACGGTATGTTGCTGGCCAATACGATGCGCGCGGTCGGTCGCCTGGTCCTGCGCTGCCACGTTCAACCACGGGTCGTAGTGGATGACCACGTCGGCCGCCGTCAGGTTAAGGCCCACGCCGCCAGCCTTGAGCGAAATCAAAAAGACCGGAACCTCGCCCGCTTGGAACTGCGCGACCATCTTGGCGCGGCTCTCCTTAGACGAAGCGCCCGTGAGCTTAAGGAAGGCGATGTCCTCCTTGGCCAAGCGCTTGCCGATGATATCGAGCATGCCCGTAAACTGGCTGAACAACAGGATGCGATGCCCGCCGTCGAGTGCGCCGTGCACGAGCTCCATGCACGTATCGAGCTTGGCGCTCCCCGCCTTGTAATCCTCGTAGTGTAGACGCGGGTCGCAGCAGATCTGGCGCAGCTTGGTGAGCTCGGCGAGCACTTTGAGCTTGTCTTTTTTAAACTCGGATGCCTCGCGGTGCTGCACCTGCTGGGCGATGCGGTCCTGGTTGGCCAGGTAGAGCTTGCGCTGCTCGCCGGTAAGCTGCGCCATGACGGTGTCTTCGATCTTCTCGGGCAGGTCGGCCACCACGTCTTCCTTAACACGGCGCAGCACAAACGGCGACACGAGCGCCTGCAGGCGAGCGGCGCTATCGCCCTCGGCATGCTCGACGGGGCTCTCAAAGCGCTTGGCAAACGACTCGCGCGTCCCCAAAAGGCCCGGCATCAAAAAGTCGAAGATGCTCCAGAGCTCGGACAGGCGGTTTTCGATGGGCGTGCCCGTCAGGGCAAAGCGCACGCCGGCAGGCAGGCGCTTGGCGGCGCGCGCCACCTGCGTGAGCGGATTTTTAATGTACTGTGCCTCATCGAGCACCACGCGGGCAAAATCCCGCTCGACGTACTCGTCGATATCGCGCCGCATAAGGCCATACGACGTTACGACCACGTTATGCTCGGCCACGCCGGCAATCTGTACACGACGTTGAGCCTTGGCGCCCACAATGGCGCACACATCGAGCGACGGGGCAAAGCGCTCCAGCTCGGCAGTCCAGTTGTACACGAGTGAGGCCGGGCATACCACGAGCGTGGGCTTGGTGTCCCCCGCCTCCACGCGCGCCAGAATATGCGCAATCATCTGGAGCGTTTTGCCCAGGCCCATGTCGTCGGCCAAGATGCCGCCAAGGCCCAGGTGTTCGAGCGAGCCGAGCCACTGGTATCCGTCGACCTGGTAGCCGCGCATCGTTGCCTTGAGCGATGCCGGCACCGTAAAGTCCATCTTGCCGAGCGTGTCCAGGCGCTCGACGGTACGGCGGAACGCAGCGTCGCGATCGGCCTCGAGCGCCGGCGTGCGTGCGAGCATGCTGTCGACGAACAGGGTGCTCGACGCGGGAAGCGACACGCCGTCGAGCAGGTCGACGGCATCGACACCCAGGTCCTCGGCAAGGCCAAACGCGGCGCGCGCCCCCTCGTCCAGGCGAATGATGTCGCCGGACGTAAGGCGCGCAAACGTTTGATGGCGCTTGTACGAATCGAGATAGACGGCAAGGTCCGCGGCCGAAAGCGCGCTCGCGCCCAGCTCGACATCGAGCAGATTGCTCTTAACGGTCGCACGAACCGAGAGCTTGGGCGCGGGGCGGACCGAGATCTGGCGCAGACGGTCGCTGAGCATGATCTCACCCAGTTCGGACAGGGCAGACAGGCCCTCGGTCAGCAGGCAGAACAAGCGGGCGTCATCGCGCTCCTCAAACGCCAGACCGCGCTCGTAGAAATCGAAGTACAGGGCCGCCGTATCCATAACGCGAAACTCCGCCACCTCGTCGCGGGGCGGCACACCGGGGCGCTGCTCTTCGAAGGGGCTGCCCGGAGCGCCCAGGCTAAAGAGATCCGCCGACCAATCGCCGTAGGTAACCGTAATTTTGCAGGTCACGAGCCCATCGTCGACACCGATCGCCATAGCAAAGCTCGGCTCGGGTGCCACGGTATCGAGCGCGGCGGGCGCGGTGAGGTCGGTGTAGTCGCGCAAAATGGGCAGCGCCATACGGCAGAACTCACCCACCTGCTCGGCGGCAATATGGGCGGGCGTGCGGCACGGCAGCAAGCGCGACAAAAAAGGTGCGGCATGCTGAGCAAATGCAGCGTCGGTACGGCGCGCGCGGCGCGTGTCAACCAAGTAGGCGGCATCGCCCGACGCAAAGCAGTACATATCGGCGGGCAGGCGCAGGTCATAGCTACCACCAGCCGCCGGCGCGATTTTGGCGGCAAGCAGCGGTGGGCGCTTAGCGGATGCCTCGTCCTCCCCTTGCGGAGACAGCTCAACCGCCACGTCGTAGGTGCGATGCGTCGTCATCCCCCGCGACCAGGCGGGCTCAAAGGAGATGGTCTGGCCGCGCAGCAGGTCCAGCACATATACGATGCTATGCTCGGACAGCGGCAACTGACGCTCGGCAACAAAACCGCTGCGGGCAAAGTCGTACGACGCCGAACGCGAGCTTGTGATGTCATCGAGATAGGCAACTGTCGTCACAACAAGGTTGAGCAGCTTTGTCGATGTTTCGTCAAAGGCCTCAGGTGAATGGACAAACGTGAGCTTCTTGCCATAGGAGAACGTGCCGCCGCGCACGTAGGCATCGGCCATGCCGTCGATGTCCTTGACCACGTAGGAGACCGATCCACAGCGAATGCGGAACTCGAGCGCCCAGCTAAAGCGGTCAGCGAACAGCGGATTGTAGTACGGCACCAACGAGGGCTCCAACGCCGCTTTGGGGGCGTCGGGATCAACGGCACCGGCAAGTTTGCGGCGCATGCTCGCCAGCTCATCCATGCGCGCGTCCGAAAGATCGGAAAGCGCCGCCACAAGGCTCGGGCTCGTGGGGACGGGCGCCGGGAAGGGAAAGTTGGGGTTGACGGCCGGCGCGGCGGACGCGGCGCGCGCGGGCTGTTTCGGCTGCGCCGTAAACGTGCGAACCGGCGTGCGCAGCCCCTCAACAGGCTCAATGCCGCTGGTGTCCAGGTACGCCAGAGCCGTGGCAATAGCGTGCTTGCACATACCGGGGTAACGATAGGCGGCGGGGCAATCGCAGTCGTAGTCGATCACCTCGTGCTCGTCCATGTCGAGCGCCACGTGCGTCTTGTACAGGTCGCCACGCGAACCGCGCACCGAGCCCTCAACCGTCACGTTTTTGGAGAAGCGCGAGCCGCTGTCCTCGATCGACAGCACGGCGCCGTTGAGCATGAGCGAACGCCCCTTCATAAAGGTGCCGCTCAGCGCCGCCTCTTTCCGGAGCGCCTGCACGAACGTCCCCTGCGCCATCACTTCCTCCAATCTCGCGCGCCAAATGATTTTTCTGGGACGGGGATGAAAAAATCATTCCCGTCCCAGAAAAACTGGTCTTCCGCCACACGTCATCCAAAATGATTTTTTAATCCCCGTCCCAGAAAAATCATTTTAGATCACCGTCACTCTGCCTTGGTTACCCACAATGGCCTTGGCCTCGGCCAGCAGCGGAATCGAACGCGCGTTGACCTTGGCAGGTACCTCGGCACGCAGCACGCGCCCGTCCACCTGCTCGATAAAGATCTCCACGCGGTCGCCGCCCGGGTTAGCGGTGAGCACCGTGGCCAGGCGCGCCATATTGCCCTGGCTAAAGCGGCTGTTAGGCACCATGACCTCAAACACCTTGGGCTTGTTGTTCTCCTCGTTGAGCTCGAGCGGCACGATCTCCTGCGCGATGATCTGGTCGCCGCGGTCCGAGCGCTCGAGCTTGCCCTTAATGCGCACAAAGGCATCGGACAGCTGCGCGCCGGTCTCGGGATCGACCTCGCCGTACAGGTACCCCTCGGCCTCTTTATAGGTCTTGGGGAACACGACGACGGTGGCCTCGCCTTCCATGTCCTCGAGCTGCACGATGCCCATGGGGTCACCGTTTTTGGTCACGCGCTTGGACACGCTCGAGACCATGCCGGCCCACCACAGCGCCTTGCCCTCGGGAATCTCCTGGTTGATGGTGCCGCCCGTAGGATTCTGAACTTCGTAGCCGGTATCGATCTGCGAGAACGAGAAGTCGCGCGCCTTGGCTAGTGCATACTCAAACGGGCGCAGCGGGTGGTCCGAGACATAGATGCCCAGAACCTCCTTCTCCTGGCTCAACTTAAGGTGGCGGTCCCACTCCTGGCCATCTGGATCGGGCACGCTGACCTCAAAGCCCGAGCCCTCAACATCGCCAAACATGTCGAAGAACGACGTCTGGCCGCTCGCGCGATCCTTCTGGCGCTTTACCGCGGCGTCGATGATGTTCTCGGGGTTGTTCTTGTCCACAAAGTGCATCATCTGGCGACGCGGATAGCCCGTGGAGTCGAAGGCGCCTGCCTTGATGAGCGATTCGATCACACGGCGGTTTGCCTGGCTGGAGTCCACGCGCTCGACAAAGTCGTGCAGCGTTTTAAACGGGCCGCCCGCCTCGCGCTCGGCGATGATCGCCTGCGCCACGCCGGTGCCCACGCCGCGGATGCCGGCCAGACCAAAACGCACGCCCTCCTTGGTAGCCGTGAACTCGGTGCCGGACTCGTTGACGTCTGGCGACAGCACGGGAATGCCATCGTGACGGCACGCCGAGACGTAGTGAACGATCTTGTCGGTCTTGCCCGTATAGGACGTCAGAACGGCCGCCATGTACTCATGCGGATAGTGTGCCTTGAGCCACGCCGTCTGCATAACCAGGATGGCGTAGCCGGCGGAGTGCGACTTGTTGAAGGCGTAGGACGCGAACTCGAGAACATCGTCCCAAATCTTCTGAGCGACCTCGCGCGTGTAGTTGTTCTTGATAGCGCCGTTCATCCAGTGATCGTAGGTGGTCTCGTCCGAGCCATCCTCCCAGTGCAGCACCGTCGACGTGAGCAGCTTGATCTTTTTCTTAGCCACGGGCTTACGGATACGCGAGTCCGATTCGCCCTTGGAAAAGCCGCACATCTCGACGGAGATGAGCATAACCTGCTCCTGGTAGACCATGGTGCCGTAGGTTTCGCCCAGAATGTCGTCCAGGCGGTCGTCGTAGGAGACGGCCGGCTCCTTGCCGTTCATACGGTTGATGTAGGACGAAACCATGCCGGCGCCCAGCGGGCCCGGGCGGTACAGAGCGATCAATGCCACGACGTGCTTGTACTCGGTGGGCTTCATGTTCTTGATCGTGGCCGTCATGCCGGCGGACTCGACCTGGAAGACGCCGGCGGTGTGGCCGGAACCCATGAGCTTAAAGATCTCGGGATCGTCAAAGGGGATCTCTTCCTCTTTGATGTCGATGCCGAAGTTCTTTTTGATGTTTGCCTTGGCCTTGGAGATAACCGTCAGCGTACGCAGACCCAGGAAGTCCATCTTGAGCAGGCCCATGTCGGCAACGGTATGGCCCTCGTACTGGGTAATCTCGACGCCGCCCTTGGTGTCGAGCTTGGTGGGCACGTGCTCGTTGACGGGGTCGCGGCAGATCAGAACGGCGCACGCGTGCACACCCTCGCCACGGGTAAGGCCCTCAATCGAGAGCGCCGTGTCGATGATGCGGCGGGCGTCGTCGTCCTTTTTATAGGCCTCGGCAAAATCGGGGTTAAACAGATCCTCTTTGCCGGGTTGCTTTTCGAGCACCTGCTTGAGCTTGACCTTGGGGTCGCTCGAGACCATCTTGGACAGGCGCTGGCCCATGTAGACCGGGTAGTCCAGGACGCGAGCGGCGTCGTTGATGGCCTGCTTGGCCTTAATGGTCGAGTAGGTGATGACGTGGGTGACCTTCTCGGGGCCGTAGAGCTGGCGAACGTGCTCCACGACCTCGAGGCGCCGCTCATCGTCGAAGTCCATATCGATATCGGGCATCTCGGTACGCTGCGGGGACAGGAACCTCTCGAACATCAGACCGTTCTCGAGCGGGTCGAACGCGGTGATGTTCATGGCGTAGGCGACGATAGCGCCGGCGGCCGAGCCACGGCCGGGGCCGACGCCGATGCCGTTGTCCTTGGCCCATTGCACGTACTCGGCAACAATCAAAAAGTAGGCGGCAAAGCCCTTGTCGCAGATGACTTTGTATTCGTACTCAAAGCGCTCTTTGATGTTGACGCCACCAATCTCGCGCGTGGCCCAGTCGTCGCCGTAGTGCTGGCGCAGGCCCTTCTCGCACTCGCGGCGGAACTGGCTCTCGTGCGTCTCGCCGGGATCGAGCAGCGGGAAGCGCGGCAGGATGATGGAGTCCCAGTCCAGCTCAACGTAGCACTTGTCGGCGATCTCGAGCGTGTTGTCGCAGGCCTCGGGGCAATACGGGAACATCGCCCGCATCTCCTCCTCGGTCTTCATGTAAAACTCCGAGCCGGTCATGCGCATGCGGTTGGGGTCATCGACCTTGGCGTTCATGCCAATACACATGATGACGTCCTGCACCGGCGCGTCCTCGCGGCGCAGGTAGTGGAAGTCGTTGGTGGCGATGACCTTGACACCCACCTGCTTGGCGATATCGATGAGCGTGCGGTCCATTTGCTCATCGGTCAGGCCGTTGTCGGTGGTGATGCCGTGTTCCTGAATCTCGATGTAAAAGTCGCCGGGTTCGAAGGTATCGCGGAAGGTCTCGGCCCACTTGATGGCGCCCTCCATGTCGCCGCGGTCGATGCCCCAGAAGTTGGCCGTCATGTAGTGGTCGGCGCGGAACGAGAGCAGACTCTTGCCTGAGGGCGACTCCCAGC
>UQZI01000063.1 GCA_900545555.1 uncultured Collinsella sp.
GAATCCGCGCTGCACGCTACGGTCTCCGAACTTGTTCCATTCGGTTTCGGTGGCAAGATGGTGCGCTCGCATCTGAGTGTGGAACATGGTGAACAGTTCCGCCGATTCGAAGGAGATTTCCTTGCCGGCCATGTATGCCACGGATGCGATGCCACGTTCGGCCAAATGCCCGATCACGATTTCCATGGCTGCGTTTTCGTCGACGCTCACCATGGATGTGCGGAACGAGCATTGGCGTCCGCCCACTTGCACGATCGGCAGTGTGGAGGCGTAATGTTCAAGCTCCGCGGAAAGGTAGGCTCCCCAGGCGGGCAGCACGATCAGACCGTCAACATGGCGACTCGATGCGTTGAATCTGCGTGGCCTGATCGCCGCCGATGCCGAGCAGCAGTTGCTGCGAATCCACGTCGATGACGGGTTCGATTTCGTCAAGCAGCTGCGCGCAGAACGGGTCGTTGGCGGTCGGAATCACCAGGCCGATGGTGTTGGTGACGGTGCTGCGCAACGCGCTCGCCGCATAATTGACCGAATAGTTGAGGTGTGCCGCGGCCGCTCGCACGCGGCGTGCGATGTCGTCGTCTTTGGTGCGTTTGCCGGAAAGTACGCGGGAGACGGTGGCGATGGAGACGTTGGCCAGCGCTGCGACGTTCGTGATCGAACTGTTCGCCGAAGCTGCCGAAGACGAAGCATTGTCGGTTGTGCGTGCCATGCTCTCCTCACCACAAATATTCGAAATGCTCGAAAAACTCGGATTATTCGAATTACTGCCGTATCTCAATCGCGTATTCAAGAATAAAACAGCCACCCGTCGAAAGCGGCAGGTGGCTGAAAGCAAGTATCGCAAGTATCGCAATCATGCATGTTGCATTGCGATTCCATAATTGCGATGCAATAACTGAAGATTGTTGAATATCTTGCGAAATTCTGAAATCTTCAGCAAGAGGAAGATCACTCGGCGTTGACGAGGATGTTCAGCAGGTTGTCTGCCACGGTTTCATCATCGGCGCCCTGCACGTCGATGACCACGGAATCGCCCTGCTTGATGCCCAGGCCCATGACGGACAGGATGGAGTTAGCCGGAACCGGGTTGCCGCCTTCCTTGGCGATGGTGACGGTGCAGCCGGAGGCGGTGACGGCCTGGGTGAACTGTGCGGCCGGACGGGCGTGGATGCCGACGGGATCGTTGATGACGGTGGTGCGGGTTGCCATGATGGACACTCCTTTGAGTCGTGTGTTGATTGATTTTTGGTTGTGTTATTTGAAAGTCGTGCTGCTTGCCGAGCGAAATGCCTCGGTGCGCCGCTGATAATTACTATAGCACCTTTTTTCACGAAACGCAGAAAACGTTTACCGGTTGTGTGTTACGGCTTAAAGTGTGTATACTGTGTGCAGGCTGAAAATGATTTACCGGCAAAGACGGTGGGAATCACGCAGTAACTCGACGCGCAAAGCAAGCGCGGAAATCACAACAACAAACGTTCGGTTCGCGTTCCTTTCGCGGGCAAACAACAAAACAAGGAAACAGGTCAAAGGAGTTCACATGATTATCAAAGGTGTTGGCATTGGTCGCGGTGTTGCAGTCGGCCCGGTCATCCGTATGGCGCAGCCACTGCCGGAACCGTCGGACGCTCCGCGTGCGGAAGGCATTGCTGCCGAAAGCGAAATCGCTCGCGTTGAAAAGTCCCTCGCACTGGTGAACGCCGACCTGAACCGTCGTGCCGAAGAGGCCGCCAATGGTGACGAAGGCGCCAAGCAGGCCGCTCCGATTCTGCAGGCCGTCGCCATGTTCGCTTCCGATCCGTCGCTGGCTGAATCCATCAAGGGTCTGGTTCAGCAGGGTAAGACCGCTGAACGTGCAGTGCTCGAAGGCTTTGCCGCGGTGGAAGACATGTTCCGTGCTATCGGTGGCTATCAGGCCGAGCGTGCCGCCGATCTGCATGATGTCGGCCAGCGCGTAATCGCCGACCTTATGGGCGCTCCCGCACCGGGCCTGCCGCAGAGCGAAACCCCGTTCGTGCTCGTTGCCGAAGATCTTTCCCCCGCCGACACCGCGGCGCTCGACATGAGCAAGACCCTCGCCATCGTCACCTCGCAGGGCGGCCCGACCTCGCACACCGCCATCCTGGCCCGTGCCCGCGGCATCGTGGCGGTTGTTTCCGCAGCCGAAGCCGAGAATCTGACCGACGGCACCACCGTGGTCGTCAATGCGGCCAAGGGCGAACTGGTCGTCGACCCGACCGAAGAGGAGATCGCCGCAGCCGAAGCCGCCAAGTCCCGCGCGGCCGCAGCCAAGGAACTGCGCGGCAATCCGGGCTCCACCAAGGACGGCCACCTCATTCCGCTGCTCGCCAACGTGGGCAAGCCGGCCGACGCAGCTAAGGCGCTGGAATATGGCGCTGAAGGCGTTGGTCTGTTCCGTACTGAATTCCTGTTCATCGGCAACTCCGAGCCGCCGACCGTCGAAGAGCAGACCCGCGCTTACACCGAGCTGTTGAGCCAGTTCCCGGGCAAGAAGGTCGTGATTCGTATGCTCGATGCCGGCGCTGACAAGCCGCTGCCGTTCCTCACTCCGGAAGACGAGCCGAATCCGGCTCTCGGCCTGCGCGGTCTGCGCACCCTGCGCGCCCACATGGACGTGCTCGAAGGCCAGCTCAAGGCGCTCGCCGCAGCCGATGCCGCCACCGACGCGAACCTGTGGGTCATGGCCCCGATGGTTGCCGACCAGCATGAGGCTGACTATTTCGTGAAGCTTGGCAAGAGCTTCGGTCTGAAGTTCGTGGGTGCGATGGCTGAAGTGCCGTCGATCGCGCTTATGGCCGATAAGGTGGCCGACGTGGCCGACTTCGTGTCGATCGGCACCAACGATCTGACCCAGTACACGCTGGCCGCCGACCGTACGCTCGGTTCCGTTGCCAACTATCAGACCGCCTGGCATCCGGCGGTGCTGCGTGCCATCAAGATGATCTGCGACGCGGGCAACGCCAAGGGTATGCCGGTGGGCGTGTGCGGCGAGGCCGCTGCCGATCCGTTGCTCGAGCCGCTGCTGATCAGCTGGGGCCTGGAGGAGTTCTCGATGAGCGCTCCGTCCATCCTGCGCGCCCGCAAGACCATCAGCCAGTGGACCAAGGCCGAGTGCGACGAGCTCGCCGAGAAGGCGCTCGCCTGCAACACCGCTGCCGAGGTCAAGGCACTGCTCGAGTCCGCAGCTCGCTAATTTGGTATCAGAGGTAACCGCGTGGTTGGAATGGGCCGGCCACGCGGCCCTCACATATACAGGGGGTACTGTAAATGTTCTACACGCTAACCGCTAACCCGGCTGTCGACATGACGGTTTCGAGCTCTCCGCTCGAGCCCGACGAGAACGTCCGCACCGGCTCGGCCAGCTACACGGCTAACGGCAAGGGCCTCGACGTGTCCTTCGCCTTTAAGAAGATGGGCGTCGACACCGTCGCGCTCGGTTTCTTCGCCGGCTTCACGGGCAAGTTCATCGTCGAGGAGGTCATGAACCTGGGTTGCCTCTGCCGCCCGGTCTGGACCGACGGTATCACGCGCATCAACACCTACGTCAACGATGGCCAGCACGAGTACGGCATCCTGAACCCCGGTGCTCCGATCACGCCGCAGCACCAGGAGGAGCTCTACAACATCCTGGACACCGCGGGCGATCTTGAGTGCCTGATCGTCTCTGGCTCCGTGCCTCCCAAAGCTACGCCTGACTTCCTGGCAAAGGTCATGGAGCACGCTCAGGCTCGTGGCGCCGATGTCGTCTTGGACCTTTCCTCCGACAAGCTCAAGGAGCTCGCTCACAAGAAGCCGCTGCTCATTAAGCCGAACCATCACGAGATGAAGGCTATCTTCGGCGTGCCGGTCGACACCGACGACGAGGTCCGCGTTGCCATGAAGCTGGCTCACGAGGCCGGCGTCCAGAACGTGCTGCTCACCCGTGGTAGCCGCGGTGACGCTTACTTCTCCAACGGCGAGGACATCTGGTATGCCAAGCGTGAGTTCAACATCAAGCTTGTCTCTTCCGTCTGCGCCGGCGACTGCACCCTCGCTGCGTTCCTGCACAAGTGGTACAGGGATCGCGACAACGTCGAGGAGGCCATGAAGCTCGCTATGGCCACCGGCGCCAACGTTGCTGAGTCCGTCGGCATCGGCGACTTTGGTCACGTCGACGAGTACAGCAAGCGCGTTGCCGTTCGCAAGCTCGATCGCAAGTAAGCGAACCGCGACATATTCGTGCGCATGCGGCGCTCCGGTTTCGGCCGGGGCGCCGTTTTTTTGTCCCACTCGAACCTCGGAGCCGCGCTTCACGCGTTCCACACCGTTCACCGAGTTGTTGTAGCCTTTTGCCGAAACGTGGAATATACTTTCATTAACACGTTGCTTCGTGAAAGGAACATTCATGATTTACACGCTTACTGCAAATCCCGCTATTGACTACAACATCTCCTGCGATGGCTTGTCCGCCAACACCGTCACCCGCACCCGTAACGCCGTCTACACGCCCAACGGTAAGGGCCTCAACGTCTCGTTTACGCTCGACCACTACGATGTCGACACCACGATCCTGGGCTTCTTCGCAGGCTTCTCGGGTGAGTATATCGTTAAGGGCGCCGAGGCCCTGGGCGTGCCCGTCAAGCCCGTGTGGACCGACGGCATCACGCGCGTCAATGTGTTCCTCAACGCCGGCCCTGACACCGAGTACAACATGGTCAACGCCGGTGCCGCCATCAACGAAGCCAACGAGCAGGAGATGTTTGAGCTTATCGATTCGCTCGATGACATGACCTGCCTGGTTATCAGCGGCTCGCTGCCCCCCAACACCTCCGAGGGCTTCCTGGCAGAGGTCCTGCGTCGCGTGAAGGCGAAGGGCGCCGAGTTCGTGCTCGATATCTCGAGCCATCAGCTGGCCGACCTCATTGCCATGGAGCCGTTGCTCATTAAGCCCAACGACGACGAGCTGCTCGACATCTTTGGCATTAAGGTGAGCGGTGGCGACGACGAGTCCGTCAAGGGCGCCATGGCCGAGCTGCACGCCAAGGGCGCTAAGAACGTGCTGCTGACCCTCGGTGGCGACGGCGCGTACTTCTCCAACGGCGAGCACATCTGGTTTGCCAACCGCACCTTCGACGTCAAGCTGCTGTCGACCGTCTGCGCGGGCGACTCCTCGCTGGCCGCCTTCCTGTCCGTGTGGCACGACGCCCCCGAGCGCGTCGAGGATGCCCTGCGCCTCTCGATGGCCACCGGCGCCAACGTGGTCGAGTGCCCGGGTCTGGGCGATTTTGCCAAGGTCGATGAGTATCAGAAGGGTATTGCAATCCGTCAGGTTTGCTAGTTCCGGCACCTTGCCTGAATAGTTCAATTATTTCGCATCCGTCTTAGACCAGGACGGATGCGTTTTTGTTTATCGGACTTGCGTGTGCAGTGGAGGCTGTTTCTTGCTAGACTTCTTGCAGACGCAATCGATAGCCAATTTGATAGTCGCAGGAGGCCATAGGCATGTGCAATGTTTCGCTCAACGGTACGCAGCCGACCGATGCCTCTATCCGTGTCCTGCGTGCGCTTGAGGCAGCAGGTCTTGAGGCTTGGTACGTGGGCGGTTGGGTACGTGATGCCCTGATGGGACGCCCCAGCCACGATGTTGACATGTGCTGCAGCGGCCTGTGGCAGGAGTCCAAAGAGGCGCTCGAAGCGGCTGATATTGCCGTGGTTGAGTCGGGCATAAAATTTGGCGGCATCACGGCTATTTGCGATGATGAGCGCATTGAGGTCACCACCTACCGCCTAGACGGCTTTTACACCGACGGCCGCCATCCCCAGAGTGTGGAGCGTGCGGCGTCGCTTGAGGACGATCTGGCGCGTCGTGACTTTACCGTTAACGCTATGGCCTGGCATCCCGAGCGTGGTCTTGTCGACCGCTACGATGGTCAGGGCGACCTAGACCGCAAGCTCATCCGCGCCGTTGGAGATCCCAAGCGTCGTTTTAACGAGGACGCGCTTCGCATGCTGCGCGCGGTGCGTTTTGCCTGCCGTCTGGATTTTATGATCGAGCCTAAGACTAAACAGGCGCTTGCCGAGTGCGCGCCGCTGCTCGATGCTGTGGCGCGCGAGCGCGTGGGCATTGAGCTCGAGGGCATCCTTTCGACCGGCCACGGGGGAGACGCCATGCTGCGCTACCCCGAGCTCATCTGCGCCGCCGTGCCCGAGTTGGCAGCGGGTCGCGGGTTTGATCAGCGCAGCGTCTATCATGCGTTTAACGTTTACGAGCATATCGCCCGTGTGCTGACGGTGGCGGGGGAGTTGGCGCTGTGCGACGGCTTTACACCCTCAATGAGCCTAATGTGGGCGGCGTTTTTGCACGACGTTTCCAAGCCCGATTGCTTTACGGTCGACCATGCGGGCAGCGGCCACTTTTACGGTCACCCCGAGCTCGGGGCCAAGAAGGCGCGCGCCATCATGGATCGCTTGGCGCTTTCGCACGACTTGGTCCGCGACGTGTGCCTGCTCATTAAGTACCACGACAAGCCGCTGCGCCCCGAGCGCTCCTGCCTGCTCAATATGATGCGCTTGCTTTCGGGCGAGGGCGTTGATACGCCGCGCCTGATGGACGAGCTTATGGACCTTAAGCGTGCCGACACGCTGGGCAAGGCGCCGTCGTGCTTCTATTACGTCGAGACGATCGAAGAGATGCGCTCACTCGCCCATGATTTGTTGGAGGCGGGGGAGCCCTATTCGCTCAAGATGCTTGCTATCAACGGCGGCGACTTGATTCGTGCCGGTGTGAAGCCGGGGCCCGAGCTAGGCCAGCTACTCAACGCCGCCCTCGAAGCCGTTATCGAGGACAACATCCCCAACGATCGCGAAACCCTTTTGGTTCATCTCAACTTGAATTAGCTAATTAGTTGACCTGCGCGTTCCATAACCTGTCGACAATTTTTCGGCAATTTGGAATTTCTTCTTGCGCTGATGTTTTTTGTCCCGTAATATATTTCCTCGCAGCACGGCAGTGCAGATGTCATGTGGCCCGTTCGTCTAGCGGTTTAGGACGCCGCCCTCTCAAGGCGGAGATCACCAGTTCGAATCTGGTACGGGCTACCACGCATCTGATACCCGGTCTTTCCACGGAAGGCCGGGTTTTTTATTATCAAACAACTGTCTGTCATTCCCGTTTGAACAAGAGCTTTGCGTTCTGCTTATGGCCCTTACGGGTACAATAACCAAGATATTTTGACTGTTAGAAGGAGTCTCATGACGGAGTCCTCTCAGCATACGTCCAAGCCCCAGGTCGAGGTTGAGGCCTCGGGCGGCGATGACAATAAGAGCGCACGCCGCGGCGCAATCTTTATCGGCGTTGTGCTGGTGGGTTATATCGTCTATCTGGTGGTAACCGGGCAGATGGGGCAGTTCTGGGCTGCTATGTCGAGCGTCCAGGCGCCCTGGCTCGTTGTCGCGTGTCTTTGCATGTTTATGTATCTGTTCTTTGGCATTGTGGCCTATGCGATCGCCGTCTGGCTCGACCCCAATTCACCCGTCGGCATTCGCGACCTGATCTCGGTCGAGGCGAGTGGCATCTTCTTTGGCAACCTGACGCCCATGATGATGGGCTCTACGCCTGCCCAGATCTACCGCCTGACCAAAGCGGGCCAAAACGTGGGCGAAGCGGGTGCCACGCAGTTCACCCGATTTATTGTGTATCAGTTTGGCCTCGTTGCCTGGGGCGCTATCCTATTGCTTGCTCGCATGCCGTTTTTTGCCGAGCGCTATGGCGACATGACGCTGCTGTGCGTCTTTAGTTTTGGCGGTCACTGCTGCATCCTGCTCGGCATCTTCGCCGTCGCGCTCATGCCTAAGACCGTCACGCGCGTCGCCCATTGCATCATCAATTGGCTCGAGCGCATAGGTGTCTCGGCCACTAAGATCGATGGATGGCGCTCGTTTGTCGATGGCGAGATCTACTCCTTCTCCGAGAAGTTCAAGCTTTCGGCCGGACATTTTTCTTCCATGCTGCTCACCGTGTTTATCACCATGCTGCAGCTCGCGTTTTTCTATCTGGTGCCGTATTTTCTGATGCTCGCCTTTGGCCACCACGAGGTCGACTTTTTCTCGGTCATGGCCGCGAGCGCCTTTGTCCAGCTGCTGAGCTCTGCGGTTCCCTTGCCCGGTGGAACTGGTGGCGCTGAGGGCGGCTTTGCTTTGTTCTTGGGTCATTTCTTTGGGTCGGCTTCGACCGCCGGCTATCTGCTGTGGCGTCTCATTACGTTTATCGCGCCGACCATTTTGGCTGCGCCCCTGCTGGGCCTTAAGAGCGCCCACAACGAGAGCATCCATGCGCGCTGGGATCGCGTGATGCGCAAGCTCGGCCGTACGCCTCAGACGCCCTCTGCGCCCACTAAGCCGCACCCCACGAATGCTGTTACCGTTGATCCCAGGAAGCACGCTCAGAAGGCTTCTGGGACCGCTAAGCCGGCTCATAAAGCCTATGTGCGCCAGACGGGCGACGGTATCCGCGTATCTCCGTCGGCGCTCAATAAGAAGAAGCACCCTAAGTCGCGGTAGGGCAGTCGTGCGTTCTTCATGATGCGGGGCATATTTGAGCTGTATGGGGGATAATCCTCTTACGTAGATTATCTCTCATCTGTTGATGAATGCCCGCATATCGAAGGGACACGTTCATGGACACCAGCAAACCGCGTCTTGATCGCCGCATCGTTCGCAGCCGCAATGCCATCCTTTCCGCTTTCGAGCGCCTGCTCATGGAAAAGCCGCTGGCAGACATTACGGTGAGTGCCATCGCGCGCGAGGCCAATGTCGACCGCAAGACCTTCTACGTGCACTTTGGTACGGTTGATGGCTTGCTCGATGCCATTGCCGTCGATGTGGTGGAGATGATTGTCGACTCGGTCGAGAAAACGCTTGCTTCCATGAACGGCGACACCAACGAGCGCGCCCTGGGCGCGGCGGCGACCTTCTTTAAAACCATTAACGAGGCGCTATGCAACAACCTGGTGCTCAATCGTCAGCTGATCGAGAACATTCCGCTCGATGATTTTATGGCTCGTTTTCGTGCGCCGCTCGAGCACGAGATTGCCGAGCGCGATCTGCTGCCCCAAGGTCTCAAGGACGAGATGTTCGACTACTATCTGGCGTTTTTGCTGTCGGGTATTATCGGAATCTATCGCACATGGGCGCTGTCTGACGGCTCGGTTCCTATCGAGCGCGTCTCGGAGGTCGCCAACGACCTGACTCTCAATGGCCTGTCGAGTCTGGAATCTCGCTTGGATTAGGCGCAGGCTTGAGTTCGCGAGGCGCTTGTCGGGGTGCAGCCCGATCGACCAGGCGACGGGCATCCCGTCGAAGCAGTCGATGACCGGGCTCAGGTAGACCTTCTCGCCGCCCGGGAGCCTGAACTCGGTGATGTCGGTGAGCCACAGCAGGTTGGGCTCGTCGGCGTGGAAATTCCTGTTTACGAGGTTCTCCGGCGCCTTGTAGACCTCGCCGGCGTAGGAGCTGTAGCCTGAGGATCCTTAAAAGAAAGTCCAGTTTATCCTTTCCACCCCAATTGGGAATCCTCCGATGCGCCTTCGCACGCTCGCATGACCTCGATACCGTGCGAGCGTGCGAACTCGACGAGCTCTGCGTTGCGGGCGTTTATGGTGCCGAAGGCGGCGGGACACACGATAAGGCGCGCGCAGTGGACGAGGAGCTCTTTGGCGCGGGCTATGGTTCTATCCCCGATCGGCTCGAAGGCGCGCTCGGCCACGCATTCCGCCGCCAGGTCGCGCGCTAGCTCGCAGTCGATGTCCCCTTCGTGCAGAACGCCCGTGTAGAACGCCTTGCCCTGCCGGATGAGCTGGCGAAACACAGCCGACCCCGTACCTGCGCCGGCGATGACGAACGTGTGCGCATCGCCGTGCGGGCGTCCAATTTCCACGCTGCCGAAGCGCTCGTTGAAGGTGCCATGTTGAAGGCCGTAGAGCTCGCCAATCGTCTCGCGCGTGAATATGTCCTCGGGTGCGCCGGCGCGGAAGACCCGGCCGTCCTTCACGCAAATCACCTTGTCGGCGCTTTTCTGCGCGAGCTCGAGTTCGTGGATGGACATGATGACAGCCACATTCCGCGATTTCGCAAGGTGGCGAAGTATTCGCAGCAGGTCGATCTGGTAGCGGATATCGAGATACGACGTGGGCTCGTCGAGCACGAGCACACGCGGATCCTGCGCGATGGCGCGTGCGAGCATGACGCGCTGGCGTTGCCCGTCGCTTATCTGCATGAAGTCGCACTCGGCGAGCTCTTCCACATGTGCGGTTTTCATGGCCTCGTCGACCCGACTATGGTCGTTGGGCGAGAGTGTGCCCATTCGCCCGGTGTAGGGATGTCTTCCCGCCTCTATGATATCGCGGCAGGTGAGGAGCTCGGTCCGGGGGCGATCTGTCAGCATAACGGCAAGGTTCCTTGCGAACTCCGCCGTCTTCCATCGGGAAATCTCTCGCCCCTCGAGCTCGACCGCGCCGGCAAGCGGTGCTAAATGGCGTGTGATGGTTTTCAAGATGGTCGACTTGCCCGAGCCGTTCGGCCCGATGAGCGCCACGACGTCGCCCGCGCGAACCTCCAGATCGACGCCTTCGACTACGACCTTCTTGTCGTAGCCCGCCGACAGGTCGCTTATGTGGAAAAGCGGCGCTCCGTCAGCCTGCGTTTCGACCGTAGTTTCGAGGTTCGGCTCCGCTCGGAGGAGGCGTTCCGCGCGCAGTTCCGCACGAGCCGAAAGTGCCTTCTGGCGCTTTCGTGCGAGCTCAGGACTGTCTAAGCATGGAATGTCCCCTCCGAGCGTTTTGGGCCGCGGCACGAATTCTCCCATCTACCTCACCCGCTTCTTCAACATGAGCGCGATAACCACCGGAGCGCCGAAGATGGCGGTGACGGCGCTGATGGAAAGCTCGACGGGAGAGAACAGCGTGCGCGCGATCAAATCGCAGCCCGCGCAGAAGATGGCGCCTCCCAAGAAGCACGCAGGAATCACGCGGATGGGCTTCGACGACTTTAGCGCCGACTTCACGAGATGCGGAGCCGCGATGCCTACGAACGACACCGGACCAGCGAACGCGGTCACGCAGGCGGAGAGCATGCTCGCTAGAAGGACGAGCACCACGCGGAAGCGTTCGACGTTCACGCCGACGCTTTTCGCGTAGGCTTCTCCCAGCTGGAAGGCGGAAAGGGGCTTCGATATCGCGAATACGCATGCGCTCACGGTGATCACCACGACCGCGATGACCGCGATGTCGTCCCAGCTCGAACCCGAGAAGCTACCCAAAGACCAGTTGTGAAGGTTCACGATGGACTGGTCGTCGGCGAAGGCGATGAGGAAGTTCGTCGCCGCCGAGCAGATGTATCCCACCATGACGCCCGCCACGATGAGCATGGCCATGGAACTTATGCGCCGTGCGATGAGGAGCACGAAGCCGATGGTTATAAGCGAGCCCAGAAACGCTGCGGCCACCATGGCCGGCGAGGACATGGCCTGGTTCGCGCCTAGAAGTACGATCATCGTAAGCGCGACGACGAACTTTGCGCCCGAGGAGACGCCCAAGATGAACGGGTCGGCGATGGGGTTGTTGAAAAACGTCTGCAGCAGGAAGCCAGAGAGCGAGAGCGCCCCTCCCAGAAGCGCCGCCTCGATGACGCGCGGCAGGCGGATCTGCCAGATGACCTGGGCCGCGGTGGAGGTGTCGCCGGGCCCGGCCAGAAGGATGTCCAGCACCTCCGCGGGCGACGTCCCCACGCTCCCCAGGCATAGGTTGGCCGCGAAGAGCGCCAGAAGGCCGAGAAGGACGATGAGGTCGTAGGCCGTCGCCCGCCGCCTCCGTCCGCTGCCGCTGCCCTTCGCGTCACCCACGCTACTCGAGCCTCCAGACGAATGTGGTGGGCTCCCCCGAGCCGGCGATGGCGGAGCGCAGGTCGGAGATGATGTCCGCCATGCTGGTGATCTGCTGATAGAGGTTGGAGTCGCAGGTCCAGACGTCCCCGTTGCGCACGGCGCGGAAGTCCGCGAGCAGCGCGTTCTTCTCGACGAGCGCCTCGAGGCTGGTTACGCCGCCGTCGATCGTCCCGTTGTAGACGATGACGTCGGCGTCTCGCGCGCCCTCGTAGAAGCGCTCCATCTCGACGGTGACGGTGGTGGGGGAGGATTCGGTCGCGCCCTCCTCGGAAAAGCTCACGTACGCGCCGCCCGCCGCCTCGATCATCTGGCAGAAGTAGTCGCCGGAGCGCCGCGTCACGGCGGCCCCGTCCTCGTTCACGTAGAAGAAGGCCACGGTCCTGCCCGCGGGGCCCTCCGCGGCGGCCTCCTCCACGCGCTCCCCGGGCTGCGCAAAGCCGCCCGGCAGCGCCCACCAGCCGAGGAAGGGGTGGCCGCCGCGGCGGATCAGCAGCGTGCGCAGCGCCCCGTCCGCCGCGCGGGAAAAGATGCAGACGTCCACCGTCACCGACGGCCGGGGGTATTTGTCGGCGCGG
>UQZI01000064.1 GCA_900545555.1 uncultured Collinsella sp.
GGGAGACACAACCGCATATTTGCGCCGGGGCATGCGGGAGATTCTGTGCCTAGCGCTGTTCTTCTTCACGTTTTTGGCGTGCGAGTATTTCTTTGATGCGCGCATGGCCGAGTTCGTGCCATCGAGTGAGGTCGTCATCTACGAGAGCATCGTTGTCGGCGCGAGCGTGATTGGCTTTTTCGTGCGCCCATTTCTGTACTATCGCCGTCCCCAGACGATCGATGCGACGAGCGATATTACGGGCGTGCTGTTGGTATCGGCGTTGCTGCTGATGATTATGGCAATGCGGTTTGAGGTAGTAATTGCCGGCGGCCTGGTGGCGTGCTGCGCCCTGGGCTATTGCGGATCGACCGCCCATGCCAATCTTGCGCGGCGTTTTGCGCAGACGCCCTGCCTGGCGCGCACCGTGGCGGTTTCCTATGCTGTGGACATTTTGGTGCAGGTGCTCAACCATATGGTGATGCCTGCGGGCATTCCCCAGCAGTCTGTTCTCATTGCCTGTGCGATTGCGCTGGTGGGGCTGCTTCACGGTGTCCGCCGCGCTAAATTGCGTGATGAGCCTGCGCCCGAGTTCGAGGTCGAGATTGCCGAGCTATCGGTCGATGCGTCGGAGCGTGGCGCCAGGTGGCACGATGACCCCGAGGCAAAGGCGGCCTTTCAGGGTGCCGTGGTGCGTCTGACGGTGGCGACCGCTTGCCTCACCGGCGTGTTCGCGGCCCTCAATGCCGGCCTTACGACCTCGCATGCCGCTGGCGCTATCGATCTGGGCGACTGGCCGCGCTTGCTGCTGGTTGTGAGCGCCCTTGCCGCCGGCGTCCTGTATGACCTGCGTGGGCGTTCGTATATGAATATCATCATGACGTGCGCCGCCATGCTGTCCACGCTCTCGTTCTTTGTACTTATCACCGATGGCAACGGTGGCAACACGCTTGCCGCCACGATTATCTTTTACCTTGGCACGGGCTTTTTCGTGGTGTTCTTCACCGCGAAGTTCGCCGCGATTTCGATGTATGCCCGCTGGGCGTATCTGTGGCCGTGCATGGGCCGCGTCATCAATAACGTTTGCGCGATGCTCGTGACGGCACCGGCGGTGGCGATTGTCTCGAGCCAGAACGTGCTGTTGGCAGTGGGCGTGGGGCTTGTACTGCTTGTGGGCATTGCGATCTCGCTGCTGGGACAGTCTGGGCATCAGGTCTATGACGTTGAAGTGCGCGGCGACCTGGCGTTTGCTGCTAGCGACCTTGGCACGGATCCCGTATCCGCCCAGAGCGAGCCCGCCCCCGCAGAGGTGCCGGAGTCCACACTCGACGAGCGTCTCGATACCTTCGCCGTCGCCTTTGAGCTTACGCAGCGCGAGCGCGATATTTTGGAGGCCTTGGTCGCATCGCGCGAGAGTGTTCAAGACATCGCCGCAACGCTCTTCCTTTCGCGCTCCACGCTTTACCGTCATATCGCCTCGATCAACAAAAAGACCGGCGCCTCCTCACGTGTGGCCCTCATCAACTTTTTCTGGTCCTGGGCGCCCAAGGACTAGCCCATTTGGGACGGGGCTTTTTTAGCTGTTTTGGGCAGCCACTGCCAGCGCGAACCACCACAAAGGGGACAGGCACCTTTGTGGTGGTTTTGACGGGAGCGCCTGTGGAGTTACAGCAGTTCGCCGTGGCGAGCGATGTAGCGGCGCTTTGCCAGCTGGGTGAGCGCGATGTAGGCGGTGACGATGCCGATGAGCAGCGCGAAGAAGCTCGCCGGCAGCGCCATGAGGCCCAGCGCATCGGCGATGGGGCTTGCCGGCAGCCAAGTGACGAGCGCCAGGCCCAGTACGGTGAGAACGCACAGGGCGGGCGCGGCGTGGTCGCGCAGGCTCGGCAGACGCGGGGAGCGCAGCATGTGGATCACGAGTGTCTGCGACCACATGGACTCGACAAACCAGCCGCTCTGGAAGATTGCGGCGAAGGTCGTCATACCCGCGACGTTGCCCGCGGCGGCAAGCTCGGACCAGCTTGCGCCCACGGCGGCGGGGCACACCACAAAGAAGAGCGCGGCGAAGGTCACGATGTCAAACAGCGAGCTCACGGGGCCCAGCTCGAGCATAAAGCCCTTGATGGACGCGGCGTCCCAAGCGCGCGGACGGGCAGTCCAGGCGTCGTCGACGGTGTCCCACGGCAGCGCGATGCACACGATCTCGTAGACGAGCGACAGCAGCACCAGCTGCAGGGCGCTCATGGGCAAAAACGGCAAGAACAGGCTCGCGACGGTCACGGACAGCACGTTGCCAAAGTTGGAGCTCACCGTGGTCTTGAGGTACTTGAGCAGGTTGCCGTAGGTGCGGCGGCCTTCGATGATGCCGCGCTCGAGCACGCCCAGGTCCTTCTGGAGCAAGATGATATCGGCGGATTCCTTGGCGATGTCGACGGCCGAATCGACCGAGATGCCGCAGTCGCTCGCGCGCATGGCGGCGGCGTCGTTGATGCCATCGCCCATAAAGCCCACGGTGTGGCCGAGCAGCTCGCGCATGACGCGCACCAGGCGCGCCTTCTGCAGCGGCGAGAGCTTGGCGAACAGATGGGTTTTCTCGGCGCGCTCGGCAAGCTCGGTGTCATCGAGCGCATCGATCTCGGAGCCCAGCAAGACATTGCTCGCGTCGATACCGATCTGCTCGCAGACGGTGGCGGCGACGCGATCGTTGTCGCCGGTCAGGACCTTGACCGCCACGCCCTTGGCCTCGAGGGTGGCGACGGCGCCCGCGGCACTCGCCTTGGGCGGATCGAGGAAGGCCAAAAAGCCCATCAACACCATGCCGCATTCGTCGGCAATGCCAAACTCGCCCACGCAGCGCGGATCGGTCTTCTGCGCCACGGCAATCACGCGCAGGCCCTCGGCGTTGAGCCCGGCGACCTGCTTGCGAATCTGGGCGAGCTTATCTTCGGTGAGCGGCTGGACGATGCCATCGACCTCGACAAAGGAGCAGATCTCGAGCATTTCCTCGGCAGCTCCCTTGGTGACCATCTTGGTTTTGCCTTGGGCATCGGCGACAACTACGCTCAGGCGACGGCGCGAAAAATCGAAGGGAACCTCGTCGACCTTGGTATAGCGGTCGCGCAGGCTCTGGCCCAGCATGGAATCGGGCGCGACGGTCGAGGGCGTCACGTCGGCACGGTCGATAACGGCCAGGTCGATAAGGTTTTTGAGGCCGGTCTGGAAGAAGCTGTTCAAAAACGCATGACGCAGCACGCGTGCGTCCTCGTTGCCGTCGGTGTTGAGGTAGCGCTCGAGCACGATGCGGTCTTCGGTGAGGGTGCCGGTCTTGTCGCAGCACAGGACGTCCATCGCGCCGAGGTTTTGGATTGCCGGCAGCTCCTTGACGATAACCTGACGACGGGCGAGGTCCTTGGCGCCCTGCGACAGGCTCGTGGTCACGATGACGGGGAGCATCTGTGGCGTGATGCCCACGGCCACGCTCGTGGCGAACAGCAGTGCGTCGATGACGTCGCCCTTGGTGGCGGCGTTGATGGCAAAGACGGCCGGAGCCATAACGAGCATGAGACGTACGAGCAACATGGAGACGCTCGAGACACCGCGGTCAAACGCACTCTTTTCGCCGCGCCCGTTGAGCATCTTGGCGATGCCGCCCAGGTAGGTGTCCGAGCCGGTGGCAACGACAAGCGCCATGGCGGTGCCGTTTTGCACGGAGGTGCCGGTAAAGACGATGTTCTTGCAGGCGGAGAGTGGCAGTGCGGAGCTGTCGGCACCCTCGGCGACGGTGATGGCAGCGGTCTTTTCGACGGCCTCGCTCTCGCCGGTGAGTGCGGACTCGATCACAAACAGGTCGCGCGCGGTGATGATGCGGGCATCTGCCGGCACCATATCGCCGGCAGAGAGGCGGATCACATCGCCGGGAACGAGCTCGTCGAAGGGGATCTCGATGCACTTACCGTCGCGCAGGGCGGTGCAAGTGTTGGAGACCAGGTCCTTAAGGTCCTCGGCCGCATTGCCGCTGCGGGCCTCTTGGATAAACTTCATGCCGCCCGATACCAGCAGCATGATGCCAATGACGATGACCGTGGAGGGGTCGCGCTGCGGCTCGGGCACGGCGAGCACGTCGATGTAGAGCGAGACCAGTGCGAGGGCGGCGAGGATGCCGGCGAAGGGATCGACGAACGCGTCGGCGATGCGGCGGGCGAGCGTCTTGGTCGGCGCCTCGATGGTGTTGGGGCCGACGGCGTTCAGGCGCTCGGTTGCCTGCGCGGCGGTGAGGCCGTTTGCCGTGGCGTCAAGCAGTACGAGGGCGTCCTCGGCGCTATGGGTGGCGGCGAAGATGGTGTTCTTGGACAGGCCGGTATGAGCGGCAGGGCGCGCCGTGCGGCGGCGCTTGGAGATGGCTTCGAGTACCGTGGCGGTTTTGAGCATCAGCATAGGGTCCTCCTTGTTGAAGGGAGTTAGCGTACGTGTCGTATTTGCTTCAAAAAACCTAGATGTCGCTCACGTCATGCTCGCGAATCCCCGTAAAGAGGACAGACAGCTTTGTGGTGAGTTTTATGGTGCTTGTGCTCGTGAATGAGTGACAGCGATCGGCTGCTGGCGTTTATGCGAGCGGGGAATCCTCGTGGCGTGCCGAGGGCGACATGCAGGTTTTTCGACTATGACTGCCTTCCATGGCACACCTCCTTAAGGCCGGGCGCAGGGCGCGCTCCAGGCACCTTGTACCCGTTTCAATCCGCCCGTATTTTTGACGAGGGGGTTTACCGTGTCAACCCCATGCAAGCTTTCTTCATTTTGCGTCACCGTCGCCGGCGAACGGTTGATTTTCGCCTGTAAACGGTAGTTAAGTTCAGATTAAATCAAATAGTATCAAGAATGGTCAAACTTGATTAACAGCAAAACCACAAGGTAGATGGCCATTTGCAGTGAAAAACTCTGACACAATGAGAAAAAGAATGAAAAATATTGATTGAAAATGAACTTACGTGGCAGTAATCTACATGTCACAGGGTAAGCCCCGGCGCGCAGGCGGCGGCCCTTATCGAATTACGGATATAGATCAGGTGCTCGAACGAGCAGAAACGATTAAGGACGAAGGTAAAGGACGTAGAAGCATGAAGCTTGCAACTCGTATCAACTCCTATTTTCGCGATGGCGACAAGAATCTTGATCGCGTGTTCGCGGAGTTCCAGAGCGTGGGCCTCACGCACGTCGACCTCAACTACCCCGAGCACTGCACAGGTGTCACGGCGGAGGACATGGCCGCCAAGCTCGCAGCTCACGAACTGCAGCTGAACGGCTGCGCGCTGCGCTTCCGCAACGCGTTCCTCAACGGTGACCTGGGCAATGCCGATGATGCCCTTGCCGCGGAAGCCCTTGAGCTCTGCTACGAGGCGTGCGACTACTGCCGCACTGCCGGTGGCAACACGGTGACCATCTGGCTCGGCCACGACGGTTTCGACTACAGCTTCCAGATCGCCTATGCTCGCGTCTTCGACCAGCTCGTAGCCGCATTCCAGAAGGTCTGCGATTATGCGCCCGACCTCAAGATCTCGATCGAGTACAAACCCTACGAGGAGCGCGCGTACGCGTTCATCGACTCCATGGGCATGACCGGCATGATCCTCAACGCTGCAGACCGCCCGAACCTGGGCGTCACGCTGGACTACTGCCACATGCTCATGAAGCACGAGAACCCCGCCATGGCCGTCGACCTGTTCGGCCGCGAGGGCAAGCTCTACGGCATTCACCTAAACGACGGCAACGGTCGCTTCGATGATGGCCTTATGATTGGTACGTCCACGCCGGTGAAGACCCTCGAGTTCCTCTACTACGTGAAGAAGCACGGGTACGACAGCGCGATCTACTTCGACACGTTCCCGGTCATCGAACCCGCTGCCGGCGAGGCTACGCAGAACGACCAGATGATTCATCTGCTCAACGATGCAATCGAGACCGTAGGCATGGAGAAGATCCAATCCGTTATCGATGCAAACGACGCGATTAAGGCAGCCGAGCTTGTCCGCGAGCTCTTCTGCGCAATGGGGAGGTAACCAATGAAACGCGACTGGAACGCGATGGCTCAGGGGATTCTGGACGCCGTCGGTGGTCCCGAGAACATCTCGGGCATGACGCACTGCGCGACGCGCCTGCGCCTCAATCTCAAGGACGACGCGGCTTGTGACGACGCTGCGGTCAAGGAAGTCGAAGGCGTTGTGAACACGCTGAACAAGGCTGGTCAGTATCAGGTTCTCATCGGCACTGAGGTCCCGAAGCTGTACGAGAAGTTTGAGCCGCTGGTCAAGGGCTCGGGCGTGGAGATCTCCGCTGCTACCAAGGACGAGGGCGAGAGCATCGTCAGCCAGATCTTCTCTGCGATCTCCGGCATCTTTGCCCCGCTGCTGCCCGCCATGGCCGGCTCCGGTATCCTGCGCGGCTTCGTCATCCTGGCTGCCCAGCTCGGCATCATCGCCGAGGGTACGGGTACCTACACCATCCTGTACACCCTGGCCATGAGCGTGTTCTACTTCCTGCCCGTGCTGCTCGGCTTCTCGGCCGGTAAGCGCTTCGGCGCGAGCCCGTACCTGTCGGCGCTGCTCGGCGCGTGCCTGCTCTACCCGGACTTCATCGCCCTCATGGGCGACGCGGGCAACGGCGCCATGACGGATTTCTTCGGCATCCCCGTTGTTCTCATGAGCTACAACTCCACGGTTATCCCCGCCATCCTGTCCGTCTGGGTCTACTCGTTCCTGTACAAGTGGCTCGATGAGCACGTCTCCGAGATGCTCAAGCTCGTCGTGCTGCCCGCCATCTCCCTGATCGTTATGGTTCCGCTCACGATGCTCGTCATCGGTCCCCTGGGCGTCTACGCCGGCGAGGGTATCGCCTTCGTGGTCAACTGGCTGATCGAGCGCAGCTCCTTGCTTGCCGGCGTGCTGGTTGGCGGCGGCTGGTCCGTGCTCGTGTCCATGGGTATCCACTGGGCCGTGAACCCCATTATGATCAACAACATCGCCAGAACGGCTTCGACTACATCTGCCCCTTCACCTTCGCCTGCAACTTCGCCGTTATCGGCTGCGCCTTCGGCGTGTTCCTCAAGGCCCGCGACCAGAAGCTCAAGAGCTTTGCCATGACCGGCGTCGTGTCGATCGCCCTGTCCGCCATCATCGAGCCCACGCTGTTCGGCATGCTCGTGAAGAACAAGAAGGTCTGGCTTGCGCAGATCATCGGTGGTGCCGTCGGCGGTGCGTTCCTCGGCATCATGAAGGTCGTCACGACTGCCTTCACCTTCGGTTCCGTTACCACGTTCCCGGCTTTCGTGAGCTCCGACCCCATGAACTTCGCTTGGGCCATGGCCGGCATGCTCATCTCTGCCGTCGTGGCCGGCGTCCTCGCCTTCATCTTCACCGGCAAGGAGGACCAGCTTGCCTAAGAGCTTGAGGTGCGCTTCCCTTGGGTGCTGTCTCACTTGAGGCGCGGTGCCTCGCCCGGGGCTCGTTATCCTTGCTCAAGGAGCGTCGCCCTTACGTGAGGACGTCAACCTCGTTCAAATTGTGAACGAGCGGGTTGGTCAATCGATTAAAACGGCCGTTATCGTTGCGGATGGCGGCCGTTTTTCTGCTCGTGCGTTACACTTCTCGAAAAGAAATGAACGAGCGTGAAGCAAAGTGGTTTGGAGAGGTTCCCGATATGATCCCGTATGAGCGCCAGGAGCGAATTGTAGAGTGCCTGCAGAAGTCGGGCCTTGTGAGGATTTCTGAGCTGCAGGAGGAGCTGCCGGGCGTTTCTATTTCGACGCTGCGCCGCGACCTCAAGGAGCTGGAGGCGCTCGGCAAGGTTGAGCACCTTTCGGGCGGCGCGGTGAAGTTGGTCTCGGCCGTTCACGAGGTGAGTATCTCGACGCGCTCGGGTTTGCATGGGAACGAGAAGGATCAGATTGCCCAGGTCGCCCTGCGTCTGGTTGAGGACGGGGACACGCTCTATCTGGACTCCGGTTCAACCTGCACGGCCCTGCTGCGCCTGCTGCTCGACCGCGACGTGACGATCTACACGACGGACGCCTCGGCGTGCCTGATTAAGAGCGAGACGCGCGCCCAGCTCATCGTAGTGGGTGGCGAGTTCAACCACGTGAACTCCTCGTTTTGCGGCTCCATGACCGAGTCGATCCTGCGCGATCTGTACTTTGACAAGGCGTTCATCGGGACCAACGCGATTGACGAAGACCGGGGCATCATGACGCCCTCGTATGTGGAGGCAACGAAGAAGCGCATCGTGCGCGAGAACTCGAATAAGGTGTACGTGCTGTGCGACAGCTCGAAGTTTCATAAGTTCTCAAATGTTCGGGCTTTTGGGTTTGATGGCGTGGCGATCATCGCGGAATCCTATGACGAGAAGATCGCCCAACATGCGCGCCTGATCACGCCGGAGGCGTAGGGTTCAAGGCCCACGCCCGTGCGAGCACGGCCCATGGTGGCCAGCTGAATGGCGGGGCCTCTTTCTAGGGAACACAACGGCTTTTCGCCGTACGGAATCCGTATGACGCCAGCTAGATAGACAAATATGACAACGTTGTGAATCTAGAGAAACCTGTAGGTTAACAACGTGGTTAAACGATTAATCAGCCAGACTTTAGATACAGGTTAAACGATTAATTATCAACGAGTAGATAACCAATGAGCAGATAAGGAGTTCACCATGTTGCTCTGCCCCAGCCTCATGTGCGCCGACTACGGCAACCTGCGTGCGACCGTCGAGGAGCTCGACGCCGCCGGCATTGATATCTTCCATTGCGACGTGATGGACGGCAGTTTCGTTCCCAACTTCGCCATGGGCCTCGAGGACATTAAGGCCGTGCGTGCTGCTACTAACAAGCTCGTCGACGTGCACCTTATGGTCGAGAACCCCGCCAGCAAGGTGGAGCTTTTTGCCGCCGCGGGCGCGGACATCATCTACATCCACCCGGAGTCCGAGCGCTACGTGGTCAAGACCCTCGCCGCGATCAAGTCTCTTGGCAAGAGCGCCGGTATTGCCGTGAACCCCGACACCTCGATTTCCGAGGTTGAGGAGATGCTGAACCTCTGCGACTACGTGATGGTCATGACGGTGAATCCGGGTTTTGCCGGCCAGAGCTTTATCGAGTTCACGAACGACAAGGTACGTCGCCTTGCCGCTCTTAAGGAACGTTTCGGCTTTGAGCTCATGATCGACGGCGCCTGCTCGCCCGAGCGCGTGCGCGACCTGTCCGCTATCGGCGCGGACGGCTTCATCTTGGGTACCAGTGCGCTGTTTGGCAAGGACGCCGGTTACGAGGAGTGCCTGCGCCGTCTGCGCGCCGGCGAGGTGTATTAGACGCGAAAAGGCAAATTAGGACGAAATAAGCGCGCGACACGCGCGAGCGGATTTGGAAAGGGGTCTCTTATGAAGATCGGTATTGGAAACGACCACGTTGCGGTTGAGTACAAGGAAGCCATTGCGGCTTATATCCAGGAGAAGTACGGCTATGAGGTCGTGAACTTCGGCACGGACAGCACCGAGCGCTTTGACTATCCCATCGCGGGTGAGGCCGTGGCGAACGCGGTCGTGGCCGGGGAAGTCGATCGCGGTATCGTGATCTGCGGCACGGGAGTGGGCATTTCGCTTGCCGCGAACAAGGTGCGCGGTATCCGTTGCTGCACCTGCTCTGAGCCGTATTCCGCTCGCTTGTCACGCGAGCACAACAACACCAACATGCTCGCATTTGGTGCTCGCGTGGTAGGCATCGAGCTGGCCAAGATGATCGTCGACGCCTGGCTCACCGGCGAGTTCGAGGGCGGCCGTCACCAGCGCCGCATCGATATGATTCGCCAGATCGAGGCTCGTCAGCTCGTGCGTGCGGAGGAGGCACGCGGCTGGTAGTGGAAAAGCCCGTCACCCGTGTGGTGGCGGGCTTTTTGCATATCGCGCGTGGGATAGAGCGCATGCGAGAGGAAAGCTCGGCTGCTTCGG
The DNA here is from genome assembly GCA_900545555.1 of uncultured Collinsella sp. Taxonomy (GTDB): domain Bacteria; phylum Actinomycetota; class Coriobacteriia; order Coriobacteriales; family Coriobacteriaceae; genus Collinsella. The sequence goes on from UQZI01000064.1 coordinate 9,964, forward strand.
ACGGTGTTGGAGGGGGTGCCTGAGAAGACCGAGATCATGCACATCGCCTAACTGTGGTTTCTTCCATTGTCATCCATCCGCTACTCAGCAGGTCGTCCCTAAACCGTCCGAAACAGCCGAGTTTTGGAAACCGACTCCCTCGGGGGATAGGCTGAGCATCACGTTGGGACCATTTACCACCCGCGGTCTAACTGCTCGCGCGCTGCACGAGCTTGACAGGGACAAGCGTCTCCATCTCGGGTTTCTCGCCGCGCAGCAGGGCGAGCAGGGCCTGACATCCCTCGTGCGCGAGGCGCTCGGGGAAGCGGCGAATGGTGCTGATCTGCGGCGTCGGGATCTGCGCGTACACGGAATCGTCGAAGCCGATGAGGCGGACGTCCTCGGGTACGCGCTTGCCGGCCGCAACGAGCGCCCGCAGCGCACCCACGGCAGCGTGGTCGCTATGGGCAAAGATGCCGTCGACGGGGCAACCCGTGGAGAGGAAGTCGGTCACGAGTTCCTCAGACTCGATGATGCTCGGCTGCTTGCCCGAGACAAACAGCTGGTAGTCGCGGCACAGCGGCATCCCATGCGCGGCAAGCGCCCGCTCGTAGCCCATCTGACGCTCGTTTCCGGGGTAGTTGGCCGTAAAACTCGAGATGCTCAGGATGTTCTTGCAGCCGCGCTCGATGAGGTGCTCGGTTGCCATGTAGCCGCCGCCGATGTTGTCGGAACCCACGTGCGGGAAACCGAGGTCGTTTTCGGGCGCGCGGTCGATGCAGACCACGGGAATGCCGTGGGGGACAAATTCGCCGTCGAGCCTGCGCAGGCCGGAGATGCAGATGATGCCATCGGCTTGTTTGCTTGCAAGCGTGCGGAAGTAATCGCGCTCGCGGGCGGGGTCGTTGGCGCTGTTGCAGACAAAGACCGAGTAGTCCTCGGTGGCGAGCTCGCGTTCCACATGCAGGGCGATCTTGGAAAAGAAGTCGTTCGAGATGTCCGGCACGATCATGCCGATGGTCCGGGACTGGGCCATGCGGAGGCTCTTCGCCGCCATATTCGTGACGTAGCCGTATTCCTCGACGGCGGCTTCAACACGCTCGCGGGTGTCTTCGGAAAAACGGCCACTGCCGTTGATGACGTGGGAGACCGTGGCGACGGATACGCCGGCCGCTGCGGCAATCTGGCGCATGGACGAGCGCTTGCCGGGTGTGGGCATGGGGCCTCCTGCTGTTTGCGAGTGGTTAACAGGTTAACTGAGATTGTAGCGCATGCGCGATGCCGCGATGGACTCCATGTGCCCAGCCTATAAACTACGCCGCTGAACAGGCAATATTATCCATATGTAGGACCTGAGTAACAAAACGCCGCCGTTTGCTCGACGGTATGGGACCGCTTGTCGCCAGCGGATATAAGGGCTCTCAGTCCAATGTGGATAAACGTTTAACCTACAAAGCGTCAAAACATCGGCGCTCAATACGTCAAACACGAACCCTCAACGGGGGAGTGGCGTCGAGAGCGCTATGGAGGTGTGCAGAGAACGGTTAATAACACTCCGGAGAGCGATCACATAGAAGCAGGGCAGGCACCTCAGCGGCATCGGTTCGCTGAGGTGCTTTCTGGTAAGCTAAGAACCGGATTCACACGCGCCCGTCCAAGCTGGACGCGCCTATTGGAAGGGAGACCCATGGAGGCTTACAAGCAAGAATTCATCAAGTTCATGGTCGAGTCCGACGTGCTTAAGTTTGGCAGCTTTACGCTCAAGAGCGGCCGTCAGTCCCCGTTCTTTATGAACGCCGGCGCCTACGTGACGGGCTATCAGCTCAAGAAGCTGGGCGAGTATTACGCCCAGGCCATCCACGATAACTTTGGCGACGACTTTGACGTGCTGTTTGGGCCGGCCTACAAGGGCATTCCCCTGGCCGTCGTGACCGCGATTGCCTACCACGAGCTGTACGGCAAGGAGGTCAAGTACTGCTGCGACCGCAAGGAGGCCAAGGACCACGGTGCCGATAAGGGCAACCTGCTGGGTTATGAGCCCAAGGACGGCGACCGCGTGGTCATGGTCGAGGACGTCACCACCAGCGGCAAGTCCATCGACGAGACCTATCCCAAGGTTAAGGCTGCTGCCGACGTCGAAATCAAGGGCCTGATCGTGTCCCTCAACCGCATGGAGGTCGGCAAGGGCGGCGTGACCACCGCGCAGAAGGAGATCGAGGCAAAGTACGGTTTCCCCGTCGCGAGCATCGTTTCCATGGCCGAGGTCGTCGAGACCCTCTACAACCACGAGATCGACGGCAAGGTCGTCATCGATGACGAGCTCAAGACCGCCATCGACGCCTACTACGAGCAGTACGGAGCTCGTTAGTTACGCGGGTTTACCAACCCGCGTAACTAGTTGACGCTGCAAGCCCGCCAGGGCGGCAATCTGCCTTTCAACTTCGGCGGCATG
>UQZI01000065.1 GCA_900545555.1 uncultured Collinsella sp.
TGGAGGCGAACAGCGCCCGGATGTCGTTGAACAGCCCGGTGTAGGTGGCTGGGTTACTGCGGGGGGTGCGTCCGATGGGGGACTGGTCGATGTCGATGACCTTGTCGATCTTGTCCACGCCCTCGAGCTTCCTGTACGGCCCCACGACGCGCTTGGAGCGATGCACGGCGTTGGTGAGCGCCGGCGCGAGCGTGTCCGTGACGAGCGAGCTCTTGCCGGAGCCCGAGACGCCCGTGACCACCGTCAGCGTGCCCAGCTCCACCTTGGCGGTGACGTTGCGCAGGTTGTTCGCGGAGGCCCCCGTCACCTTGATGGCGCCGCGGCGCGGGTTGCGACGCTTCTCGGGCAGGCGAATCTGCCGCTGCCCCGTGAGGTAGGCGCCCGTGATGGAGTCCCTGCACGCCGCTATCTGGTCGGGCGTGCCGGCGGCTACCACGCGCCCGCCGAGCTCGCCCGCGCCGGGGCCCATGTCGATCACATAGTCGGCAGCACGAATCGTATCCTCATCATGCTCGACGACGATGACGGTATTGCCGATATCGCGTAGGCGCTCAAGCGTCTTGATCAGGCGCTCGTTATCGCGCTGATGGAGGCCAATCGATGGCTCGTCCAAAATGTACAGGACACCCATGAGGCCGGCGCCGATCTGCGTTGCCAGGCGAATGCGCTGGGCCTCGCCTCCGGAAAGCGTCGCCGAGGCACGATCGAGGGTCAGATAGTCGAGTCCGACATCGACCAGAAAACGCAGGCGCTCCAGGATTTCCTTGACGATGCGTCCGCCGATAAACTGTTGGCGCTCGGTGAGTTCCAGGCCCTCAAAAAACTCGAGCGACTCACGGCACGACAGACAACAAACCTCGTAAATGGACTTGCCGCCCACGGTGACGGCGAGCATCTCGGGGCGCAAACGAGCGCCGTGGCAGCTCGAGCACGGCTCCTCGCGGATGTACTTCTCCAAGCGCGCCTTGGTGTTCTCATTCGTCGTCTCGGTATAGCGCTCGTACAGGATATTGCGCACACCCGAGAACTTGGTGTCCCACTGGCTGCGGCGCCCATCGAGCTTTTGATAGTCGACCGAAATCTTCTGGTCGCCCATGCCGTCTAAAAACGCACGACACACCCGCGGAGGCAGATCCTCCCACGGCGTATCGACGCTCACCTTAAAGTGTTTGCAGACCGCAGCGAAAATCTGCGGATAGTAGTTAGAGTTGCCAAACAGGCTGCCAAAGACCCCGTCGGCGATCGACTTCGAGGGGTCTTCGATTAGGGCCTCGGCATCGACCGTCTTCTTAAAGCCCAGGCCATCGCACTCGGGGCACGCGCCATAGGGCGCGTTGAACGAGAAATCACGCGGCTGCAGGTCATCGATGGAGTGTCCATGCTCCGGGCACGCTAACGCCAGCGAATACTCCAGCAACTCGCCTTCGGTCCCCTCGGGAGCGTCGCGGTCGGGCAGCAAGTATACGTTCACATTGCCGTGCGCCAGCGCAGTCGCCTGTTCAACGGACTCGGCAATACGGCCCAGCGAGTTCTCGCGAATCACGATGCGGTCGACCACGACCTCGATATCGTGCTTGAATTTCTTATCCAAATCGATAGGGGCATCAAGCGAGCGAACCTCGCCGTCGACACGCACGCGGCTAAAGCCCTCGGCGCGAAGGTCCTCAAACAGCTTGGTGTACTCGCCTTTTCGCCCGCGCACCACCGGTGCCAGCACAAACGCGCGGCGGCCCTCCCCCGCCGCCAGGACCTTATCGGCGACCTGGTCGGTCGTCTGGCGCTCAATGACGCGGCCGCATTCGGGACAGTGCGGGGTGCCCACACGGGCGAACAGCAGACGCAGATAGTCATAAATCTCGGTTACGGTGCCAACCGTCGAGCGAGGGTTTTTAGATGTCGTCTTTTGGTCGATCGACACCGCCGGCGAAAGGCCGTCGATTGAATCCAAGTCGGGTTTGTCCATCTGGCCCAAGAACTGGCGCGCATAACTCGAAAGGCTCTCGACGTATCGACGCTGGCCCTCGGCATAGATAGTGTCGAATGCCAGCGAACTCTTGCCCGAGCCAGAAAGACCGGTAATGACCACGAGTTGGTCACGCGGAATGGAAACATCGATATCACGGAGGTTGTGCTCACGAGCGCCGCGAATAACGATAGAGGAATCAGACATGGAAGCTCCTTGCCTCCTATTGCATCGAATCATACTGCCGATGAGTTTAGCGCACTCGACGCGCACAGATGTTCGTAATACAAGATTCGCAGACCTTTAGCTTTGCGTATCGGGCGCTTTGTTTCTCGAAATGCCGTGGAAAGGTTACAGTAATCTAATACTGAACTTAATTTGCTGTACCAGAGGAACGTCCATGACCGAAGATATCCCCCTTGAAATCACTTCGAGCGACATGGCCAATCTGCCCATATTCATCGCCGTCCTTATCGTGGCCACCGTCGTCGTGCGCGTGTATTTTTCAATCAAACGCAACGAAAAGCCACCCATTGCCCGCGTCTTTTGGTGCGCGACGCTCCTCATCCCGCTCGGCGTGGTAGCTGCATGGATTACGAATCAATCGCTCGTAAATGAGGGCAGCTCCCTATGGGTCCTTTCTTATTCGGCGCTCGGTGCTGCCGCCGTCATGCTTCTTGTCGAGCCCTTGGTTTCGGGACTTATCGACCAAACCGACCTTGCGACGGGAACGGTTGCCTGTATTTGCCGCGACATCCTTGTCATCGCCGCTGTTTCAGCGCTCTCGTTCGTTTCAATCGAAATTGCCTGCAACGAAACGTTCTATCGCATTCCCGCCAACTCATTCGGGTTTTCCGTCGGGCTGCTCGCAACGGTTCTGCTCTCCCTTTATTTGCTGGGACAGCGTCATGGAGGCGTCATGGTCCTCGTGCCCGTCGTCTGTTGCGTCCTTGGCATTGCCGAGCACTTCGTCATAACGTTTAAAGGCGAAGCCATCCTGCCAAGCGATATCTTGGCCCTTGGCACCGCAATGGAAGTGAGCGAGGGATACGAGTTTACCTTTACCGCCGGAATCGTAACCTCTCTCGCCCTGCTGGAGATTTCCCTGGGGCTTCTTTCGCTCATCCGACCGCGAAAGCTCCGTACGCCCACCCATGTCTTCCCCGCTATCGCCGCTAACCTCTGTGCTTTTCTGCTAGTGACCGTTGTGGGGCTCTCAGGCTTTTCCAACATCGACTTGGAGCAGGCGCTGGATTTTGGATTTGACCGTTGGCAGCCCATCACCACGTATGCGTCTCAGGGTTTTATCACTTCGTTCACCGAAATGGTCAACGAGTTGCCCATTGAGAAGCCCGAAGACTATACGCCCGATGAGGCGCAGAGCATCGAGCAGGAGCTCGCCGCCGTCTACGACAGCACATATGGCTCGAGCGAACAGCGCGCGGCGGCCGTTGCCCAGTTCAATGAAATCAAGCCGACGATTGTTGCCGTCATGAACGAGAGTTTTAGCGACCTTTCGTGCTTTGAGCAGCTCCAGGCGGCCGGGTACTTCGGCCCCGCATTCTACAACTCGCTTCCCGACACACTTGTTCGCGGCACCATGCTCGCTTCGGTCGCCGGTGGCGGAACGGCGAACTCCGAATTCGAATTTTTGACCGGAGCGACAACGGCCTTTGTCGGATTAGGCAAGATCCCCTATCAGCTGTATCAGATGAATGGCGTAAACAGCCTGGCAAAGGACCTTAAAGAGCTTGGGTATACCACTACCGCTATGCACCCGCAAAACCCCGTCAACTACCATCGAGATAAAATCTATCAGCAGCTGGGCTTTGGAGACTTTCTTTCAATCGGCGATTTCGAAGGTGCGCCCTATTACCATGCCGGCGTATGCGACTACGCCACCTACGACAAGATACTCGACCTGCTTAGAACCGACGAAGCGCCGCAGTTCATCTTTGACGTCACGATGCAAAATCACGGCGGCTACGACTATGGCACCGTTCCCGCCGAAGAGTTGACAAACTATTGGGTCGAGGGAGCCAGCGAAGGCGCCAACAGCGCGCTCAACACCTATCTTACCTGCATCAACGCATCCGACCGGGACCTCGAGTACTTTATCAACGAGCTCCGCAACATCGGCAGACCGGTTGTTCTTGTCTTTTTTGGCGACCATCAGCCGAGCGCCGCAACGACTCTCAACGACGAGCTGTACCCTCAGGAAGATACGGCAAGCCACGCTTTCCGTATCTATCAGTCGACATATCTCGTCTGGGCTAACTATGAGATCGCCGGCAATACCGAGCTCAACGTCTACGACACCGTCGGGGCAAACGAGATTGCAGCCATTACCCTTAATAAGATCGGCGCCCCGCTCACCAATTACCAAAAGGCCCTGCTTGCGACAAGGTCAGATGTGCCCACCATCAATGTCGCCGGCTATCTCGGTGCCGACGGGCTGCGCTACGACTTGGAATCTGAAGACAGCCCATACGCCTCGACGATCGACAAGCTGCAGCGCATGCAATACCTCGAGTTCGCCAGCAAAGTTCAGTAAGCCCGCCCATTCGCTTGGGCCCATCGTATTGCAAGCACGCTCGGCCCAAACGCATCGCAAATGACTCCCGCTCGCAAACGAGGGTACAATGACGCTCGTGTCACATCGCGGGGCCCCGGCCCCAGCATATACAAAGGAGTCATACATGGGTTGCGAACACGCACAGGCCGCCGGCGGACAAACGTCGCCGTCGCAATTTGAGGAGAACACGCTGTCCGAGGTCAAGCGCGTCATCGCCGTGCTTTCCGGCAAGGGCGGTGTCGGCAAGTCATTTGTCACCGGTGCCATCGCCACCGAGCTTGCCCGTCACGGCCACAAGGTCGGCGTCCTCGATGCCGACATCACCGGTCCCTCTATCCCCAAGATGTTCGGTATGAGTGGACGCCACGTCCATGCCCTTGGCAACCTTATGCTGCCCGAAATCTCCGAGCACGGCGTCAAGGTCATGAGCTCCAACCTGCTGCTCCAAAACGAGACCGACCCCGTCCTTTGGCGCGGTCCGGTCATCGCAGGCGCCATTAGGCAGTTCTGGAGCGAGACCTCGTGGGGCCCCATCGACTACCTGCTGGTCGACATGCCTCCGGGAACAGGCGACGTCGCGCTCACCGTCTTCCAGTCGCTGCCCGTCGACGGCATCGTCATCGTCACGAGCCCGCAGGATCTGGTCTCGATGATCGTCGCCAAGGCGGTCAACATGGCCGAGAAGATGAACGTCCCCATTCTGGGCATTGTCGAGAACATGAGCTATATTGAGTGCCCCGACTGCGGCAAGAAGATCGAGGTCTTTGGCAAGAGCAAGCTCCCCGAGGTCGCAGAGCGCTATAACCTCGACATCTTGGGGCAGCTTCCCATTAATCCGGCACTCGCCGAGGCCTGCGATAAGGGCGAGGTCGAGACCGCGCTGCCCGATGGCATGTTGCCCAAGGCAGTCTCTGCCGTCGAGGCTATTACCCCGCACGAGACCGACGAGGCCTAAGTGAACGCGAGCGCCTTCTATGACGTCCTGGTAATCGGCGGCGGGGCTTCAGGCCTCGCCGCCGCCATTACGGCCGCACGCGTTGGCAAAAGCGTCTGCATCGTTGAGCGCGATGTCGCCTGCGGCCTTAAGCTCCTTGCGACCGGTAACGGCCGCTGCAACCTCTCCAACGAATCGATCGATCCTCAGCGGTATAACCACCCAGCATTCGTCACATCCGTCATGGGCCCCCAGCCCGAACAAGAGCTTATGGGTTTCTTCTCCTCGCTGGGTATCATGACAACCTCCGAGGAAGGCCGGCTGTACCCGCGCTCCCTTCGCGCCGAATCGGTGCGCGACGCGCTTCTCAACGTTTGCGACCGCCTAGGTATCACCTTAATCTGCGGAGCCTACGTTGCCTCGGCGCACAAAGCTTCCGAAGGCTGGGCACTCCAAATAGACCGTCCAGCGCGGGCGCTCAAGGCAAAAAAGCACGACGACCGAAAATCGGAGCTCCGCTCGCTTCGGAAAGCGCTCGCCGATGCCCCTCGCAAGAACGTGGCCCTGCAGGCACATGCCGTAATTATCGCCACGGGCGGCAACCCCACCGGTATCGCCGATACGTTTCGCCTCCCCCTCACTTCGCTGCGCCCCATCCTCTGCCCCGTATCGGCAACGGTCTTTGGCGATCGGGCGGCGCTCAAGACGTTGGATGGCCTGCGCGTCCGCGCCCGCTTGACGCTCGCCCGCAATCATAATGAGCTCTGGCACGAAGACGGTGAAGTGCTGTTTCGAACCTTCGGTATCTCGGGCGTCGCTGTCTTCAACCTCTCTCGTCGTATCCAGCACGGCGATACGATCCTGCTCGACGTTTTCCCCGACCTCTCCAAAGACGAGTTGCTCGATACGCTCAACCGGCGCGTTGAGCTGCTCGGCGGCTTTTCGCCCCGCGATCCCCGTTGGCTCGACGGCATGCTCGCCCCGCAACTCTCCCGCGTCGTCTGCACAGCGTTCGAGCAGTGCCATCCAGGCTCCAACGATGTCATCCACCTGGTCTCGATCCTCAAGCACTTTAAGTTGCTCGTCAAGGGAACAGCCGAGGAGCGCTCAGCGCAGGTCACGCGTGGTGGCGTATCTGTCGAGAGCATCTCAACACCCAGCCTACGCGCGCGCAGCGTTGTCGACGCCCCGCTTTACGTCTGCGGTGAAGCGCTCGACATCGACGCCGATTGCGGAGGCTTTAACCTTGCGTGGGCCTGGATCTCGGGCATTCGCGCTGCAAGCAGCCTGTAGCCGCGCAGTCTATAATCAAAAACGCATTCGGGCCGTCTGGGATACCGGACGGCCTCTTTCTTGCCTCTAAGGAGACCTCGATGATCGAAATCACCCAAGTCAACGCGTCGCTCGATGAAGCCGACGATGAAAATGCCTGTCTCATTGTTGGCAAGCGAGTCGCCAAGCGCGTCCTACGTTGCAAGGACTCCGAGATCAAGTCCATCGAGCTCCACCGCAAGTCAATCGACGCTCGCAAAAAACGAGACGTCCATTTTATCCTGAGCTTTCGTGTTGAGCTGACTAGTCCCCACCTCGAGCGAGAAGCGGTCGACAGCGTTGCCGAGCGTGACCGCTCGCGCGTACGCGCGATAGAAGACGATGAGCCTTCATTCCCCTCCCCCGCCTCCGACGCACCTCAAGAACGCCCTGTCGTTGTCGGCGCCGGATGCGCCGGCCTTTTCGCTGCGCTTACGCTCGCCGAAGCAGGTCTTAAGCCCTTGCTCATCGAGCGCGGCGACCCGGCATTTCGCCGCTCGCAGGCGATCGACCTCTTTCTAAAGGAGCGCATCCTCGACCCCGAGAGCAATATCCAGTTTGGCCTGGGCGGCGCGGGAACCTTCTCGGACGGCAAGCTCAATACGGGAACCAAAAATCCCGCCCATCGCCTTATCCTCGAAACCTTCGTCGAGGCGGGTGCGCCCCGCGATATTCTGTGGGATGCCAAGCCGCACATTGGCTCCGACATCCTTCCCACGGTCGTCACCGCTATATCCCAGCGCATCGAGCAGCTCGGAGGTGTCGTCCGTTATCGAACGAAGCTCGTCGACATTCGCATCGACGCGTCTGGCGCCATCACCGGTATTGATGTCCAATCGTCCCAAGACACCGCTTGCGAGCCAATCGAGACAAAGCACCTCATCCTCGCCTGCGGGCATTCTGCTCGCGATATTTTTGAGCTCCTTAAGGACCACAACGTGGTCCTCGCACAAAAGACCTTTGCCATGGGCGTTCGCATCGAGCATCCGCAGCGCGACATCGACCGAGCCCAATTCGGAGCCTCGGCGGGACATCCTGCCCTCGGAGCAGCCCCCTACAAGCTCGTCGCCCATCTTCCCAACGGCCGCAGCGTGTTCTCGTTTTGCATGTGTCCCGGCGGGCAGGTTGTCGCCGCCTCTTCCGAGCAGGGCCACTTGTGCGTCAACGGCGCCAGTCTCAATGCCCGCGACGGACGCAACGCAAATGCCGCCCTGCTCGTTAACGTCACGCCTGAGGACCTTCCCAACGATGACCCACTCGCCGGCATCGAGCTCCAGCGCGCCTGCGAGGCGGCCGCCTACCGCCTGGGCGGTTCCAACTGGAACGCACCGGCACAGCTCGTCGGAGATTTCCTCGCAGGACGCGCCAGCAAGGCGCCCGGAAAGGTAAAGCCCACCTATCCGCTCGGTGTGACCTGGACGGCAATTGACGAAGCCCTGCCGCAGCATATCGTCGAGTCGCTCCGCCTGGGACTACCCCTACTTGGAAAAAAGCTACGAGGCTACGACCGCTCCGATGCTGTCCTTACCGGCGTGGAGACTCGCTCGAGCTCACCGGTCACCGTCACCCGAGACCGAACATGCCATGCCGTGTCGACCCCGGGCCTCTACCCTTGCGGTGAGGGAGCTGGATATGCCGGCGGCATCATGAGCGCCGCCACCGACGGCATCCGTTGTGCCGAAGCCCTGATCGCAGACCTCTAACGCACGAATTCCAGCGCGCAAAAGACGCATGCCCCGAGCTCCGCAGGGAACTCGGGGCATGTTCGCTATTTCTTAAACCGTGCACCCTGGCGTTTTCTGCCCGATGCGAACGTGGAACCCTTGCGAGCCTGCGAACGTAAGCGCTCGATCGTCTCGTCCTCAGACGCACCCTCGAGCATCGCCCGAATCTGAACGACGGCATCGCGCAGGCGCGCCGCCTCCTCAAAGTCCATGGCGGCAGAAGCGTTACGCATATCCTCTTCCATGGTTTCGACGATCCGCACGAGCTCGTCATGCGGCAGTTCTTCCAACTGCTCCGCAAGTGTCTGCTCGGGCGCCACCGTTTCCGGCACGCCACCCTCGCCCAACTCATCGGGCGTATAGAATGCGCCATGGCCAAGAGAGTCGCCCTTCGAGCGTCCCTTGGAACCCACGGTTTTTTCGGCCTCGGCAATAAAACTTGAGATGTCGTTGATGGCCTTGCGCACCGTCTTGGGCACAATGCCATGCTCTTCGTTATATGCCATCTGAATCTCGCGACGGCGCTGCGTCTCCTCGATGGCCCCTTTCATCGAATCGGTCACAACGTCTGCATACATGATGACTTCGCCATCGGCGTTACGGGCCGCGCGGCCAATCGTCTGAATCAGCGAACGGCGGTTGCGCAAGAAGCCTTCCTTATCGGCATCGAGAATTGCCACCAGTGAGACCTCGGGGAGATCCAAGCCCTCGCGAAGCAGGTTGATGCCAACGAGAACATCAATCTTTCCCTCGCGCAGCGTTCGCAGGATCTCGACACGGTCCATCGTCGCTGTATCGGAGTGCATGTAATTGACCTTAATGCCGGCATCAAGCAGATGGTCGGTCAGATCCTCGGCCATGCGCTTGGTGAGCGTGGTCACCAGTACGCGCTCCTTGCGGGCAACGCGCTCGCGAATCTCGTCCTCAAGATCGTCAATCTGCCCACGAACCGGACGCACATCGATCTTGGGGTCGAGCAGACCGGTCGGACGAATAATCTGCTCCACGTCGTTTTGGCTCACCCGCAGCTCGTAGTCGCCCGGTGTGGCCGAAACATAGATAAACTGGGGTATCCTTGCCTCAAACTCATCGAAGCGAAGCGGACGGTTGTCGAGCGCCGAGGGCAGGCGAAAACCATGCTCCACCAGGGTCACTTTACGCGATCGGTCGCCTTCGTGCATACCGCGAATCTGCGGCACCGTCACATGGCTCTCGTCGATGATGCAGAGCATGTCCTTGGGAAAGTAGTCAATCAAGGTAAACGGCGGCTCACCCGGCTTACGCCCGTCCAGATGACGCGAGTAGTTCTCGATGCCGTTGCAAAAGCCCATCGTTTCGAGCATCTCGAGATCATAGTCGGTACGCTGCTGCAGACGCTGTGCCTCGAGCAACTTATCAGTCGCCTTGAGCTCGGCCACACGCTTCTCGCACTCTTCACTGATTGATTTCAGAGCGGCCTTGACCTTTGGCTTCTCGGTCACGTAATGCGAGGCCGGCCACACGGGAATTGCTTCGTACTCACGCAGCATCTCACCGGTGACCTCATCGATCTCGGCTATCAGTTCAACCTCGTCACCAAAGAACTCAAACCGCAACGGATGCTCGGCATAAGGCGGATACACGTCGACGACATCACCGCGCACGCGGAACGTGCCGCGCGCCAGGTCATAGTCATTGCGATCATATTGAATGTCGATAAGCGCATGGATAAAGTCATCGCGCTCGAGCGGCACTTTCTTGTCGACATTCGGCGCCAGCCCCGCATAGTCCTCGGGAGAGCCGATACCGTAGATACAGGACACCGAAGCAACGACGATTACATCGCGTCGAGAGAGCAACGAGGCGGTCGCCTGATGTCGCAGCATCTCGACCTCTTCGTTAATCGAGGAGTCTTTCTCGATATATGTATCGCTTTGCGGCACATACGCCTCGGGCTGATAGTAGTCGTAGTACGAGACAAAGTAGACCACAGCGTTGTTGGGAAAGAACTCTTTGAGCTCGCTCGCAAGCTGAGCGGCGAGCGTTTTATTGGGAGCCATGACCAGCGTCGGCTTCCCCAGGGCCTCAATAGTCTTAGCCATCGTGAAGGTCTTGCCCGAACCAGTCACGCCCAGCAAAACCTGATAGCGATCTCCGTCCCTCACACCCTGCACAAGCGACTCAATGGCTTCAGGCTGAGAGCCTGCAGGGTCATAGGGAGACACGACCTTAAACGGCACGTCAGAGCCTTCAACGCCAAAGCGCTTAAGTTCACCACCAACGCGTTCTACTTCAAATTCCGCCATGGATACTCCTAACTCATACATCTGCAGTATACGCAGGCGGTAGGCTTAGTCCTATACGAACCAATCGGGATAGAGAGTCTTATAGCGAACCCAGGCATTATTGACACGAATCAGATACGCCTGCGTCTCGGGAAAGGTGATTGCATTATGAAGCGACGTACTCTGCTGCGCCCATCCGTCGACATTGCCCATGCCGGCGTTATAGGCGGCAATGGCACTGTCAGTCGACCCGTTAAAATACGTTAGAAGATATGAAAGATACGCGCAGCCAAACTCGATATTCGTAGCAGGATCGTTAAGGTTGTCGGCCGAATACCCCCCACCGTCGACAAGACCCTTGGCGATCATATCCTGGGCAGTCTCGGGCATCAGCTGCATCAATCCCTGAGCACCCTGATTCGACTCAGCCTCGGGATCCCAATTCGATTCCGACTTAATGACAGCGCACACCAGATACGGATCCAGATTATGCGAAATACTAGATTGCTTTACATACGCCTCGTAGTCAATGGGATACAGCGGCTTAAAGAAAGCCGCAGGAGCACACGAGTAAACGAATGAGATAAGGCCGAAGGCAAAAACGGCAGCCAGCGGTATAAGGCGATACCACGCAAAGAAACGTGTCTTAGGCATCGGCATCCTCCTTATTCGCAGTGTCTATAAACCCATGGCATGCAAGCCATGAGTCAAGCTGCTCAAAGAGCGAATTATCGCCTGCGGCATTATCAATCACCGTTGTAGCGAGATTGCACAGCGCAGACTCATCGGGCTGGCAAGCAGAACGGGCATCGAAATCAGATGGCTCCATGCCACGCTGAATAGCACGCTCGCGACGAACTGACAAAGGGGCGCTGATGACCAGAATTTCATCAGCCAAGCCAAATGCATCCTCAAAACCAGTCGGAGCAGAAACCTCGACAACCGCAAAGGGATAGCGGGGAGATGAAACCGTACAACAAACCGGATCGAGAATCCTAAGCGAAAGCTGTTCAATGAGAACGGGGTGCACAAGGTCATTGAGCCGTGCGACCGAATCAGGAGAAGCGAAAGCTCGAGAAGCGAGGATGCTGCGGCGAATGCCGCCCTCCTCATCCAAAATATCCCAGCCAAATTCTTCCGCGAGGGCATTGACGATATCGGAGCCTGGCACATACAGCGATTTGGCAAGCTCGTCCAGATCGATAAGCATGGCGCCATGAGATTCGAGATAGCGGCAGGCAGTCGACTTACCCGAAGCAATATTGCCCAAGACAAAAACGGTAAACATCAAGTCCTCCCTAACGCCAATGGGAGTTATTATCGCGCAAATACAAAAGAAGGACTCAAAATACAGCCAAACAGTAAGACAAGCTAAAAGAAGGCGAGTTCTTGTATTACGGCTATCCATCAAACGCAAAAAAGGGGGAGGCCGCGAGGCCTCCCCCTTCTTCAATCTCGATGACGGCTC
>UQZI01000066.1 GCA_900545555.1 uncultured Collinsella sp.
TGTACAGATCCCCACGAGTCTGCTCGCCATGGTGGATTCGTCGGTGGGCGGCAAGACGGCCATCGACCTGGCTGCCGGCAAGAACTTGGCCGGCGCCTTTTGGCAGCCGAGCGTGGTTATCGCCGACGTGGGGTGCCTGGCCACCCTTACGCCCGAGCAGTTCGCTGACGGCTGCGGCGAGGTCGTCAAGCACGCCGTGATTGCCGATCCGGAGCTTTTCGCCGAGCTGGAGAAGACCCCGCTCACGCTGGAGCTGCTCAACCGCGATGTGGCCCGCGTAGCACTCATCATCGCCCGCAACATCGACATCAAGCGCGCCGTGGTCGTCGCCGACGAGCGCGAAACCAACCAGCGCAAGCTCCTCAACTTTGGACACAGCGCCGGGCACGCCGTCGAGGCCTGCGAGCACTTTGAGCTGGGACACGGCAACTGCGTCTCGATCGGTATGGGCATCATCACGCGTGCCGCGGCCCTGCACGGCATTTGCGATGCCGAGCTGCCCGGTCGTATTGACGAGCTCTGCGCCCGCCACGACCTCAAGACCCGCTGCGAGCTTTCCGCCGACGCCATCTTCGCCGAGGCGCTCCACGACAAAAAACGCGCGGGCGACACCATCGACCTGGTGATTCCGCACGGCATTGGCCGCTGCAGCATCGACCGCACGCCACTTTCCACCTTCCATGATTTAATTGCCGAGGGCCTCGGCCAGAAGGGAGACGCATCTGTATGCTAGCCCGCATCACCCCGTCCCCGCTCAAGGGCACCGTTCCCGCCATCGCGTCCAAGTCGATGGCGCACCGCCTCATCATCTGCGCTGCGCTCGCCAACGGCGAGACCCACGTCGCTTGCAACACCACCTGCGCCGATATCGAGGCCACGGTGCGCTGCCTCACGGCCCTGGGTGCCCGCATCGAGACCGTCGAGGATGGCTTCCAAGTCCATCCCACTATGAAGAGTATTGAGTTCGGCCTGCTCAAGGCACTTGCCGGCGGCACGCTCGACTGCGGCGAGAGCGGCTCCACGCTGCGCTTTATGCTGCCTGTCACCTGCGCGCTGGGTGCGGATGCCACCTTCGTAGGCCAGGGCCGCTTGGGCGCCCGCCCGCTGTCCCCGCTCTCGGACGAGATCATCGCCGCCGGCTGCGACCTGCAGGGTCTGGGCGGTTTTCCGCTCAAGACGAGCGGACGCATGCGCCCGGGCACCTTTGTGCTGCCGGGCAACGTGAGCTCGCAGTACATCTCGGGCCTGCTGCTGGCAGCCCCGTTGCTCGCCCAGCCCTCCTGTGTGCAGGTAACCGGCCTCATCGAGAGCCGCCCCTACATCAACCTGACGATCCAGGCCATGAAGGCCTTTGGCGTCGAGGTCAACGTCGAGCGCATCCCCGCCAAGAATGACAAGCCCGAGGTCACAAACTTCCGCGTAAACAGCGGCTCGTACCGCACGCCCGGCAGCGTGGCCGTCGAGGGCGATTGGTCCAATGCGGCCTTTTGGCTGTGCGCCGGCGCCATCGGCACCGACCCCATCACCGTGGAGGGTGTATCCCTGAGCTCCGCGCAGGGCGACCGTAACGTGCTTGCCGCGCTTTCGCGCTTTGGCGCCCGCATCGTGCGCTCCACCAACGCTGCCACCGTGCAGTCCGACAAGCTCGCCGGCTTTGAGATGAGCGCGCATGACATCCCCGACTTAGTGCCCGTTATCTCTGCCGTGGCATCGTTAGCGCAAGGCCGCACGTTCATCCGCGATTGCGCCCGCCTGCGCATCAAGGAATCCGATCGCCTGGTCACCACCACCCGCGAGCTCACCGCGCTGGGCGCGCAGGTGCGCATTGCCGGCGATGACCTCATCATCAAAGGTGTCGATGCCTTCACCGGCGGCGAGGTCGATTCGCACAACGATCACCGCATCGCTATGATGGCCGCCATCGCCGCGAGCCGCGCCACCGGCGAGGTCGTGATCCACGGCGCCGAGGCCGTCAACAAGTCCTATCCCGATTTCTTCGAACACTACCGCCTGCTGGGCGGCAAGGTCACGCTCGAGGAGGAATAGCATGTCCTCGACCTTTGGCAACGTTTTACATCTGAGCATTTTCGGCCAGTCGCACTCCCCTGCTATCGGCTGCTCACTCGACGGCATCCCGGCGGGCATCGCCGTGGATCAGAAGAAGCTGCAGGCCTTTTTGGACCGTCGAGCCCCCGGCCGCGACGAGACCGCGACCAAACGCCGCGAGGCCGACGCCGCCCACATCATCGCCGGTGTTGTCGATGGACATACCACGGGCGCGCCCATCGCCGCAATCATCGAGAACACCAACACGCGCTCCAAGGATTACTCCGAGCTGCGCCGCAAGCCCCGTCCCGGACATGCGGACTTCCCTGCGCGCGTGAAGTATCACAACATGCACGATGTCGCCGGCGGCGGGCATTTCTCCGGCCGCCTAACGGCACCCTTGTGCATCGCCGGCGGAATTGCGCTGCAGGCACTCGAGGCCCGCGGCATTCAGGTCATGGCGCACGTCGCGCAGATCGGCGGCATCTCCGACCTGCCGATGGACGACATGGTCTATCGCAAGGCCGACCGCAAGGCGATCCTTACGAACGATCTGCCGTGCATTGACGCCGCCGCAGCCGGCCGCATGCGCGAGGAGATCCTAGCCGCGCGCGACGAACTCGACAGCATCGGCGGCATCGTGGAGTGCGGCATTTACGGGCTTCCCGCGGGTATCGGCGACCCCATGTTTGACGGCATCGAGAACCGCATCGCGCAAATCGCGTTTGGCATTCCCGCCGTAAAGGGCGTGGAGTTTGGCATGGGCTTTGCCGTGGCCGCCATGCGCGGCAGCGAGAACAACGATCCGTATCGCATCGATGCCGAGACCGGCGAGATCGAGGTCGAGTCCAATAACGCCGGCGGCATCCTGGGCGGTATTTCGACCGGCGCGCCCGTCATGTGGCGCATGGCCGTAAAGCCGACGCCCTCAATTGGCCGCGAGCAGCAGACGGTGAATATGGACACTATGGAAAATGCCGAGCTCTCGGTCCACGGCCGCCACGACCCCTGCATCGTCCCGCGCGCCGTCCCCGTAGCCGAAGCAGCAGCCGCCCTCGCGATCTGGGACGCCCTCCTCGAGGACGCCGCCCAGCTCTAACCCGACTCACCTGAGTTGCCGTCAACTCTGTCATTACGTGAAAGGGGCCTCCATGGACCTTGCCGATATTCGCCAGACCATCGATGGCATCGACACCACGCTCCTCAACAGCTTTGTCAAGCGTATGGACATTGCCACCGAGGTCGCCAAATCAAAGATCGAGATGGGCAAGGCCGTCTTTGACCCCGCCCGCGAGCGCTCCAAACTCAACAACCTCGCCAGCCGCGCACCCGAGCGCTACGAGGCGCAGACCATCACCCTGTTCCGTCTCCTCATGAGCATGAGCAAGGCCGAGCAGCAGCGCTACATCAACGAACTCAAGGGCATCGCCGTCTCGCAAAAGGCCCACGCCACGGCTGTGGCCTTTGACACGCCCTTCCCCCAGACGGCCACCGTCGCCTGCCAGGGCGTGGAAGGTGCCTATAGTCAGATAGCCGCGTGCAAGCTCTTCGATGTGCCCGACATTGCGTTTTTCGAGACCTTCGAAGGCGTTATGCGCGCCGTGCGCGACGGGTTCTGCGAGTTTGGCGTGCTGCCCATCGAGAACTCCACTGCCGGCTCGGTCAACGCCGTCTACGACCTGCTCGCCCAGTTCGACTTCCATATCGTGCGCTCGCTGCGCCTCAAGATCGACCACAACTTACTCGTCAAGCCCGGCACCAAGCTCGCGGACATACGCGAGGTCTACAGCCACGGTCAGGCCATCGCGCAGTGCGCCAGCTTTATCGAGGCGAACGGCCTGCACGCCACCAAATACCCCAACACGGCCATGTCGGCCGAGTTGGTCGCCAGCTCCGAGCGCACCGACGTCGCCGCCATCGCCTCGCGCAGCTGCGCCGCACTTTACAGCCTGGAGGTGCTGGAGCCCAATATCCAGGACTCGGATAATAACTACACGCGCTTCGTCGTCATCAGCCGCGAGCCGCGCGTCTACCCCGGCGCCAACCGCACCTCGCTCATGATCACCACGGCCAACGAGCCGGGTGCCCTCTATCGCGTACTCGAGCGCTTCTATGCGCTCAACATCAACCTCATCAAGCTCGAGAGCCGCCCCATCCCCGGCCGCGACTTTGAGTTTATGTTCTACTTTGACCTGGACTGCCCCTTTGGCAGCAAGGCCCTCGACGACCTGCTCGATTCCATCGACGACGTGTGCGAGAGCTTTACCTACTTTGGCAGCTACACGGAGGTGCTCTAGATGACCGATACCGCCGCAACCCGTCCCTATGGCGTGCTGGGCCGCGTGCTGGGCCACAGCTACACCCCGACCATCTACAAGGAGCTCGCTGGGCTCGAGTACGTGCGTTTTGAGCGCGAGCCCGAAGACCTCGCTGCCTTTATGACCGGCGACGAATGGGAGGGCACCAACGTGACCATTCCCTACAAGCGCGCTGTCATGGAATACCTGGACGAACTGAGCCCGCTCGCCAAACGCATGGGCAACGTCAACACCATCACACGCCTGCCCGATGGCCGCCTGCGCGGCGACAATACTGACTACTTCGGTTTTCAGTGCCTTGTCGAGGAGCTGGGGGTTGAGGTCGCCGGCAAGAAGGCTCTCGTGCTCGGAGCCACCGGCGGCGCGGGCACTACGGCCAGTATGGTGCTCGGCGATCTGGGCGCCACAGTCGTGCCCGTGGGCCGCACGAGCGAGGTCAACTACGGCAACATCGCGCAGCAGTCCGACGCCGCCCTGCTCGTCAACTGCACGCCTGCCGGCATGTTCCCCCACTGCCCCGACGCGCACTGCACGCTCGAAGGACTCGATGCGCTCGAAGGCGTTATCGACATTGTCTACAACCCCGCCCGCACGGGACTCATGCTCGAGGCCGAGCGCCGCGGTATCCCCTGCATCGGCGGCCTACTGATGCTCGTGGCCCAAGCGGCACAGGCCGTCGAGCGCTATACCGGCCAAGCCACCCAACGCAAGCGCATCCTGGACGTAACGGAGCGCTTGTCACGCCGCGAACAGAACATCGCGCTGATCGGCATGCCGGGCTCGGGCAAGACCCGCGTAGGTGAGCAGATCGCAATGCTGACGGGTCGCGAGCACATCGATCTGGACCGCGCCCTCGAGGAACGCCTTGGCATGCCCTGTGCCGACTTTATCGTCGAGCGCGGCGAGGCGGCCTTCCGCGAGCAGGAGACGACGACGCTGGCCGACATCTCCAAGCGTAGCGGCCTGGTGCTCTCCACCGGCGGCGGCGTGGTCACGCGCGACGAAAACTATCCGCTGCTGCACCAGAACAGCCAGATCGTGATGCTCAACCGCAAGCTCGACGAGCTCGCCCACAAGGGTCGCCCCATCACCGCCCGCGACGGTATCGACAAGCTGGCCGAGCAGCGCATTCCGCGCTACCGCGCCTGGGCCGACTACATCATCGACTCACGCGACTGCGCCGCCAACACCGCCCAAGCCCTCCTCGACACCCTCCCACCCGCTCTCTAATCAAAACCACCACAAAGGGGACAGGCACCTTTGTGGTGGTTTTCAAATCGCAAAGGAAGCAACCATGAAAGCACTCGTCATCAACGGCCCCAACCTCAACATGCTCGGCATTCGCGAGCCGGGCATCTACGGTAGCGACAACTACGACCGCTTGGTCCAGATCTGCAAGGAGGCAGGAGCCGCGCAGGGCTTCGACGAGGTCGAGGTTTTCCAGTCCAACCACGAGGGCAGCATCGTCGACAAGATCCAGGAGGCCTACGGCAAGGTCGACGGCATCGTCATCAACCCGGCGGCCTACACGCACACGAGCGTGGCGGTCCTCGACGCCCTCAAGGCCGTCGCCATCCCTGCCGTCGAGATCCATATCAGCGCCGTCGAGACCCGCGAGGACTTCCGCCAGGTGAGCTACGCACGCCTAGCCTGCTTCGCCACCATCACCGGCGAAGGCCTCCAAGGCTACGCCCACGCGTTGGAGCTGCTGAAAGAGCGTCTCGAAAAGTAAGACTGCAACACTACTGAATACTGACAGCGGGGAGAGCCAACTTGGTCCTCCCCACTTTTAATTACGCCTTCTTGATCACGTATGCCAACCCAATATCGCAGGCACAGCGTACGAATGACGCGAAGAGCCACGATACTGGCAGCGTCATAAACAGAGGCATGGTCTGCCAAGGAATAAACCAATCGACCGCGTGGATTGCAAAGATCGCCAGACTGGCTTGTCCGCAAAACACGAGTCCTCGCTCAAAGGACCCCAAAACCGGCACGTCTTTCAACTTCTCCAACGCCATCGAAACCCAACAGACGCAGTAGCTACCCGCAACAGCAGCAACCGTCGCAACAACAAATCCATCCACGCGGCGGCTCGAAAGCTCAAGCCCACTCAGCGCGGCAAGGACGAGCCAAGCAACACCGGCTCCAATAAACAGCAGAGGCTTGCTCACGCTCGGCTCCAGCCCCCTTTGGCGCGCCGTATAACCAATCCACATCAGCAAGACGATATAGCAGCTCAAATCCAAATCGAGCGGCAGGTAAACACCAAAATAGCGAGACACGCTCAAACCGCAAAAGGCAATCGCGGCACAGACAACGCCCTGCCAAACAACCCCAATCCTGCGGCGATCAAACAGCCGCACGAGCGCATTAAACAGCAGGCGCGACGTAAACAGCGCCGCCAAAAACCATGCCATGCCAACGGCGGTAACGCCAAACCCAGGCACATCAACGCCCGAGGCAAACACAAGCGTCTTAAGCCCCGCAACCAGCGTACCGCTTGTCAAAGGAGCGCCGCTCATTAAGAACGTCGGCACCTGCCACGCCAGTGCAAGAACCACATACGGCACCAGCAGGCGCGACACCGAACCACTCAGTAGCTCGCGCCACGGCTTCGGCCTAAACGTATACCCGGCAAGAATAAAGAACACCGGCATGTGAAACGAGAAGATCGCGTGCCGCAAGGGAGAGGGATTTGGAACGGTGTGCCCCACAATGACCAGAATAATTGCGATCCCCTTTGCAATATCAATCCAGTCGAGCCTTTTGCTTCCCATGGCGAACCCTTCAAAACCGCAGCACACATGATGAAAAAAGCCCAGACCACCTAGCGGTCCGGGCTTAATAAACGATGGTGCTCCATGGCGGATTCGAACCGTCGACCTTGGGATTAGAAGTCCCCTGCTCTATCCAACTGAGCTAATGGAGCAAATAACCGCACGCCCAAGCAAGCGCAAGCCTGTCAGGCGCAAGTAATTATAACCTAGTTGAACTGCTCGCGATACGCCTTGCAGACCTCATCGACCGGGCCGTCCATGCGAAGGTCACCCTTCTCGATCCAAACGGCACGCTGGCAGATGCGCTCAACCTGCTCCATGGAGTGCGAAACGAACAGAACCGTCACGTCACCGCTCTGGATAAAGTGCTGGATGCGGGCCTCGCACTTCTGCTGGAAGAACACATCACCGACGGACAGCGTCTCGTCAACGATCAGAATATCGGGCTCGGTAATCGTCGCGATTGCAAAGGCGATACGCGCCACCATGCCCGAGGAGAAGTTCTTAAGCGGCATATCGACAAAGTTCTGCAGCTCAGCGAACTCGATAATGCCGTCAAAGTTGGCGTCGATGAACTCCTTGGTATAGCCGAGCAGGGCACCGTTCAGATAGATGTTCTCGCGGGCGGTCAGCTCGGGGTCAAAGCCGGCACCAAGCTCAATCAGAGGCGCAATATTACCGTGCACCTTAACGCTGCCCTCGCTAGGCTCAAGCACGCCAGCGATAATCTTGAGCATCGTAGACTTGCCGGAGCCATTGGTGCCGACCAGACCCACGACCTCGCCACGATGAATATCAAACGAGATATGCTTGAGCGCCCTAAACTCCTCAAAGAACAGCTCGTGCTTGGCAAGCTTGATGAAGTACTCCTTGAGGTTGGTCAGCGACTCGGACGCCATATTAAAGATCATGGTGACGTCGTCGACCTCGACAGCCAGAGGCTGCTCGCTGTAATCAACAACAGATTCAGTCATCACAGCACTCCTTAGATGTAGAGGATGAACTTGCGCTCGGACTTATGGAACACGGTATAGCCAATAACAAGCGCAAGAACCGCCCAAGCAACGCACATACCAAACGTCATAAGCGAGGGCGTAGTCTGGAACAGGAAGATATCGCGCATAAACTGCAGGTAGTTATACATGGGGTTCGCATAGACCAGAATGCGCACGAGATGCGGCATTTGCGCAACGAAGTCGGTCGTCCAGAAAATAGGCGTGATGTAAGTCCACGCCGTAATGACGACGCTCCACAGATGCATGACATCGCGGAAGAAGACCGTGAGGGCGGAGAGCATCATGCCCAGGCCCATGCAGAAGCACATAAGCAGCAGTAGGCAGACCGGCAGCAGAATCAGGTGCCAAGAAGGCATAACGTGGAACCACAGCATAACGATGGCAACGGCGACCAGCGAGAAGGCAAAGTTAACCAGCGAGAAGAGCACCTTCTGTACTGGGAAGACCCAGCGGTGCACCTTAACCTTCTTGAGCAGCGGGGCAGCACCAACGATCGACGTCAGGGCCTGGTTCGTAGACTCGGACATGACGGCAAAGGTAACGTTACCCACGATCAAGTACAGTGGGTACATCTCGGGCGTAATTGAGCCATTGCGGCCCTGGGCGAAAATCGTCGAGAACACGATGGCCATGACGATCATCATCAGCAGCGGGTTGAGCACCGACCATGCGACGCCCAGAACGCTACGGCGATACTTGATCTTAAAATCCTTGGTAACCAGCTGACGAAGGATAAACGCGTCCTTCTCAAATTCATTCTTAGCAAACGTCGCAGGCAGACTGCGAGTTTCTTGTTGCTTTGTCTGATCCGACACGGATGCAACTCCTTTACTCGTAATCGTTGACAAACGAACAGTATAGACCCGACGGCCATCCAAACGATTCGCGCAACAAAACTGGAGAACTAACCCACATCTTAGGATGACAAGCCCAAACGGCTATACTTTCAAGGATTGATTGTATAAGGAGCATTGAGTGAATTCTAAATCCATCGCCGTCATCATCCCTTGCTACAACGAAGCGCTCACGATTGGTAAGGTCATCGACGACTTTCACCGCGAGCTTCCGCAGGCGACGGTCTATGTCTATGACAACAACTCGTCGGACGATACTTCACGCATCGCCACCGAGCACGGCGCCACGGTGCGCCTTGAACCCCGTCAGGGAAAGGGCAACGTGTGCCGCCAGATGTTTCGCGATATCGACGCCGATTGCTACCTGATGGTCGACGGAGACGACACCTACCCCGCCGAGGCGGCCAAGGCCCTCTGCGAGCCCATCCTTAACGGCACGGCCGACATGACCGTAGGCGATCGCCTTTCCAACGGCACCTACGCCGAGGAAAACAAGCGTGCCTTCCACGGCTTTGGCAACAATCTGGTCCGCGCCATGATCAAGTGGATCTATGGCTACAGCTTCGATGATGTCATGACCGGCTACCGCGCCATGAGCCGTCCGTTCGTCAAAACCTTCCCCGTGCTTTCCGAGGGCTTCCAAATCGAAACCGAGCTCTCGATCCACGCCGTCGACCACCGCTGGCGCATCAAAGATGTGCCCATCGAGTACCGCGACCGTCCGGAAGGCTCCGAGTCCAAGCTCAATACCGTGAGCGACGGCATTAAAGTCGTTGCGATGATCGGTACGCTGTTCAAGGACTACCGCCCGCTGAAGTTCTTCAGCCTCGTCGCGCTTCTGTTTGCGTTGATCGGCCTCGCCCTGGGCATGCCCATCGTTGTCGAGTATTTCCAGACCGGCCTCGTCCCGCGCTTCCCCACCGCTGTGCTCGCCGCCTCGTTTATGTTCCTGTGCGGCCTGAGCCTTGCGACCGGCTTCATCCTTGATTCTGTAGCAAAGGTCGAAAAAAAGCAGTGGGAGGTCAACGTGTACAGCAAATACGCCTACGACGACCAGCCCGGCCACCCTACTTCCATGCCAAGCGAGAGGTAGATCTTCCGCAAAATACTATTGGCACCACTGCGCAGATAGCCACCAACAAGAAAAGCCGCCGTTAAAGAACGGCGGCTTTTACTCTCGAAAAGTTAATAGCGGCTAGAGCGTCTTGATGTACTCCCCCAGCTCTTCCTCCCAGTCGGGCATGTGGAAGCCGGCAGCCTCGAGCTTGGACAGGTCGAGCGCGGAGTGGACCGGGCGCGGGGCGACGGGGCCCTCGGCGCTCGCGTAGTAGTCGGCGGTCGATACCGGCACGACCCTGTCCCCGTTGCCGTTGGCGGCCTCGAAGACGGCGCGGGCGATATCGGCCCAGGACTTGACGGTGCCGGAGCCGGTGCAGTCGTAGGTGCCGTAGGGGGCGTGCGTCCCCAGCACGTGGAAGATGGCCTCGGCCATGTCGCGCGTGAAGGTCAGGCGGCCCAGCTGGTCGTCAACGACCGTGACCTGCTCGAGCCCGTCCTCGGGGTCGGCGACGCGGTCGGAGAGGCCCTTCATCGTCTTGACGAAGTTGTGCCCCTCGCCGATGACCCAGCTGGAGCGCATGATGTAGTGGCGGGGGCACCCGGCCACGGCGATGTCGCCGGCGGCCTTGGTCTGGCCGTAGACGGACAGCGGGCTGGGGGACTCGTCCTCGTCATGCACCTCGGCCGTGCCGTCGAAGACGTAGTCGGAGGAGACGTGGACGAGCGTGATGCCGTGCCCGGCGCAGGTGCGGGCGAGCAGGGCCGGGCCGGTCGCGTTGGCCTTCCAGGCGGTCACGCGGCCCTCGGGGGTCTCGGCCCTGTCGACCGCCGTGTAGGCGCCGCAGTTGATGACGGCGCCGTAGAGCGACCAGTCGTACTGCGAATAGGCGTCCGGGTCGGACATGTCGAAAGTGTCGATGTCGCAGAAGTCGAAGTCCTTGGCGACGCCGCGCTCCTCCGCCAGCCTGCGCACAGCATGGCCCAGCTGGCCGTTGCAGCCGGTGACGAGCGTCCTCTTGGGCGCCATTGGGACGACGTCCCTGAGCATCGGGTGGTTGAGGTCGGCCTCGGAGACGGTGGCCTCATCGAGCGGGATCGGCCACTCGATGGCGAGCTCGGGGTCGGCGAGGTTCACGAAGGTGTAGGTCTTCTTGAGCTCGAGGGACCAGTGGGCGTCCACCAGGTAGGTGTAGGCGGTGCCGTCCTCCAGGGCCTGGAAGGAGTTGCCCACGCCGCGCGGGACGTAGATGGCCTTGGACGGGTCGAGCGTGCAGGTGAACACCTTCCCGTAGGTCTCGCTGCCCTCGCGCAGGTCCACCCAGGCGCCGAAGACGCTGCCGCGCGCCACGGAGATGAACTTGTCCCAGGGCTCGGCGTGGATGCCGCGGGTGACGCCGCGGCTGTCGTTGTAGGAGACGTTGTTCTGGACGACGCGGAGGTCCGGGATGCCCAGGGCGCACATCTTGGCGCGCTGCCAGTTCTCCTTGAACCAGCCGCGCGAGTCGCCGTGGACGGCGAGGTCGACGACCTTGAGGCCCTCGATGCCGGTCTCGGCGACGGAGAGGTCCTTCTCGAATGCGATGTCAGCCATGTCTCTCCCCTCCTACTGCCCCTGCGCGCGGTAGCGGGCCTCGGTGGCCTCCTTGGCCGGGCGCCACCAGGACTCGTTCTCGACATACCAGTCGATCGTCTGCTTGAGCCCCCGGCGAAGTCGGTGTGCGCCGGCCTCCAGCCCAGCTCGCGCTGGAGCTTCGTGCTGTCGATGGCGTAGCGGCGGTCGTGTCCGGGGCGGTCGGCGACCCAGTCGAAGTCCTCGGGGTCGCGTCCCATCGCCTCCAGGATCATGCGCAGGACCGTGATGTTGTTCCTCTCGCCGTCGGCGCCGATGAGGTAGGTCTCCCCCATCTCGCCCTTCGTGAGGATGTCCCAGACGGCGCTGGAGTGGTCCT
>UQZI01000067.1 GCA_900545555.1 uncultured Collinsella sp.
GAGCCGATTCGGTTAACGAGGCGGTTGACCACGGCAGCGACGCGCGCCGCGGCTTCGGGTACAGACTGGTTGCTTAGGTTCTCAGCCACGTTTCCTCCCATTCCTCCTTCTATGCACGTAACATGCGGTATTCATTATAGGCGCTTGGGAAATACTTTCGACACTGATTGCGCTTTACCACACAAAAGTATTTTCTGCATTGCAAGGGTTTTTGCCCTAAATGGTCGTATTTCTCGGTGGACGGCATACACAAACGGGGGCATTCCGCATAAATGCGAAACACCCCCGTAACAATCGCTCGCAATGGACGGGACACTCAAGCGGGTCCGCAGCTCAAAAAGATGCGCTACAGGCGCTCGCGAACCGCCTCGACCACGTTGGCCAGATCGACGAGAACCTCGTCATGGCTCTGCATGTCGCGTACCTTGACCTTGCCGGCGGCAAGCTCGTCGCCACCCAGGACCAGGATGAGCTTAGCGCCCACCTTGTCGGCCTGCTTAAACTGAGCCTTGAGCGAACGGCCCTGATAGTCTGCCTCGGTCACGATGCCCGCGGCGCGAAGCTCCTGCGTAATGACAAAGACGTTCTGGCGCAGCTCCTTGCCGGCGTTGGCGACATAGACGCACGGGACCTCATCGGCACCCAAATCGCTGCCAAAGGCCTGCAGGGCCAGCAGGGCGCGCTCAAAACCGACGGCGAAGCCGACGCCGGCCGTGGGCTTGCCACCCTCGAGCTCGACCAGGCCGTCGTAGCGGCCGCCGCCACCGATGGAGCCGACGCCGGCACCGGGAGCCTCGACCTCAAAGACGGTGCGGGTGTAGTAGTCCAGACCACGCACCAGTGTGGGATCCTCGACATACTCGATACCGGCGGCATCCAGATAGCGCTTGACCTGCTCGTAGTGCTCGCGGCACTCGTCGCACAGGTTGTCGCCCATCAGCGGCGCGTCGGCCATGATCTCGCGGCAGTGGTCGTTCTTGCAGTCGAAGGCACGCAGCGGGTTGAGCTCGGCGCGCTCGCGGCACTCATCGCACATCTCGTCAGCGTGATCGAGGATAAACTGCTTGACCTGCTCGCGGTAAGCCGGACGGCACTGAGCGTCGCCCATCGAGTTAATGAGCAGACGGAGCTTGGAAAGATCGAAGCCCAGGCGCTTGTAGAACTCCATGAGCATGATGATGCACTCGGCGTCTGCCGCCGGATCGGGAGCGCCGAGCCACTCGATACCCACCTGGTGGAACTGACGCAGGCGGCCCTTCTGGGGACGCTCGCCGCGGAACATGGCCTCGGCGTAGTAAGCCTTAAACGGCGTGGAGCCCTGGGGCACCAGGTTGTTCTCCACGACTGCGCGCACCACACCGGCCGTGCCCTCGGGACGAAGCGCCAGGCGCTGCTTGGGCTTGAGTTTTGTGTCGGTGCCCTCGGTAAAGACGCGCTCCAGGTTGGCACCGCTGAACACACGGAACATTTCCTTGCGCACGACGTCGGTCGACTGGCCGATGCCGTGGACAAAGACGTCCACCTGCTCGATCGCGGGCGTCTCGATGGGCTTAAAGCCAAACGGCTCGAACACGCCGGCCGCAATCTGCTGCATCTTTTGCCAGGCGCGCATCTCGGCGCCGATAAGGTCGCGGGTTCCCTCCGCCTTCTGTGCCTGCATGGGCAAACACCTTTCTTTTGTATCGCGTCATAGGTAGTGGACATTATACGGCACAAAGCAGCAACGCGGCGGAGCGTCTGACCGAACGAGGGTATGGGGACTCGTTCGGCCAGATGCACCGCCGCGACAGCTGATCCGCTTTCCTCCGACCCCTTCGGGTCACATGATCTGCTGGGGACGAAGGAAAGCGGACCGTCCTTTGACCTGCGGCGACCTTGGAAACCGAATGATGGTACGAGCATCCATTCGGCTCCCAAGACCGCCGCGGGCAGATCAGGGTGAGCCGGCAAACGCGGCAGCGCCCTTACTCTCCCGCCGCGCTCGCGCGCAGCTTGGCTGCAATGGGCTCGGATGCCAGCAGGAACACGAGCATGACCACGGAGCACGCCAGGCATACAATCCAGGTGCTCGCAAAGGAGCCCGTGGCATCGAACAGCACGCCCGAGACGATAGCGCCCACGGTGCCGCCGACCATCTCGAGCGAGGTAATGGTGCCCGTGACCTTACCGAGGTCGGCCATGCCAAACTGCTTGGACGCGGCGATTGTAGGCGTGATGGTGCCCATGCACGTTCCAACACCAAAGCTCACAGCAGCGACAATAGGACCGAGGTCCGTCGTCGGGAAACACAGCGCCACGCAGGCGATAATGCACGCAACGGAGCCAAGGATATTGCCAAAGCGCAGGCCAAAGCGGTCATAGATCGCACCGAGCGAAATCTTGGCGATAACGACGGTAACCATGTAGGCCGAAAGCACGGTGCCTGCCCACATGGGGTCGTGGCCGCCCGTGACGATCTTGGCACCGTTGACGGTAACACTCGTCATGTTGGTAACCTGGTTGGGCAGGATGGCGCCATTGACCAAGCCCATAAAGAGGAAGGCGACGACGAGCAGCCAAAATGCCGGGCTCTTCTTGATACGAGACCAGCCGACGCTAACCTCGGGGGCTGCCTTCTCGTTCTTATCACCCGTGGCAGAAGCAGACGGGTCGCCTGGATTCTCGCCGAGCGGCTTAAGACCGATCTCGGAAGGCTTGGTGCGGAAGGAATAGGCCGTGATGGGCAGCGCCGCCACCATGCAGATAGCCGCGAGCACCAGGAAGGCGGAACGCCAGCCAACGCTCACGATGAGCGAGCTCACGATGGGAGACAGAATAGCGCCGCCAAAGCCCGAGCCCGAAAGTGCGATGGAGATGGCAAGGCCTCGCTTGGCCGTAAACCAGTTGGCGGTCACCAGGCTGATGAGCAGGCGGGTCGAGGCGACGGCAAAGCAGCCCGAGACGGCAAAGAGCACGTAGACCTGCCACAGCTCACCGACAAAGCTCATACCGGCAAGAACGGCAGAGGTGGCGATTACAGTGAGGGAGCCCAAAACGCGGCCGCTTACTTTATCGGCGACATGGCCAATGACAAGCGAGCCGATAACGCTCACCACGGTGGAGATGGCGTTGGAGATGTTGTACTGCGCAAGCGTGATGCCCAGGTCGCTTACGATGAGCGGCTGAAACAGGCTCATGCAGTTAACGAAAATCGTGTAGCACGTGGCCATGATCACAAAGCCGGAGGCCACCACGAGCCAGCCGGGGAAAAATTTACGTTGCTGGGACATGGATTACTCCTTGTGGTCCGCAATGTATCCGAGAGCGACGGCGGCATAAGCCGCGGCGCCGAGGGGAAGCTCGGCATCGTTAAAGCGCGCCTTGGGATGATGCTGGGCAAAATGCTCGTCCGTATCGGTCACGGCCGCGCCCACCGTAAAGTACGCACTTGGGATCTCGCTCGAGATAAGTGCGAAATCCTCGCTCGCCATGGCGTGGAATAGCGGCAGGAAGGCAGCCTTGGGCAGCACCGCGCCCACGTAGCCAAGCGAGGCCTGGGTCATATCGCTGTCGAGCACGAGCGGCGGAACGTCCGAAAGCGTCTCGATGGTTGCCAGCGTACGATATGTTGCGGCAACGCCGTTGACGACCTCCGCGATGCGGGTCTTAAGGTGAGCCATGAGCTCGACATCGAAGCCGCGCAACGTTCCCTCGAGCACGCAGGTGTCGGGGATGACGTTGGCCGCCAAACCGCCAGCGAACTTACCCACGGTAAGCGCGACCTCCTTGGCCGCCGGCACCTCGCGAGAGATAAGCTCCTGAAGCGCCAGGTGCACATGCACGCCGGCCGTGATGGGGTCGATGCAGATCTCGGGGCTCGAGCCATGGCCACCCTTGCCCTGCAGCGTGATGCGGAAACCGTACACGCCCGAGAGCGCCGGACTCCCATAGAGCACCAGGCCAAGCGGCGACTGGCTATTGACATGCATGGCAAAGGCGGCCTGGGGACGCGGGTTCTGCAGCAGACCGTCGGCGATGGCGGCGCGGGCACCCTCAAAGGTTTCCTCGCCCGGCTGGAACAGCAACTTAACTGTGGCGTTAGCGTCGACAAGCTCGGACTCGCGGGCCTTGAGCAAACGGGCCGCGCCGAGCAGCGCCGTCGCATGCATATCGTGGCCACAAGCGTGCATGCAGCCGTTGGTGGAAGCGAAAGGCTCGCCCGATTCCTCGACAACGGGCAGGGCATCCATGTCGCCGCGAAGCATGATGACCGTACCGGCCTGTTCGTCCGTGCAGACGCCATTGCCCTGGGCCGCGGCGGCACCGGCGCCGACAAGGCCCACAACACAGGAACCATCGACGAGCGTGGCAAATGGGATTTCCATCTCGGTCAGGCGCGCTTGAATATACGCAGAGGTCTGTGGGAGGCTATTACCCAGCTCGGGCACCTGGTGTAAATCGTGTCGCCACGCAGCGAGCTCGTCTGCAAAAGCCTGAGCTTCTGCAACGAGACCGTCACCGATAGCGGCCTGCGCCGCTGCGGTGGCCTTGAGCGCTGATTGCGGTTGAAGATCGGACAGAGCTGGTGCCATAAATGCCCTCCAGTAACGTTTTTGCAGCAAGCACTTTGATAGCGTAAAGTGCAAGGTACAACTTTAAGGGCGACGCATAAAAAATGCCGCCCCGAGAGGGCGGCGCAACAAGTTGTTTACAATTGCGGGCGCGGCTTTTTGCGCAAAAAATCGAAGTGAGTCTCGCTCAAGATAATCGACAGGAAGATAAGCACGAAGCCGGCGAGCAGGCGCGAGGTGAGCGCCTCCCCCATCAGCAGCACCGAAAACAACACGCCCGAAGGCGACTCCATCGAAAGAAGCAGTGAGCCCGTCGAGGCGGGGACATGCGCCAAACCGACGTTTTGGACGAGCAGCGCCGCGCATGTGCAGCCCACCGAGAGGAAAACAGCCACACCGATAAACTCCGGCGTCCATGCAGAGAGGGGCGTCTGAGTCTCGAATAGCAGCGACGTGATTAAACTCAAAACGCCATTGCCCACAAACATCCAAAACGTGATGACGTTGATGTCCATCTTGCGACCGTACTTGGCAGTCACCGCCATCTGGATGGCGAAGAAGATCGCGCCGCCCAAGGTAATAACATCGCCGGCATTGAACTCGACGCTATCGAGCGCTACCAGGCCAATACCCGCCAGGCACAACAACGCTGCACCCAGGTTATACCGGGTAAGCTTTTCACCGCTCAGGACATAGCTTGCAAACGGCACAAGGATGCAATACGTGCCGGTCAAAAAAGCGCTCTTGCCCGCCGTGGTCTGTGCCAGGCCGATCGTCTGCAAACCGTAGGCACCCCACATGAGCGCGCCCATGCCAAGCCCGACGATCAGGTTGCGGGCATTGAAATGAGCGATGATGCGCTTATGGAAAATTGCAAACATAACCAGTGATGCCGGGAGAAAGCGAACATAGACCAGCTCGAACACCGGAATGGTGTCGAGTGCGTCCTTCATAGTGGTAAAGGAGTAGCCCCAGATAATCGCCACCGAAAGCAGTAGAACTTTCCAGAACAACGGCGAGCGTGCGCCGGCACCCCGGGGAATACCACCCGCGCCCAAATCCTCACGGGCTACAGGGCTATCGGGCATGTTTTCGATTTCGTTGGCAGCGTATTGGGCCATGGAACATCCTCGCACTCAATCTGGGCGTGGTGTCCGCACGCGTATGGCTGCGTGCCGCCTCATGGTCAAATAAAAACGGGACGCGCCGGACCCCCGGCACGCCCCGCTACTGTAGCAACAACCAGCGTTGCACCGCAATCCAGCCCACTAAAGCGTCAGCAAAGTGAACCTCGATGTTTTGTCAATGTCACGCTGTTGCACTAAATAAGCTTCGTGCTTTCAAGCTTTTCGATGATCCAGTCGTTGGCCTTGATGACCGGGCGGCGGAAGACGACGCCCAGGCCCAGCGACGGAATCAGATAGCTCGCCAAGATACCCAGCTCAACCCAGTACTCCATATGGTAGGCGCCAGCCATGGCGGCGTGCATGGCGTTGATGCCGTGGGTAAACGGCAGGAACGGGTAGATCGCCTGGAACACGGGGCCGGTCATCTCGATGGGGAACGTACCGCCTGAACCGCCGACCTGCATGACCAACAGCACGACAGCGAGCGCCTTGCCGATATCGCCAAACGAAACCGTGAGCGTGTAGACGATATTGGAGAACACGAGACTCGCGACCCAGCCCGCCAGCACAAACTGCAGCGGGTTGTCGCATTGGATGCCAAAGAACAGGATGTCGCCCGCGCACACGAGTGTCGCCTGCAGCAGGGCCAGACCTCCAAAGAACAGGTAGCGGCCCAGGTAGATCTCGTGCAGGCGCACGGGGATCAGCTCGTTGATGAGCTCATCGTCAACCGATACCTTCATCATGGCCGCCAGCACGATCGAGCCGACCCACAGCGACAGGATCGTATAGAACGGCGCCATGGCCGAACCGTAATTGCGGATCGGATAGACCGGCTTGCGGTCGAGCGCGACGGGGCCGGAAAGCGACACGGCCAAACCCTCGGGATCGTTGCCGATCATCGTCTTGATCGTGGCAAGGTCGTCCGACATCAGGGCGCCATCGAGCTCGTCCTTAAAGGCGCTGATCTTGTCCGATGCCTCACCCAGCTGATCGGAAGCCTTGTTGACCAGCGTCGCAGCCTTGGAGAGGCCCTTTGCGAGCGAGCCAGAGGCGTCGGTCAGACCGCTCACGGCGCTATCCAAGTCACCCGAGATACCGTTCAGGGAATCCAGAACGCCCGAAATGGTCTTCTTGAGCTCCTTGGCCTTAACCGAGAACGTGGAATCGTAGTCGGACTTGGCTCCCGAGATACCCGCCTTGGCATCGGCGATGGCCTGGTCGACCTCGGCACGCGAGTTGTTGACCTCCGCCATGCCGTCCGAAAGGGACTTTGCGGTCGCCGTCAGGTCCTTCGCATTGTTGCGGTACTCCACGGCAATTCTGCCCAGCGACGTCGCAGCGGACTCGAGACCGTCTTTGAGCTTGTCATCACTTACCTGGTCGGCAAGGTTACGGAGCTGATCGGTCATCGCATCGATATCGTCAGCACGCGTATTGAGCGCCGCTGCGGCTTCGTTGAGCTGAGACACCGTAAGGTCAACATGCTGATTCGCGGCATCGAATGCCTTCGCAAGCTCGGCGGACACGTTGTCGAACGAGCCCGCGCTTCCGTCAATCGCCGCGTCAACGGCATCGTTGGCGGCCTTGAGCGCTTCCTTGGAATCATTGATGCCACTCTTGGCGTGCTCCATCAGCTGCTTCGTCGACTCATCAACGGTGCCCGTCTGCTTGAGCATGCCGCCCGCCGATGTCAGTGAATCGGACGTGGAGCTCAAAATGCCCGCGAGCGACGTCGCACTCGCCTGAACGTCCTGCAGGTCCTCGACCGAATCGCCCAGCGTCGAGGACAGATTGGCGATAAAGCTGCTCACCTGGTCGGTACTCATATAGTCGAGCAGGCTGGACACGGTCTTAAGGCCGATGGTCGTGATGGTCTTGGTAAAGGTCTCGTTGACCTGACTCTGGACGGCGCTCGAACCCTTTTCAGTCACGATCTGTGCGATGGCGTTGGCCTTCTGATTCTCATAGAACTCGATATCGGCGTGCTTCACCTCGGTCGAGAAAAGCGTCATCATGTCGGCGCTAAACGTTTTAGGGATAACGACGGCAGCGTAGTACGCGCCCGACTTAACGCCCTCAATCG
Organism: uncultured Collinsella sp.; assembly: GCA_900545555.1. Lineage (GTDB taxonomy): Bacteria > Actinomycetota > Coriobacteriia > Coriobacteriales > Coriobacteriaceae > Collinsella. Next base: position 7,764 of record UQZI01000067.1, read on the forward strand.
CCTTATCACGGTCGTTGAGGACGACCCAGTCGAAGTTCTCGTTGCCGCGCAGGGTGGCGGTTACGTTTTCGCCCACGTTGACCTCGACGGGAATCAGATCGCTCTCGTAACCCTCATCGGTGTTGACCACGGCAATCTTAAGGTTGCCGGTATTGCCGTAGGGATCCCAGCTTCCGGCGATGTTAAACCATGCATAGAGACATGGCACGATGATCAGGCCCATCACGACGACCATGCCGATCACGGAGCGAGACACGTTTTGGACATCGCGCTTAAACAGGTGCAGGATGTTTTTCATTTATGCCTCACCTCCTTTAGAGTGCTTGCCAAGCGAGGTGGTGTCCCCGTCGTTTCCGTTTACGTTGTCAGCGCCGTCGGCATCTTGAGCCTTACGATGCGCACCGATATGCGACAGACGGCTCGTAGGCTGTTCGCCTCCCTTGGCGCCACGCTCGCTGGCGTTGAGACCAAACATGCGACGGGCGGCAGGGATGGCAGCCGTGTGCTCGCGCATCTCGCGGCGAAGGTCCTCGTCCGAAAGCGCCGAGATACGCATCTGGGTATTGAGGCTCGCACGGATGTATTCGATGTTGATGAGCCAGCCGCAGATGGCAATGACCGAGATAATCCAGATAACGAGCAGGATGATCTTGCCGTTATTGTCGATATCGAGCACCGTCGAAAGCACAAAGAGCAGAACCTGCACGCCTACCACGGCGGCAAAACCGCCCTTGATGTAGTACGGGTAGCGATGCTCAAACGCCACGGCATGATCGAGCAGCTCGCGACGGTACGAATCCGAATCGAGCATGACGCGCATGGCCGTGCGCAGCGAATAGCGCTGGCGCGGCAGGTCGTTGGACTCGCAGATCATGAGGCCCGTCGTGGAAAGCTGCTTGTCAAAGAGCAGGTTGAGGTTGAGCAGCAGCGGACGCAGCTGCAAGCCAATAAAGAGTGCGATGGCAAGGAACACGCCCAGGATGCACAGGTTGAACAGGTAGTTGAACGAATACATGCCACCGACGGTCTCGCGCAGCAGGTTGATGCCATAGGTGAAGGGCAGCAGCGGATGCAGCCATTGGAAGAAGCCGGGCATCATCTCGATGGGATACATGCCCGACGAGCCGGGGATCTGCACAATGACGAGGATGACGCCAATGGCTTTACCGATATGCTTAAACGTGGTGGACAGCGCATAGATGATGTTGACGTAGGTGAACGAAATAGCGATGCCGCCCAGTACAAAGAGCAGCGGATTGACGCACTGAGCGCCAATGACCAGATCTCCCACCGTAACGATGATGGCCTGCAACGCACCCAGGATCACCAGCAGCAGCCAGCGGCCAAAGTAGCCCTGACGCGCCGTAAAGCTACCGATGCCCTCGCGGTCGACCTCGAGTTTATAGATAGCGATGAGCACATAGCCGCCTACCCACAGCGCCAGATTGGTGTAGAAGGGCGCGATGCCCGAGCCAAAGCTCTTGACCGGATAGATTGACTTGGACGTCAGCTCAACCGGAGATGCCATGAAATCTGCCACGTCATTGACGTCGACGTCCATGAGGTCGGCTAACTCGCCCATAGACTCAGAGGTCTGCAGCGCCGCAATGTCATTGGCGGCGGTCGCGAGCTTGTCCTGAACCTTGGCAAGGGAGGCGTCGGTTTGGGACAGCGTGGTCTTTGCCTGCTTGAGCGTGGCGTCGAGCTGCGCCAGCGTGCCGCGCGCGCTCGCTATCGTGGGGGCCATACCCGACACAATGCCGGTCAAATCGCCCGAAACGGCGGCAAAGGAGTCAAGCGCGCTCGAAGCCTTCGGAAGTGCGTTCTGACCCAGATCGGTCTGAGCCTGACCGAGGTTAGCCGTACCGGTCTGAATTGCCGCGTTGAGTGCGTTGCTCGCGTTCGAGATTGCCGTAGCGTCGTTTGCCATGGCGCTCGACTGTGCAGAAAGGCCATCCTTGATGCTCTGCAGCTTCTGGTTTTGCTCGCGAAGCGAATCGATGGTCGATACAATGCGCGCGTCAATTTCCTCGGAACCTGTCGACGTGTCATTAACGAGAATCTCCAAGTGCCCGATAACGGCCTTATTGTGATCGATCGTCGCCTGGAGAGACTCGAGCGAGTTGTCGATGCGGGTGGTCGTAGATGTGACCGTACCCGTTAGCTTGCCAATCGCAGCGTTCGCGGAGGCTGACGTCTTGGTGAGTGCAAGGCTACCTTCCGAGAGTGCCTTGGAGAGCGAGGTGATAGAGTTGCCCGCCGTGGCGCGAGCCTCGCCCAGCAGGTCGTTGCCCTGGGAGATTGCCTGCGTCAGCGACGGTGCCTGACCTTGCAAGCCGGCAAGCGCCGCATCAGCCGAGGCGATAGCGCCACTCGTCTTATCGATGGCGGCATTCATATCGCCAATCGAATCGCGCACCTCACCCAAGGTGTCGGATGCCTCGGACACCGAACTTGTCAGCGAGTCCTGAGTCTGGGTTGCCTTGTCCTTTAAATCGACACCGGCATCCTTGGCGATACTGGCAACAGTCTCGCCCACCGTGGAGACAAACTCCGAGTTGATCTGCTCCTCGATGGTGTTGGCACCGGTATCGGTGACCTTGGGCGCAATGGCGCTCTTCTTCTCATTGACGTAATAGGTGAGCTTCGGCTGATGGTAATTGCCATCGAGCATCGAGACAAGATTGTCGGAGAAGTTCTTGGGGATTACGATCGCAGCGTAGTATTCCCCGCTCTCGACACCCTCTTTGGCATCGGCAGCCGAGTCGACGAAGGTCCAGCCCAGCTGATCGTTCTCCTTGAGCTGATCGACGACCTGGTCACCCGCGTTGAGCTCGCCCACTAGGTCGTTCTGAGTGCCCTGATCGTTGTTGGCGATGGCAATCTTGATACCTTGGGTGTTTCCGTACGGATCCCAGTTTGCCACGATGTTGTACCAGGCATACAGCGAGGGGATAACGCACACGCCAAGGGTAACCACCAAGGCGACGGGGTTCACAAGCAGTCGCTTAATGTCGCGCTTAAATATCGCAAAGGAGACCTTTGCATCGGATAGTTTGCTGCCGAGACTCACGCTTGGACCATCCATCCTGTCGTTGAATCAAATCGTACTATCAAAAACCATTGTACGTAGGCGCTTTAGCGTCTCGAAGCACAATGGTATTGAGTTTTGCGGGTAGCAATATACTACGAAGATTAGTTAACGTACAGTTGTACAGTATCTCAAATTTCAGCAGGTCACAAAACCACAACCCGCACAAATTAGCAATCCGAATAGTCATCGGGGGCGTTCTTAAACGACCAGTCAAACAAGAACGTCCCCAACGACTAATGGTGCAAGGAATGTCCCAAACTGCCGGCAGAAAAGGAACGTCCCCAAGTGCCACATTCCCCAACGACTAGTCATTTAAGAACGTCCCCAACGACTACCCATAACAACGCCGATGTTTTGGCGCGGACAGCGAAAGCCCGCCAGAGCGAGCAAGGTGCCTTGAAACAAGGCGGCATTGACCTTCTGGTCATGCCGCCGAAGTTGAAAGGCAGATTGC
>UQZI01000068.1 GCA_900545555.1 uncultured Collinsella sp.
TCGCCGCCACGGCCACCGCGATCGTCACGGCCGCCGCGAGGACCGCGGTCCTCGTCCAGGCCCATGGCGACGAGCGGAGCGATAACCTTATCGAGAGCGGCCATCAGCTCGGTGGCCTCCTCGTAAGAAAGCTCGGGCAGGAGCTTCTCCTTCTTGTTGGCAAGCTCGACCAGGCCCTCAGCGGCATCCTCGGCAGCAAAGACGACGATCTTGCGCATATCGCCCTCGGCGTCGTCGATGCGGCCGACCAGATCGGCAGCCTCGGCCTCGGCCATCAGGCCATCGAGCTCACGAAGGCGCATGCCCAGCAGGTCGGACATTTCCTTCTGCTCCATCTTGGGCTTGAGGTCAAGAAGCTTGATGGCGCGCTCGATGTTCGCCATGCGCTCGGCCTTGGCCTCCTCCTCCTTGGAAATAGCAAAGCGACGGCTGCGCAGCAGGCGGGCGGCCTTCTGCATCTTGTCCATCAGCTCTTCGTCATCGTAATCAGCGGCGGCCTCGACAACCTCGGCCTCCTCGGCGGAAACCTCGTCAGCAGCCTCAACCTCAGCAGCTTCGGTCTCCACGGTCTCGACTGCCTCGACCTCGGCAGCCATGGTCTCGTTCTCGGTCTCGTTCATGATCTCTTCGTTCTCAGACATGAGACTCCTTCTTGGCCCTCTCGGGCATCATCGCCCCATTCGCGGGGCCCGTCGCGCACTCTTTGCGCTTTATACATTCATGCCTCTCGGCAAAACGTCCATTAGTTTATGGTGTCGCCATCCAATCTAGCTGCAGAATCTATGTGCACACATTAATGCGACATGTGCGACTCGCGGCGAGCGTACACCAGCGACACCGCGAACCCGACAACGGCAATCACGGCCGCCACGCGCACGGCGGCTGCAAATCCTATCGCCTGGGCAACGTCCGACGCAACGCCTGCGGCGCCAGCAGCCACCGCAGAACTCGAAAGCAGGCCGATAAACAGCGACGGACCAAACGACGCGGCAATCATGTTCCACGTGTTAAGCAATGCCGTTCCGTGAGGATGCTCAGCGGCGGGAAGCGTCTCCAAACCGGCGGTCTGCGAGGGGCTCAGTACCAAACCGACGCCGGCATACACCACAACGGTCAGCAGCACGACAACGCCGATGTTCATGCTTGCCGCGGTCATCGAGATTGCCGTCTGCCCCACAGCGATCAGGGCAAAGCCGACCGGCAGCAGCGGCCACGCACCACGGGCATCCATCACGCGTCCGCCCACAATCGAGGTCACGGCGTTGCAGGCGATCGCCGGCAAAATGAGCAAACCCGCGACAAGTGCGGTCATGCCGTATGCGCCCTCAAAATAGAGCGGCAACAAAACGCTCATCGAGAACGTCGTCATCATCGACACCACCACAAGCAGGCATGCAGGCCAAAAACGAACGCTCGCCATGGGACGCACGTTAAGCACCGGATGCTTGAGCTTGAGCTGACGAACCGCAAACAGGCCGAGCACCACAACAGCGGCGAAAAGCGTCGCGATACCGGCCATCACATTGGTCGAGAACTCGCCTACGGAATACACAAACGCCGTAATGCCGGCGGCGAGCAAAACAACCGACAGAATATCAAGCGTGGTGTTCGAGCGCTCTCCGACATTCCGAACGAGCTTTGCTGCCGCCGCGGCGACCACGACACCGCCCACCAGCGGCACTACGAACACCGCCCTCCAGCCAAACAACGTGCACATAAGACCACTAATCACGGGCCCAAACGCCGGCCCTAGCGTAATGCAGGCACCGCCCAGGCTCAGATACAGACCGAGCTTCTCGCGCGGAGCACAAGATAGCACCACATTCATCATGAGCGAAAACAAGATGCCCGATCCCGCAGCCTGCAAAATACGACTTGGCAGCAAAACGGTAAACGACGGGGCGACCAGGCACAGGACTTCTCCGGCGACCATGCATCCGCATGCGAAAAACAGCAGCTTGCGCGTCGAGAAACGACCGGACAGAAAGGCCATGATGGCCGTAAAGATCGACGTCACGATCATGTATCCCGAAACGAGCCACTGCGCCGTGGCAGCGCTCACCGAAAAGGCCGCCATGATATCGTGCAACGCCACGTTAATGATGTTCTCGTTAAACGCGGCGACAAAGGCTGCAATATACATTACGACGAGAAACGCCGCAGTGGCCGATGGCGCTACTTGAACTTGTTGCTGAGATTTGCTCCCCATGCATTTCCTTCCTCTTGGAACGACAGTCGCATCGCCCCAGAGGAACAGTCCAGGGCGAAAATGAGCCCTAGACTTACGCCAGACGCCGCACACGACGAATCTGACAACATGGTCCAACGTCGAAAGATTGTAACGCGGACGCGCAGCTTTCCTTCCGCGCTATTATTAAAAGTCCACGAAAGCACGAGACATGAGGAGCCCGCCATGATTAAGCCCATCATGAAATCCGAGTTCTTTTTGCGCCTGCCTTCCGAAGACGCGGGGCCCGACGATGCCGCGACCGGGCAGGACCTCCTGGATACGCTCCACGAGCATGAGCACGAGTGCGTGGGCCTCGCCGCCAACATGATCGGGGTGCGCAAACGCATCATCTGCGTAAAGGACGGCAGCAAGTCGCTGCTTATGTACAACCCGCAGATTCTTGAGCAGGTCAATGCCTACCAGACGAGCGAAGGATGCCTCTCGTTGATCGGTGAGCGCCCCTGTACCCGCTACCGCCGCATTAAGGTGGAGTATTTGGACGAGAACTTCGTCCACCGCATCAAAAACTTCTCGGGCTACACCGCCGAGATCATCCAACACGAAATCGACCACTGCCAAGGAATCGTAATCTAGTTCCGCCGATTCAAGAAAGCTCCCTGCAGCAAAACAACTGCAGGGAGCTTTTCATAGTGCGGATCTTCTATCCCACTAGCTCTGGCGGTAGTGATCGAAGAAGTCGGCGAGGTCTTCGAGCGACTCTTTGAGCACTTCCATGCGCGGCAGGTACACGATGCGGAAGTGGTCGGGCTCGGCCCAGTTAAAGCCGCCGCCGCGGGTGATCAGGATCTTCTTCTCGTGCAGCAGGTCAAGGGCGAACTGTTCGTCATCGGTGATGTTGAACTTCTTCACATCCATCTTGGGGAAGATGTAGAACGCCGCACGCGGCTTAACCACCGAGATGCCGTCAATCTTGTTGAGCGCCTCATACACAAAGTTGCGCTGCTCATAGACACGGCCGCCGGGACGGATATAGTCGTTGACCGACTGATGGCCGCCGAGTGCCGTCTGAACGATCGACTGAGCCGGCACGTTGGAGCACAGGCGCATGTTGGAGAGCATGTTGATGCCCATGATGAAGTCGCTCATGCAGCGCTGGTTGCCCGAAAGCACCATCCAGCCAATGCGATAGCCCGCGATCATGTGTGACTTGGACAGACCGCTAAAGGTGACGCAGGGCAGATCGGGGGCGAGCGAGGCAATCGAGACGTGCTCGTAGCCGTCCATGCACAGGCGGTCGTAGATCTCATCGGCAAAGATCATGAGCTGGTGCCTGCGCGCAACCTCGACGATGCCCTCGAGCACCTCGCGCGGATATACCGAGCCCGTGGGGTTGTTGGGGTTAATGATGACGAGGGCCTTGGTCGCGCTCGTGATCTTTGACTCCATATCCTCCAAGTCGGGATACCAATCGGCCTGCTCGTCACACAGATAGTGCACGGGATGGCCGCCGGCAAGGGTCGCGCACGCCGTCCAGAGCGGATAGTCGGGGCTGGGAATCAGGATCTCGTCACCGTTATCGAGCAGTGCGTTCATCGAAAGCTGAATGAGCTCGGACACGCCGTTGCCCGTGTAGATGTGCTCCATCTGAACATTGGGCAGCCCCTTGATCTGCGAGTACTGCATGATCGCCTTGCGCGCAGAGAACAGACCGCGCGAGTTGGAATAGCCTTCGCAGTCGGGCAGTTGCTGGCGCATGTCCTTAATGACCTCATCGGGCGTGCGGAAACCGAAGGGTGCCGGATTGCCGATGTTGAGCTTGAGGATGCGCTCGCCTTCGTCCTCCATACGAGCAGCCTCGTCGACGACGGGGCCGCGCACGTCATACAGAACGTTCTCGAGTTTGGCGGATTTAGAAAAAGTACGCATGGTGGTGCTCCTTGCAATTTGAGCTGAGGGATGGGGTTCGGGCTTGGAATCGTTGCGAGGCGATGATGTCTCGCCTTGATCGGCGTCACTGGCGAGCAGCCAGGAAACATCGACCTCCAAAATACGGGCGAGCAGCTCTGCCACATCGCGCCGCGGGATCGTCTTGCCGCTCACATATTGGCTCATCTGACTCTTGCCGAGTTTTTTTCCGAGCATCTCCGATGCGCGGATTACGTCCGACTGGCGAACGTCACGATCGGACATGGTCTGTCGCAGGCGATCGCAAAACGTCTCTTGGGCCACAGGAACCTCCTTGCTGGCAAAGTTCAATTTACAGAACACGAATTGAACCTGAGTTCAATTTAGGCAGCAGTATAGCGCGGCGCATTATCTGAAAGTTCAATTTCACAAGAAAATGTACTGAACCCCGAGAATCGTCCCGAAGTGGACAACGAGCACGCGCTTTTAGAGATATTCAAGGAAACGAGCCGCCGCAAGCGAAACGTCAGCGGTGCGGTATATGGCGTTGATCTGCCGATGAGGATGTCCCTCGAGCGGGCGCACGGCAACATCGAACTGGCAGCGGCGCAAGATGAGCGCCGGAAGAATGCTCACGCCCAGACCGCCCTCGACCATGGCCATAATCGCATAATCATCCCAGGTCGATAGCTTAGAGCGCACCGCCAGGCCCGCGCGGCGAAACAGCGGCGTAATCTCGTCGTCGCTGCCGCGTTCCAGCAGAATAAACTGCTCGTTGGCCAAATCGGCAAGGGAAACGACCTCCGCGGTGGCAAGCGAAGAGTCCGCTGGCACCACGGCCATCAACTCGTCTTGCACCAACGGCCGCGACGCCATGCCGGCGCCGCGTGGTTCGCGCGGAATAAAGCCCAGGTCGCAGCGACCTTCCGCCACCCATTGCTCAATCTCGGAGTAATCACCCATCAGCAGCTCGTAATCGACGTCCGGGTGATCGGCGCGAAAGTGCGCAATCACCGGCGGCAGCACGTGAGTCGCCACACTCGAAAACGTACCGATGCAGATTTTGCCGCGCATGAGCCCACGCATCTCATCCACCCGTCGCTGCAAGCGAGTGAATTCCTCACAGAGCGCCTCGACCGCCGGCATAACTTGCCGCCCATCGGCAGAAAGCACTACGCCCTCGCGGCTTCTATCGAGCACTTTAAAGCCCCAGTCGGCCTCAAGATCGGCCACCATACGGCTCACGCCCGACTGCGAATAGCTCAGCCGCTCGGCGGCGCGCGTAAAACTGCCAGCGCGCACGGTCTCGAGCAGGACCTGCATCTTTTGAACATTCGTTTCCACGGCACCCCTCCACCTATGCATGAGCTTTTGTCATGTTATCTATGCATTATATTCGCTTTTCTTCTATAGCGAGTTCACCCATAGTGAACATGCTCGGATATAGAGGGGATGGAAGCGCATGAACAACGGACTGTTTACGTACTTAGCAGCATTGCTATTGTTTGGCTCCAACGGCATCATCGCCGCTGCCATCGCGCTGCCGAGCTCCGATATCGTGCTACTACGCACGTTTTTGGGCGCACTCTCGCTTGTCACCATCCTCGTTATCACCCAACGCCATAAGCTGCAGGCGCCATCTCGTCCCCGCGAAGCCGCGGCCCTGATCCTCTCGGGAGCAGCGCTGGGCGCCAGCTGGATTTTTCTGTTCCGCGCCTACCAGACGATTGGCGTCGGCGTATCCTCGCTGCTGTACTACTGCGGCCCCATCATTGTCATGGCGCTCTCCCCGCTCATCTTTGGCGAAAAGCTGACCGGCGGCAAAATCGCCGGCTTTATCGCCGTCGCCTGCGGTGCTTTTCTCATTGCGGCACAAGGTTTAGGCGGCAATATGCCCATTGCGGGTATCGCTTGCGGAATCGCCTCGGCATTTTGCTATGCGCTGATGGTCATCGCCAGCAAGGGCGCGCCGCACATCGAGGGCCTCGAGAACTCCGCGCTCCAGGTGAGCGCCGCCTTTGTGACCGCGCTGGTCCTCACGCTCATCACGCAGGGCGCTCCCTCGTTCTTCTCCCCCGGCATCGCCGCAGGCATCGATTGGCGCGCCGTCGCTATGCTAGGCGTCGTCAACACCGGCATCGGTTGCCTGCTCTACTTTAGTGCTGTCGCCAAGCTGCCCGTCCAGACCGTCGCGGTCGTCGGCTACCTTGAGCCGCTTTCGGCCGTCGTGTTCTCCGTTGCCCTTTTGGGCGAGACCATGACGCCGGTCCGCCTGATTGGCGCCGCGCTCATCATCGGCGGTGCGATGTTTTGCGAACTCGCCGGTAAGCGCGCAAGCGCCAAGGCCGGTATCGCCCAGGCAGCACGCGCCTAGACGCCCCTCTTCAACTCAAAGCAGGGGCGCGTCCGCGGCTATCACATTGCAGCAAGCCATTCAGCGGATATGCCCCTGCTTTGAAATGCTACCTGCGTACATGAATAATCCCCAGATGGGGATTATTGTCTAAAACACCCCGATGTGCCAAACTGCTCTTATATGTATAAAGATGGCATAAAGGTTATCTGCCCTAGACAGATAACCGGATGTCTAAGGGAGTCCACGTGGCACACACCAAACTGGAGGCAAACCTCCAAGACCAGCATGGGCAGGGCGGGCACGGAGCAATTCCCCTCTCCGCTGGCATGCTGCTCGTAACGCTCGGCGTCGTCTATGGCGACATCGGCACGAGTCCCATGTACACCATGAAATCAATCGTCGCCAACAACGGCGGCATCGGTACCGTCAGCGAGGACATGATCCTGGGCGCGCTTTCACTCGTCATCTGGACCATGACGCTCGTGACCACGGTCAAGTACGTGGTTATCGCCATGAAGGCCGACAACCACAACGAGGGCGGCATCTTCGCCCTGTTTAGCTTGGTGCGCAAAGTGGCGCCGTGGCTGATTCTTCCCGCCATGATCGGCGGCGCGGCGCTGCTCGCCGACGGCATCCTCACCCCCGCCGTCACGGTCACCACGGCCATCGAGGGTCTGCGCACCATCGAATGGGGCCATGCGCTGCTGGGCGACGGCCAGACCAACGTCATCATCATCACCATCATCATTATCTGCGGTCTGTTTGCCATGCAGCGCGCCGGCACCTCGTCAATCGGCAAGCTCTTCGGTCCGCTCATGACACTATGGTTCCTGTTCCTGGCGGACGCCGGCTTGTTCAACATGCTCGGCAACCTGTCCATCTTGCGCGCACTCAACCCCATCCGCGGCATCATGTTCCTGTTCTCGCCCATCAACCACTCGGGCATCATGGTGCTCGGCTTTGTCTTTCTGTCGACGACCGGCGCCGAGGCGCTCTATTCGGACATGGGCCACGTTGGCAAGGCTAACATTTACGCATCCTGGCCGTTCGTAAAGGCGGCCCTCATCCTTAACTATCTGGGTCAGGGCGCTTGGCTGCTTGCCAACAATTCCAATCCCCAGATGCTCGCGATGGACATCGTCAACCCGTTCTATATGATGCTCCCCGAGCCCCTGCGCCCCTTTGCCATCGTGCTTTCGGCCGTAGCGGCCATCATCGCCTCGCAGGCGCTCATCACCGGCTCGTTCTCGCTGGTATCCGAGGCCACGCGTCTCAACCTTATGCCGCACCTGCGCATCCACTACCCCAGCGACACCAAGGGTCAGCTCTATATTCCGCTCGTCAACAACATCATGTGGGTCGGCTGCATTTTCATCGTGCTGCTGTTCCAGAACTCCGAGCGCATGGAGAGCGCCTACGGCCTCGCCATTACCGTGACCATGCTCATGACCACGACGCTTTTGACGAGCTACATCGCCGGCATCCTCAAGTACAAGCTGGGTGCCTGCGTCTTCGCCCTGCTCTTTGGTGCCATTGAGCTGTGCTTCTTCGCTTCGTGCCTCACCATGTTCTTTGACGGCGGCTACGTCATGATCTTCCTGGCCGCGCTGCTGTTTGGCCTTATGTACGTGTGGCGCCGCGGCACCGCCATCGAGCGCACGCAGACGATTCTGCTGCCCGTCTCCAAGTACATCGATCAGCTCAATCGCCTGCGCAATGACGAGACCTATCCCGTGCTCGCTGACAATCTGGTATTTCTCACCAACAGCCCCGACCCGCTCACGCTCGACCGAGACGTGCTCTATTCCATCCTGGACAAGCATCCCAAGCGCGCCAAGGCATATTGGTTCATCAACGTGCACGTTACCGACGAGCCCTATACGCACGAGTATTCCGTCGAGACCTTTGGCACAGACTTCCTGTTCCGGGTGCGCCTGGACCTGGGCTTTAAGGTCAACCAGCGCATCAACGCCTACCTGCGTCAGATCGTCGGCGACCTGATGGCCTCGGGTGAGCTGCCGCCGCAGCACCACACCTACTCCATCTACGAGACACGCGGCAACGTGGGCGACTTCCGCTTTTGCATGCTGCGCAAGATGCTTGCCCCCGAAACGGACATCAACCGCAACGACCACCGTGTGATGGCCATCAAGTACGCCGTCCGCCGCGCCTGCGGAAGCCCGGCACGCTGGTACGGTCTCGAGAACTCGGCCATCATCATTGAGTACGTACCGCTCTTTGCCCGCATGCGTCCGGCCGTCAAACTTGTGCGCACCCAGGTGCCGCTCGAGATCCTGATCGAAGAGGCCGAGGAAATGGAAGTCGACATCTTCTCGGACGACCTGGTCAACGGCAACGAAGCCGGTAAGGACATGAACGTCGATCCCACCGAGTTGCTCGAGAGCGTCGCCGATACGCCCGAGCAACAGCAACTCGACGGACTCGAAAGCACCCAGCTCAACGACGCCAACTTCTAACACGCCACCAGCCATTGACGACAACGGTCCCGCATCTCATGGGAGATGCGGGACCGCTTTGCATTGCAGTAAAGCTAACGGCTACGAACGACGCGGCTCGGGAACCACGAGCCTATCGGGGTTCGCGCCCTCGGCATCCATCAGGCTCACGTAGCGAATCGACGGATCCCCATACATCGCATAGTAATAATTGCCCGTGCGCGCGCTAAAGCATCCGGTATAGATAGTCTTCTCGAACTTGCCATCGCCCATCCTGGACGCTCCCTCAATCATCACCACGCCCTCGAGTGAACGGAACATGCGGACGACGTTTTCGGTCTCGCCCTCCTTTTGCGGGTAATTGGCATTGAGGTACGCCGCCTTTACAAAACGGCTCGGCGAATAGCAGTCACCCGGAATACCGCGCATGCCGGCACCCGCGCCATAGGGCTTGAGCTCGGCGCCACGCCATGTCGCCGTCTGAGGAAAATCGCTTGTGGCTGTGATATAGGTGCGCAGGTTTTCCATGTGCCATGGGAAGGTCGGCTGGTTGGCAAGGGTGTCGACCGGATCGTCGTATACATGCAGGCCGTCAGCCATCATCTCGACCACGATGCTGCGCTGGCCGTCGCCAATAATCCAATGGAGCAGCGACACGCCCAGCCCCTCTCCGGCAGATTTGGCGACAATCACCGTGTCGCGCAGCGCGGCCTCGACCTCATCGACTGTCGAGAACGTCGCTGCCACCCACAGGGGAAACTCATAGGCCGCGATATTGTTCTTTCCATCAACCGGGCCCTCGGCATACTCGGCATAACCCGGGAAATTGAGACCCGCCACGGCGAGGCCCGCATCGTTGCCGCAATCGAAGAACATAGGGTAGTTCTTGTAATCGATGCACATACCGATCACCGCGTGTGCCGCTGTTGCGTCGTCGATAAACGAATACGGAATGTGAAACCCGCGCGGCATCACGCGAACCTGTTGGCCGTAGTCAAAGCTCCAGTCGAGGTTGCGTCCCAGATACATGTGGCCGGAATCATCGGTAAATCGAATACTCGTGCACATAGCGCCTCCTAGCCTTACGTTCTTGCTAAGCTTATTGTCACCAAACAAAAAGGCGCTAAACACAAAAGCCCGGACATGACAACAACGTCATACCCGGGCTATTCAAGCAGGATAAACTGAACCAAGTTAACCCCGCAGGTCGTCTAAGGGGTCAAAGTGCCGCAGATTGCCACGAAAGAGGAGCGAGGCGTACTTAAGGTACGCGAGCGACGATTGAGCGGCAAGATGCGGTGCTTTGATCCCCTTAGACCAACTTGCCGAGGCAGTGGTCGATCATATGCTGGACCATCTGCGCCTCGAAGCCCACAAAGTCCTGCTTGCGCTCGCGCATCTTGCCGTCGACGATCTGGTCAAAGGCAACCTTGCACTTGATGTAGCGCGTGGACTTGGTGACCTCCTCGTGTGTCAGGCAGCTCTCCTCCATCTTGCTGGCGCCCAGACCAAACACCAGACGGGGGTTGTAGAGCACATGGGGCTCGCCGGCATCGTCCAGGTAGACGCAGACCTTCTTGGTGACGCCAATCTGGTTGGCGGCAAGGCAGCCGGCATCGTCGAGCGACTTGATGGTATCGATCAGGTCCTGTGCCACCGACTCGTCCTCGACGGTCGCGACCTCGCAACGCTGGGACAGAATAGCCTCGTCGTGGCAGAGCTCTTTAATCATACGTTCCTCCATAGGGGTCGTTGTAACTGCTTAAGTATACGGTACCCACACATTTTCATACGGAAAATACCGCCCGTCCGCTACAAAGCGCCGAACATCAACATGTGAGGAACAGCAAGGTTGTAAAGGCGATATAGTGAGTGAGTTCGTGTCAATCGGCCTAAACTCGGGGCCGAACAAGGAAAGGGTATGCATGGACGAACTATTTCACGTCAGCGAGCGCAAGTCCACAATCGGGACCGAACTTCGCGCTGGACTGACAACATTCCTGGCGATGGCCTACATCATCGCCGTCAACCCCGCAGTGCTCTCGGGCGCCGGCATCGATGCGGGAGCGCTCGCCTGCGCCACCTGCCTGGGCGCCGGCATCATGACCATCTGCATGGGCGTCTTCGCCAACCGCCCGCTCGCCTGCGCGTCGGGCCTGGGCATCAACGCCATGATCGCGGGCATCGCCACCACCATGTGCGGCGGT
>UQZI01000069.1 GCA_900545555.1 uncultured Collinsella sp.
TTTTTGCCCACCGGGTATCGTTCGGAGCCAATCAAAGCTCCCCAAGCAGCTGGAAATGCGCCGATCGCCAATAAATATCTTATATGTGGATGGCACATTAAAATGTTGCGGCGGAATGGGGATTGATTTGCGGCTGATAAGTCAAAACAGTCCCTATTCCACCGCAAGTGGTAAAGGTGCCCCTAGTGGATGGGCTGGTAGCGGGGGCAGTAGCTGATGGCGATGGCGTCGACGCCTACATGGGTGGCGATGGTGCAGCCGATGGAGCCGGTGCCGGCGTCTACGTAATCCTGGCCCGCGAGTGCCTCGTTGACAAGTTCCTGCTCCTCGGCGGCGCCGGTCGTGAGCACACGCACGCTTGAGCCCGGGTGCTCGTCCAAAAACGCGAGGCAATCTGCCATGGTGTTGGCGACGATGCGCTTGGCGCCGCGGCCCTTTTTGATGGCCTTGATCTCGCCCGATTTCCACTCCGGCGAAACGGCCAGGCGAATGTTGAGCATCTGCGTGAGCTGGCCGGCAAGCTTGGGCGCGCGGCCGTTCTTAACGAGGTTCTCGAGCGTGCGGGGAATCAGCAGCAGGTGGGCTTCGGGCAGCGTCGCGCGGATCTGCGCCTCGGTCTCGTCCAAGCTGCGGCCGTCCTCGCGCATGGCAAGCGCGTACTCCACCAGCAGGCCCTCGGCGCCCGAGCCGGTGCGCGAATCGATGCAGCGCGCGTCGAGCTCGTGGGTCTCGGCGACCAGGCATGCGTTGGAATAGCAGGCGGACCACTCGCTGCACAGCGAGATAAAGATGGCGCTGTCGTGGCCGTCGGCGAGCACGCGGTCAAAGAGTGCCTTGAACTCGCCGGCGCTCGGCTGCGAGGTGTGCGGCAGCTGCTCGGAGCCGGCCATGCGGGCGACGTACTCCTGGGCGGTAATCTGCACCTGGTCGAGCAGGTCCTCGCCTTCGATAATCACATGCAGCGGAATCACGTAAATGCCGAGCTCTTGGGCGCGGGAGGGGGAGATGTCCGACGTGGAGTCGGTTATGATGGCAAAAGACATAATTGCACCTTTCGTTGGGGCGCTTGCGCGCCGCCTTCTGAGAGCAAAGTGCGACAAGTATAGTTGAGTCGTTCCACATTACTAGGTTCAATTGTTGAATAGTCAACAGTTTGAAGTGTCGGTGTGGAAATCGTCAACTGGGGAAGAGGAATGCCGATGGAGGCGTTGGAGATAGGCAAACGGCCGGTCGTGCTGTTCGATTTCGATGGCACGGTGGCCGATACGGGTCGGGCGGTGATGACCTCGACGCGCAAGACGCTGGCTGCGCGCGGGTTTTCGGAGGCGCAGATGGGTGATCTGCGCCGCATGATCGGGCCGCCCCTGTGGAAGAGCTTTCACGACTTTTACGGCTTTTCCCGCGAGGAGTCGCTTGTGGTGGCCGACGAGTACCGCGCCTTTTTTGATGAGCTGGGACCGGAAGAGTACCCCGTGTTCGATGGGATCCCCGAGCTGCTGGATGGGTTGGTCGCCCAGGGCAAGCGTATGGCCGTGGCGACGTCGCGCATGGAGGCAAAGTGCATCGACATGGTACGTGAGCTCGGGCTTTCTCAGTTTGAGGCGGTGGTCGGCATGAATCCGCCGCAGGGACGCGAGATCAAGGCGGATTCGGTCCGCGATGCGCTGGCGGCTCTGGGCGCGACGGCCGACGACGCCGTGATGATCGGCGATCGCTTTAACGATGTGGAGGGCGCGCACGCGATGGGCGTGCCGTGCATCGGCATCTATTCGGGCGCGGCGGCGCCGGGCGAGCACGAGGCGGCGGGTGCCGATGCGGTGGTGCACTCGGTGGCCGAGCTTGCTAAACTTTTCGCTATCTAATGACGTGATGTGAGGGGCGGGCACGCTCGCCGCTCATTGCTAAGGAGGTCGTCCATGAATCAGGTGGAGCAGAGCGTCGCCGAGTATGTCAACGAGGTCTGGGATGATGTCGTCGCCGATATCGAGCAGCTGGTGAGTTATCCGTCCGTGGCAGTTTCTGCTGATGCGGAGCCCGGCGCGCCGTTTGGCCGCCCGGTCCGTGACGCACTCGATTGCGCGCTCGGCATCGCGCAAAAGCTCGGCTACCTGACGAGCGACGACGAGGGCTTTGTGGGAATCGCCGATATTCCGGGCCGCGGCGATAAGCAGCTCGCGACCATCTGCCATGTGGACGTGGTACCCGCTGGCCCCGGTTGGAACACCGACCCGTTTGCGATGGAGCGCCGCGAGGGCTGGCTGCTCGGCCGTGGCGTGATCGATGACAAGGGTCCGGCGGTGTTGTCGCTCTATGCCGGCGCCTACCTGCTCAAGCACGGCATTGTGCCGCGCTATACCTTCCGTGCGCTGCTGGGCTGCGATGAGGAAGTGGGCATGTCCGACGTTCACCATTATCTGGAGAACCACGCAGACCCCGACTTTCTATTTACGCCCGATGCCGAGTTCCCGGTCTGTAATGCCGAGAAGGGCCAGTTTGGGGCGACGTTTGTGAGCCCCAAGATCGACGGCGGGCGCATTGTGTCCTGGAGCGGTGCCGAGGCGAGCAACGCCATTCCGTCGCAGTCTATCTGCGAGCTTGCGATTGCCGCCGATGAGCTGCCGGCACCCGCTGAGAATGCCGACCGCCTGGAGATCACCGCACTCGATAACGGGCATGCGCAGATTTTCGCCCACGGCATTGGCGGTCATGCCTCGATGCCCGAGGGAACGATCAATGCCGTCGGCCTCATCGTGGCGTATCTGCGTGAGGCCGAGGACGCGTTTGGTGCGCGCGACGAGCGCCTGCTGACGCCTGCCGAGCATGAGTTTGTCAAGTTTCTGGCCTTTGTGCATGCGGACGCCTATGGTCGCGGCCTGGGTATCGATGCGACGAGCGCGGCGTTTGGCCCGCTCACGTGCAACCCCGGCGTCATCCGTGTGGCGGATGGCCATATCGAGCAGGTCATCGACGTGCGCTTCCCCGATAGCACCAGCGCCGATACCATCTGCGAGCAGCTTGAGCCGCTCGTGGGCCGCTTTGGTGTGACGTATCGCGTGGGTCGTGCCAAGGTGCCGTTCTCGGTCTCTGCCGACGATCCGGCCGTGAAGGCGCTTATCGATACCTATAACGAGTTTACGGGCAAGCATGCCGAGCCCTTTGCCATGGGCGGCGGCACGTACGCGCGCAACTTTGCCCGCGCCGTATCGTTTGGCCCCGAGGAGACCGGCCTGGAGCTGCCCGCATGGGGCGGCCAGATGCACGGCCCCAACGAGTGCGCCAACGAGGAGCAGCTCAAGCAGGCGCTCAAGATCTATATCGTTGCGATCTTGCGTTTGAATGAATTAGAGCTTTAAGGTTTCGCGGTTTCCCAATCTAAGTTGCGGTGGAATAGTTCCTAAAATGGGCCATTTGATGGCCAAGCAGGAACTATTTCACCGCAACTTTGTTTTTATTGGTGTAAAAGGCGGGTCATGCTTGGTGGTGAATTTGTTATTCGTTTGTAAAGCCGAGCCGCGCTTGCGGTAAGGGTCTATCAGATGCCCGTAAGAAACCGCAGTTGGCGCGAGCGCTGCCCGGTCGGGGCCGTATCTTTCCAAACAGCAAAGCGGGCAGGGTGCCCGCGATTCGCATGTATGAAAGGAAGATCATGCTCGATCAGGCTTATTCTCGTCGTCAGTTCCTCGGCCTCGCTGGTGGTCTTGCCAGCATCGTCGGCCTCGGCCTCGTTGGCTGCGGTGGCGCAGGCGCTTCCAACGCTGCCGACAAGGGTAGCGCCGCCGCTGCCGAGTCCGTCTCCGGCGAGGTGACCTACGACGGCGCCTCTTCGTTCCAGGCTCTCGTCGAGGCCGCTGCCGAGAAGTTCATGGATGCCAACCCGGACGTCTCCGTCTCCGGCTCGGGCAACGGTTCGGGCAAGGGCCTGACCGCTGTCGCCGCCGGTACCGTTACCATCGGTAACTCCGACGTCTTCGCCGAGACCAAGCTCGAGGCCGACCAGGTCAAGAACCTCGTCGACCACGAGGTCGCCGTTGTGGGCATGGGTCCCGTCGTCTCCAAGAACGTGACGGTCGACGACCTGTCCCTTGAGCAGCTCAAGGGCATCTTCTCCGGCCAGATCACCAACTGGAAGGAGGTCGGCGGCGACGACGCCACCATCGTCGTGCTCAACCGCAAGGCCGGCTCCGGTACCCGAGCCACCTTCGAGGCAGCCGTCTTTGGCGACGAGGCCGTCGACTTTAAGGGCGACGCCGAGCTCGACAAGTCCGGCGATGTCCAGACTCAGATGGGCAGCACCGACAACGCCATCTCCTACCTGGACTTCTCGCACTTCGATGACTCCAAGTTCAACGCCATCAAGGTCGAGGGCGTGGAGCCCAAGAGCGCAAACGTCACCGACGACTCCTTTAAGATCTGGGCTACCGAGCACATGTACTGCGCTAAGGACGCCGACGAGGCCACCAAGGCCTTCCTGGAGTTCATGCTTTCCGACGACATCCAGGGCAAGCTCGTCGAGGAGCAGGGCTTCATCCCCGTCTCTGCCATGAAGGTCGTTAAGGATGCCAGCGGCAAGGTCTCCGCTAAATAAGTAATCGCCCCGGAAAGGTTTGCAATGGCAAAACAGCTGCCAAAGCGCGACCTTGAGAACGTGGGCCTGGGCGTCACGGGCGCGTGCGTAGCGCTCGTGACGCTTGTCGTTGCCGCGCTCATCTTTATGGTCGCCCAAAAGGGCCTCTCGGCTTTTCTCAAGGACGGCGTCTCGGTCGTAGAGTTCTTCGCCGGCACCAAGTGGGATCTGGCCAACACAGCCGAAAACGGCCTGCCCTACACCGGCGCCCTGCCCCTGATCGTCACCTCGTTTGCGGTCATGGTGCTCTCCACGCTCATCGCGCTGCCCATCGCCATCGGCTCTGCCATCTTTGCGGTCGAGATCCAGCCTAAGTTTGGCTCCAAGGTCTTTCAGCCGCTTATTGAGCTTTTGACCGGCATTCCCTCGGTCGTCTTTGGCCTGATCGGTTTTCACGTGGTCGTCGGCCTTATGAAGAGCGTTCTCCACGTGAGCACAGGCCTGGGCATCTTGCCCGGCGCCATCGTGCTGGCCGTCATGATCCTGCCGACCATGACCACGCTTTCGGTCGATGGCCTGCGTGCCGTGCCCGACAGCTACCGTCAGGGTTCGCTCGCGCTGGGCTACACCCGCTGGCAGACCATCTGGCACGTGGTGCTCAAGAGCGCCATGTCCTCGCTCATGACCGCGGTCATCCTTGGCATGACCCGCGCCTTTGGCGAGACGCTCGCCGTGCGCATGGTTATCGGCGGTATCGAGGCCATGCCGACGTCGCTGCTGTCGCCGGCCTCCACCATCACCACCACGCTCACCACGTCCATGGCGGTCTATGCCGAGGGCTCGGCCCAGGACGACGTCCTGTGGGCGCTCGGTCTTCTGCTGATGGGCATGAGCCTCATCTTTATCCTGATCATCCATCTCATTGGCCGCAAGGGGGCGAAGGCTCGTGGCTAGCACGCGCATCCATATCGACGAGGCGAGACTCGGGCGTGTCCAAAGGCAGGACCGCATCGCCACGGGCGTGCTGACGGCGATCGTCGCCATCGTCATGCTCATCGTCGTCTCCATGGTGGCCTACATCCTGTTCGAGGGCATCTCGACGCTGTTCCAGCCGGGCTTCCTCACGCAGCCTGCGCGCGCCAACGGAACCCAGGGCGGCGTGCTCTACCAGCTGTTCGACTCGTTCTACCTGCTGCTGATCACTCTAGTCATCTCGGTGCCCATCAGCCTGGGCGGAGCGGTCTTCCTGGTTGAGTACGCGCCGAACGGCCCTATCCGCGACATCGCCTCCACCGCTATCGAGACCTTGTCCTCGTTGCCTTCCATCGTCGTCGGCATGTTCGGCTTTCTGGTGTTCTCGGTGCAGCTGGGCTGGAAGTACTCCATCATCTCCGGCGCCGTCGCGCTCACCATGTTCAACATCCCCATCCTGGTGCGCGTGATTCAGCAGGCGCTCGAGGACGTGCCGCAGGCCCAGCGCGATGCATGCCTGGCCATGGGTCTCACTCGCTGGGAGGCCACACTGCACATCCTGATTCCCGAGGCCATGCCCGCCATCGTGACCGGCATCGTGCTTTCGGCCGGCCGCGTGTTTGGCGAGGCCGCGGCGCTGCTCTTTACCTCGGGCATGAGCTCGCCGGTTCGCCTGAACTTCTTGAGCTTTAACCTGTCGAGCCCCACCTGCGCCTGGAACGTGTTCCGTCCCGGCGAGTCGCTGGCCGTGCACATCTACAAGATCTATGGCGAGGGCAGCCCCGAGGCCCAGCAGATCGTCTGGGGCACTGCGGCACTGCTGATGATTTGCGTGCTGCTGTTTAACGTAGTCGCCCGTATCGTGGGCAAGCAACTGGCAAGGAGGATGACGGCCGAATGAGCGAGACGAATGCGACGCCCGCAACCGAGGCGGCATCGTCCGACACCCAGGACTTTTTGTCGAGCGTGGGGGAGAGCGAGAAACGTGTTCGCGTGAGCGGCAAGGCCGTGAGCGACGAGGTCGTGCTCTCCACCAAGGACGTCAACGTGTACTATGGCGACCACCATGCGCTGCACAATACGTCGCTCGACTTCCACAAGGGTGAGATCACGGCGCTCATCGGGCCTTCGGGCTGCGGCAAGTCGACCTTCTTGCGCAGCCTCAACCTGATGAATCGCGAGATTCGCGGCTGCCGCGTGGAGGGCGAGATCAGCTACCGCGGACGCAACGTGAACACCAAGACCGAGAATACCTACGAGCTGCGCCGGTCCATTGGCATGGTGTTTCAGCAGCCCAACCCCTTCCGCAAGTCCATTCGAGACAACATCACGTTTGCGCCCAAGCGCCACGGCATCACCGACCGCGACGAGCTCGATCGCATGGTCGAGGAAAGCCTGCGCGGTGCGGCCCTGTGGGACGAGGTCAAGGACAAGCTCGACAAGAGCGCCTACGCGCTTTCGGGCGGTCAGCAGCAGCGTTTGTGCATCGCGCGCACGCTGGCACTCAACCCCGACGTAATCCTGTTTGACGAGCCCTGCTCGGCGCTCGACCCCATCTCGACGCTGGCGATCGAGGACCTCATGTCGTCGATCGTGGCCGACCGCGCCATCGTCATCGTGACGCACAACATGGAGCAGGCGTCGCGCGTGTCCAACCGCACGGCGTTTTTCTACATGGGCGATATGGTCGAGTACGACGAGACCGACGAGATTTTCCAACGGCCCAAGGATAAGCGGCTGAATGATTACCTCACCGGCATGTTCTCCTAGTCCGGGACATGCTTGAGGCCCGCGGCGGCCACGGTTGCCGCGGGACTGATTGGAGAGGCGGGTCATCTCTTTTACGAGATGGCCCGCTTTTTTGTGTCGTGTGCTGGTGCGCTTGCCCAAAACCACCACGAAGGCGCCCGTCCCCTTTGTGGTGGTTTTCGCTATCATGGAGAACGTTGAATTTCTACGAAGGAGCAGGGCATATGGCGATTCTTTTGGGATGCGATTCCGTCAGCCTAGAGTTTCCCACCAAGCATATTTTTAATAGCGTAACGCTCGGCGTGGGCGAGGGCGACCGTATTGGTATTGTCGGCAAAAACGGCGACGGCAAGTCGACGCTGCTGAGTGTACTCGCCGGCACGCTGGAGCCCGACGACGGCCGCGTGACGCATCGCCGCGGCACCACGATCGGCCTGCTCGGCCAAAAGGACCAGCTTGTCGACACCGATACCGTGCATCATGCCGTTGTGGGCGACACGCCTGAGTACGAGTGGGCGTCGAGCCCGCGTACGCGCCAGATTCTGGCCGGTCTTATTAGCGATGTGCCCTGGGAGGGCATGGTGGGCGAGCTCTCGGGCGGTCAGCGCCGTCGCGTGGACCTCGCGCGCCTGCTGATTGGCGACTACGATGTGCTCATGCTCGACGAGCCCACCAACCACCTGGACATGCGCACCATCAACTGGCTTGCGCGTCACTTAAAGGCCCGCTGGCAGCGCGGCCAGGGCGCCATGCTCGTGGTCACGCACGACCGCTGGTTCTTGGACGAGGTCTGCGCCAGCATGTGGGAGGTCCACGACGGCCAGGTAGATCCCTTCGAGGGCGGCTACTCGGCATATATCCTGCAGCGCGTGGAGCGCGACCGCATGGCCGCCGTTACCGAGGAGCGCCGTCGCAACATGGCGCGCAAGGAGCTCGCGTGGCTAAGCCGCGGCGCCCAGGCGCGTTCCACCAAGCCCAAGTTTCGCGTTGAGGCTGCTCGCGAGCTGATCGCCGACGTACCGCCCGTGCGTGACGAGCTGGAGCTCAAGCGCCTTGCCGTGAGCCGCCTAGGCAAGCAGGTCATCGATGTCATCGACGTGGATGCCGGCTATGCGGATACCGATGGTGCGCCCAAGCAGGTGCTCACCGATGTGACCTGGCTCATCGGCGCGGGCGACCGCTATGGCCTGTTGGGCGAGAACGGCGCCGGCAAGTCGACCTTGCTCGACGTGATCCAGGGCAAGATTGAGCCCACGCGCGGCCGTGTGAAGATTGGCCAGACGGTGCGCTTTGGCGTTCTGTCGCAGCAGCTCGAGGAACTCGAGCCCTACATGGGTGACACGATCCGCGAGGTGCTCGGCAACTATAAGAAGTACTACGTCATCGACGGCAAGGAGACTTCGCCCGAGAAGCTCTGCGAGCGCCTGGGCTTTACGACACAGCAGCTCTGGAGTCGCATCGGCGATCTTTCGGGCGGCCAGCGCCGTCGCCTGTCGCTGCTGCTGACGATCCTGGACGAGCCCAACGTGCTCATCCTGGACGAGCCCGGCAACGACCTGGATACCGACATGCTGGCGATTGTCGAGGACCTGCTCGACGGCTGGCCCGGCACGCTGATTCTGGTGACGCACGACCGCTTTTTGATGGAGCGCGTGACCGACCAGCAGTGGGCGCTGCTCGACGGCCACCTGACGCATATGCCCGGCGGCGTCGACCAGTACCTGCGCCTGTGCAACGCCACCGCCGAGGGCGAGCCCGTGGGTGCGCCGAGCGCCAAGACCGGCACGTTTGACACCGGTGCCGCGGCGGCTGCGGCCGAAAAGCCCAAGTCGAGCGGTCAGCCCAACGGTCTTTCCAACGCCGAGCGCCAGAAGCTCCGCCGCGAGGTGAGCTCGCTCGAGCGCAAGATGGAGACGCAGCGCGCTCGCGTGGAGGAGGCCGAGGCTGCGATGGCGCAGGTCGACCCCACCAATTACACGGCGCTGGGCGAGCAGCAGGCAAAGATCGACGAGGCCCACGCCGCCATGGACGAGTTGGAGATGGCGTGGCTCGAGGCGAGCGAGAAGCTCGAGGGCGAGGAGTAGGCGAGGATGATCAAGGCCGCGTTTTTCGATATCGACGGCACGTTGCTGAGCTTTAAGACCCATCGGATTCCGGCGTCGGCGCAGCAGGTGCTCGACAGCTTTCATGAGCAGGGGATTGCGTGCGTGATCGCCACGGGTCGCCCGACCTATCAGATGCCCGATTGGCTGTTCGATCTTGGTTGGGATGCGTACATTACGCTTTCGGGCCAGCACTGCTTTGATGCCGAGGGGGTTTACCGCAGCTGCCCGATCGATCCGGACGACGTCGCGGTGATCGTGGACCAGGTGGCCGAGGGGCGCTACGACTCGCTGTGCATGCAGGGCGAGAACTCGTTTGTGAACCGCCTGTCCGAGCGCGTGGTGACGGCCGGTAGCAACGCGGGAATCGTCTACCACGAGGAACCGTTTGAGCGCGCTTTTGACGCGCCGGTTTACCAGTTCTGCGCCTTTGTGGACCCTGCCGACGAACATATCGTGACCGACGCGGTGTCGCATTCTCTCACTACGCGCTGGTGTGATTTGTTCTGCGACATTATCCCTGCCAACGGCGGTAAGGACCTGGGTGTCGCGGCGACGCTGGAACGCCTGGGCATCGACGCGAGCGAGGCGATCGCCTTTGGCGATGGCGAGAACGACCTGTCGATGTTCTCGGCCGTGGGCACGAGCGTGGCCATGGGCAATGCGCAGGAGACCGTGAAGGCCGCAGCGACCTACGTTACGACCGCCGTAGACGACGACGGCATTTACAGCGCCGCCAAGCACTTTGGCCTGCTATAGCTACGGATTAGGCACTTGGGGACGTTCCTTTTGTGCCGGCAGTCGGGGGCACTCCTTGCGGGGCGTGTCCCCGCTTTGTTTTCGTCCCGTGCGTTTTGTGAAACACGGTTAACTTTTTAGACAACGTAGTAAGACATGGGCAACTTTTGCGGTAAAGTAAATCAGGCAAAAGTATCCAAAGGCTAACTAGAAGCCATCGCGAAAGGCGGCCCATGGCCCTGCGTGAATCCGGAGAAGACTATCTCGAATCTATTTATGTGCTCTCGGAGCGCCAGGGCGTCGTTCGCTCGATTGACGTTGCCGAATACCTGGGCGTAACCAAGGCGAGCGTCTCTAAAGCCATGGCGACGCTGGAGAACAACGGCTATGTCGAAATGGGTAAACGCGACGTTCATCTGACGGAGCGTGGCCTGGAGGTCGCTCGCCAAATGTGGGAGCGCCATTGCTTTTTTGTTGGGCTGCTCGAGGACGCAGGCGTTTCGGAAGAGGTTGCCTCGCAAGAGGGGTGTCACATGGAGCACTGCCTGAGCGAGGAAAGCTTTGAGAAGCTAAGGGCAATGCTGGGCCGGGACGGCACATCGGCCCCAACAATGACTGACTAACGTTCCCCCAGTAGCGCGCCGTTCGCGCAAAGCGCGAACCAGCGACCGGGACAGGAGGCCCTACCAACCAAGTCTAACTCAGCCAAGGAACCCCGCCAGCAAGCGATGCCCAAGAACCGTCAGCAACGTCACCGCAGGCCGGGGCCGGGCTTGGTTTTTGAAAACACTCCGCAGACCAGAAGC
>UQZI01000070.1 GCA_900545555.1 uncultured Collinsella sp.
CTGGAAGCACTCGAGAAGCTCGGCCGCCTCAAGCGAGATCGAGATAGCAAGGTCCTTAGGGTTGTGGAACTGCCTCCAATCGCGCTCGTCTCGAAAGGCGAGTGCCTCCTGCCGCGCGTCAGAAAAGGTCATGTGGGCTCCTTAAAGATTGATCTAGACGACTAAACGGTAGCAGACAACAGCGCGCGGGGACGCCACAGACGCGCTGACCACCGCACCTGGTATCCTGGACGCAGAAGAGAGGAGGCGCGATGTCCCGAAAGAACTGGTCACGTCAAGAAACCCTCATGGCGCTCGCCTTCTATCTGTGCCCTCCCCTTCCCCGGAAGAACTGGGACGACAGCGATGCCGAGATCCAGCTTCTTGCCGGAGAGATCGGGCGCACGGAGTCGGCTGTCTGCTTCAAGATCGCCAACCTCAAGGCATGCGACCCAAACCGGACTGGCCTCGGCTTCACCAACACCGCCGGAATGGACCGACAGGTCATAAGCGAGTACCTCGCGGAGCCGGACAAAACCATGTCCGAGGCGATGTGGGAGCTCGAGCAAATCGGGATTCGAATCTCCTACGACGGAGAGATTTAGGCCTCAGACTCTTCTCGCCCTAGCCAGCCACAGCAGCTCGGACTGGAACGCGTCGAGCAGGTTCGCACGCGGGTCAACCAGGACTACTTCCGCTGCGTGCTACTTTCCAACTATGACGGCACCTGCTGTCTCACGGGCATCGCTATTCCCGCCCTGCTCACGGCGAGCCACATCAAGCCGTGGGCAGCGGCCACGCCGAGCGAGCGTCTCATGTCGTCGAACGGCCTTTTGCTAAACGCGCTGCACGACCGCGCTTTCGACCGTGGTCTCATAACGCTCGATGACCGCTACCGCGTCGTGGTCTCCTCGCGCGTGCCGCACACGCCCACGAACGACCAATGGCTCTATGCCTTCGACGGGAGGAAAATCGCCCTGCCGGGCGGTGACGAGTCGACCTGGCCGAGCCTCGACTTCATCCACTACCACAACGACTGTGTCTTCGAGCAGTGCGCTTAGCCGAGCCATCAATCACCGCCAACACTCAAAGACCTAGCGGCCACTTCTCATCGAGCGCGACCATTGCCTCCTTGACGGCGTGATGGGACCGGAGAGGCTCCTGCTTTCGCGGCAATTGACTCGATACGCCACCTACATTCGCACGAGAAGCGTGGGCGCGTCAGCAAACAGCTCAGGCTCGCTGTACTGAAAGCCGTTCGCCAGCGTCTCCGTCCGCATCGCAATCACCTCGTAGGGAGGTGCGTCGTCGACGTCCTCGGCGGCAGAGTTCTTCTCGACCCGATAGAGCGTGGGTGCAAGGTCGCCCGGCGTGACACCCAGCTCTGCAAGGCCCGTCTGCGGGTCATGGTTGTCATATGCCAGTCTGATGTCAAACCATCCGTTGTCCTGCACGCTCTCCGGCAGACGCGCAAAGAGGTCCGGGGCCACCGCCAGGCTATAGGCCTCAAAGGCCGCCGGCATCGTGGGCGTGCTGGCGGCAAAGGTGAGCGACCCGGACATGCAGCAGGGCAGCGATGACGACTGCGTTTACCTGCCCTATACCACGGCCATGCGTCTTTCCAGCCAGAGCACGGTGAACAACTATGCCGCGGTCATGGAGGATGAGGGCCGCGCCAACGAAGCAAAGTCTGCGGTGGAAAGCGAACTGCAGCGCCTGCTTGGCTCGGATAACGGCTACTATGTCTACAGCGCCAGCGAGTGGCTGGAGGAAATGAACAACATGATCAACATGGTCATTGTGATCCTGACCGGCATTGCCAGCATTTCGCTGCTGGTGGGCGGCATTGGCATCATGAACATCATGTTGGTGTCGGTGACTGAGCGCACCCGCGAGATCGGCATTCGCAAGGCACTGGGTGCCAAGGAACGCACCATTCTGTCGCAGTTCGTGGTGGAAGCAGCCACCACCTCGGCCCTCGGCGGCGCACTGGGCATTGCACTGGGCTACATCGTATCCATGGGAGCAAACAAGGTGCTGCCCATGTTCACCAGCGGCACAACGGTCACGGTCAGCCCGTCCTTCAATTCCATCGCAGTGGCCTTTGGCATCTCGGTGGGGATTGGCGTGCTGTTCGGCTACCTGCCCGCAAAGCGCGCAGCGCGGCTCAACCCCATTGAAGCATTGCGCTATGACTGAACTCTTCTCTGCCGGCGTTGCGCCGGACTGCAAAACACCAAGGAAGGGGAATATACCTATGAAAAAACGTCTTTTCGCATGTCTGCTTGCAGCATGCCTGGCTGTATCCGTGCTGGTGCTTCCGGCATCGGCGGCCAGCCTGAACAACTCGGCCATCCAGACGGCCATTACACTGGGCGCTATGGATACCAGCCAGACCGGCAGTCTGGATGCTGCCGGTATAGAGCAGCAGCTTCTCGGTAAGCGTGGTCTTACCGGCGTCCGGGTGGCTGATGATCGCGAATGTGCGGCGCGACGAGATTTCATCCGACAGGCTTGCCATGCGGATCCTTTCTTGCATTGAGTGCATTACATCGATGTAACCGCACCATTGTAGCCGCGAAATCCCGCCATAGGGCACCTATCAGGACAAATTCATCAGTTGGGGCCTGGGTAGCCGGCCCAATCCGAATTTGTCTCTTGCGTAACTGTACATAGTGTATATATACTGTGCTTACCGGTTATATACACGTGTAGCCCAACAGCTAAGGAGCCGCTGTGGACATCATCCTATCCAATTCGAGCGACAAGCCCATCTATGAGCAGATCTCCTCGCAGGTCAAAGCTCAGATCCTTTCGGGCGCACTCGCTGCAGGAGCCAAACTCCCCAGCATCCGCGCGCTCGCGAGCGACCTCGGTGTGAGTGTCATCACCACCAAGCGCGCCTATGCCGACCTGGAACAACTTGGCTTTATCTGTACCGTGCAGGGCAAGGGCTGCTTTGTCGCCGAGGGCAACCAGGAACTCTTGCGCGAAAACCAGCTTTGCCATATCGAAGAGTTGCTTGCGCAGGCCGCTACGCAGGCCGAAACCCTGGGCGTCACGCGCGACAAATTGCACGAGATGCTCGACCTTGTAGCCCCCGAAACCATGCAGTAGCCATCTGCAAGAAAGGCTATACCATGCAAAACTTGCTAGAACTCAAAGGCGTCTCACGCCGCGTAAGCGACCGCTTTTCCCTACGCGATGTCACACTCACCGTGGAGCCCGGCCAGATCGTCGGCTTTGTGGGCGCAAACGGCGCCGGCAAAACAACGACGATTCGCGCCGCGCTCGGGCTTATAAAGCTCGATGCCGGCGAGGTGCACCTGTTTGGGCAGCGCTGCGACGCCAACGTGCCCGACGAGACGCAGCGCCATCTGCGCTCCCGCGTCGGCCTTGTCCTGGACACGTGCCCCTTCCCCTCCACGCTCAAGGTGGGCCAGATCGAGACGCTCGTAGGCCCGGCATTCCCCACGTGGAGTCGCGAAACATTCGCCGGATTCATCGACCGATTTGGCCTTGACCCCAAAACCAAGGTCAAAGACCTCTCCCGCGGCATGGGCATGAAGCTACAGCTCGCCTGCGCGCTCAGCCACAATGCCAAGCTGCTCGTTTTGGACGAAGCCACCGCGGGCCTCGATCCCATGGCGCGTGAGGAACTACTCGATGAGCTGCTCGCCTTTGTTTCCGACGGCCAGCGCAGCGTAGTGCTCTCGAGCCATATTACGTCCGACCTCGATCGCGCCGCCGATCGCGTCATCTGCATCGATAAAGGCTCGATTGTATTTGACCTGCCACGCGAGGACATTACCGACCGAGCCGGCATCGCCCACTGCGCCCAAGCACAAGCCGCCGAGCTTATGGCTTGCGTCGAAGGCGCCCGTGCCGCCCACCACGCCTATAGCGTGGACGTGCTCGTGCCCAACCGTCGCGAAACGCTCGAGGCCTTCCCCGAGATTCCCTGCGATCGGGCAACCATTGATAACTATCTTCGCCTCATGCTGAAAGGGGCTTCGAAATGAAACGCGCCTTTATGTCCGAGCTCGCCATCGTTCGCACGCTCGTCCCGAGCATCGCGGGCGTCGGCCTATTCATATTCGTCGTGCTGACCCTCGCCAACGCATCGGATGGCGATTCCGGCATGAGCGCCGGTGCCTGCGCGGTCAGCGCCATGTCGCCCATCATGGTCATGAGCTCGCTGGCCGGCTTCGACAATCAAAACGGATGGGAGCGCTATCGGGCAACGCTGCCCATCTCGCGCAAAGACATCATCTGCGCACGCTACCTCTGCATCGTTGTCTTCTCGGCCATCATGGCATGCGCGGCTGCATTGTTGAACATCGTCACCATCCCACTCTTCAATAACGCAGGTATTCCCTCGACGGGACAGGCCGTCTTTGAGATCGCAATTGCCTCGACAGCCTCGATGCTCATCTCCCTCATGATGGTGTTTTTGGCGCAGCCGTTGTTCTTTCGATTTGGACACATGGAGGCGCTGCGCCTAGCTGTTGGCTTGTTTGCCCTGCTCGGATGCCTTGCCATGGCCACGCTGAGCTCCTCCAACCCCATCAGCAACTGGCTCATGTCGATTGCTGGGGCAAATCCCGATCCCGCCGTCCTCGGCTGCCTGTGTGCGGGAATTGCCGCACTCGCCCTCGTGCTCTTTGCACTGAGCTGTGCCATCAGCACCAAGGTCTATCGAGCACGCGACCTGTAGGCAAGTGCGGTATCATCGGGCATGCGCCACAGATCGGCGTGGTCTATTTTGGGGAGGCACTCAACCTGTGTCGTGGGTTACAGCAGCATTTTGGAAATAACGATCCGTCAGGAGCACAAGCTCAACTTGAAAACCCTCGCACCGGACTCGAGATACCCGTATTGACCATGCGCTGCCGTGCTACTTGCGCAGCGGCTTGGGCAGCGGAATGCCCGCCGCAATGATCGCGGCGATAATCATGCAGACAATGCCCTTGAGCGGGAAGCACATGAGCAGCAAGCCCACGACCATGACGGGCTGACGCATGACGGCACCCATCGTCGAGGCGGTACAGACGGCGACGCAAAAGACCGGATCGGCGCCCGTCAGGATGGCAAGGCCGTAGCCCAGGCTCACGCCCGAGAAGATAACGGGGAAGAAGTGGCCGCCGCGCCAGCCCATGTTGATGAGGGCAGGTGTCAGCATGGCCTTGACAAGACCGGTTGCAATAAGCACGCCAGCGGGGATGGTCATATAGGTCTCCATGAGCACATCGGCCTGCGTCTCGCCAGCAAACATGGTGTAGGGCAGGACCGTGCCGCAGATAGCGAGCGCCAAACCGGCCAGCATGGCCTTGGCAACAGGGCGCTCCCCTATGGCGTGGGCCAACGCCTCGCTTGCGTGCTCCGAGACAAAGTACAGCCAGCCGCAGACTGTACCGGCAAGCGCCAGGGGAATAAGCCAGGCAAGCTCGAGGTTGCCCACCTGGGCGGCCTCGAACCTCGGCATGCCCATACCGCCGCCCATAAGCTGGCCGAGCAACAGATAGGTGCCCAGGCCGCCGGCAATCGCGATGCCGTAGACCACGGTCTTTTGCGCCTTGGGCAGCTTGATGGTGATTTCATCGGACGCTGAGTCCTCATCGTCGTCGGCGCCCCGGCCGTCAGCGCTGCCGGCGAGCGGCGCCACAAAGCCAAAGACGGGCGCAGTAAAGAGCGCCGTCAGGGCAGCCTGGGTACCCAGCAGTGTGAGCTCTCTAAACTCGGCGCCAAAGCGACGCATGCGGTCGCCGACCCAGCTGCACAGGCCCGCGATAACGCCGGTCAGGCCGGCCTCCGGTCCAATGCTTCCGCCAAACAGCAGCGGCAGCAACGCCGCGAGTGAAAGCTTGCCCAGGTTATCGTACGGATAGCGGCCGTCGCGCTTTACCTTGGCCATCACCTGGTTGAGGTCATCGGTCTTGGCGCCCGTCATCTTCTCGTACAGACCGATCAGCAGGCCGCCCAGCAGGCAGACGAAAAACGGATACGGCAAAAAACCGAACGGACCGCTCGCGAGTTCGGGCGAGGCGACGCCCAGCATATGCGGGATCTCGGTCCATAGATAGTCGATACCATGCTCCATCGCAAAGAAAAACAGCCGGACCGCGGCACCAGCAAACGCACCGGTCACAGCCACACTCACTAAAAACAGCGCACGGTTTTTGGGTTTTGCCAGGTTATCCATCGGGACCTCCCGTTGGTCAAAAGCGACAAAGATAACTTTTATTGTAAGATGGGTACCGCGCAGGCGGGCAAACCATCTACGCCGTAAACGGCGCTACTGGGCACCGCACGCGCGACAGACCTAAGGCTTAGCTGCCGATAATCGATGCGATCTCGTGCAGGTCATCGGCAAAGTAGATGCCTTGCTGGCGCTGCAGGCTCGATAGGCCCTTATCGATCATATGCTCGAGCAGCGACTTGAGGTCGTTGTAGTAGCCGTCCAAGTTATACAGAATACACGGCGTACTCAGATGTCCCAATGACACGGCCGACATGACCTCGGCGATCTCCTCGAGCGTGCCCGTGCCGCCCGGAAAGGCGACAAACGCATCGCCGAGCTCAATCATCTTGGCCTTGCGCTCGGCCATGTCGCTCGTCACGATAAGGTCATCGATACCATCGTGCTGATACTCCGCCTCGATAAAAAAGCTTGGCTCCACGCCGGTCACGTGTCCGCCGGCATCGAGCACGCTATCGGCAAGCGCGCCCATCAGCCCCGACTTGGACCCACCGTACACCAGCGCATGTCCGTTGGCGCCAATCCAGTTGCCCAGCTCCTGCACCGCGGGCAGAAACGCCGGGTCATTACCGACGCTGGCGCCCAGATACACGGTGATATTCATATTCAGTCCCCCTCATCGTGACGCGCGGCGCCCGCCCTAGCGTTGGCGTCGGCGATATTCGCGCACGCGGCGCGACAGGTCGGCGAGCTCATCGCGATCGAGCTCTTCCAGATGCTCAAGATCGTCCATAAAGCGCGCCATGGTGTCCTTTTGGCGCATCTTGATGAGCGTATTGCAGTAGTTCACCGCCACGCCCGTGAGCATGGCGATGTAGAAGATGCTGATGACGCTCAAAACGACGGTGATAGCGCGGGCAACCGGCGTTTCGGCCGGGATATCGCCAAAGCCGATCGTCGATACGGTCTCAAAGCTAAACCAGAGGCCATCGCCAAACGTAAGGGTCGCAGGGTCGGACAGCCAGACGGCCGTCGAGCACAGCAGGTAGAAGATAAGGAACAGGCCGGTGATGCGCGCAAAGCCAGCCTGGCGCAACACGTCGGCAAGCGTCCTCAACTTGTTCATCGCGACCCCTTTTCCCAGACGCCCCATCACGTTGCTCGGTATTGTCGCACATCCGGCACTTGGGGACGTTCCTTTTGTGTCAAACAGATTGGGAACGTCCCTAAGTGCCAACTCCGGCAAAGAGTGTCCCCAGCGACTAGTCGTTTAAGAACGTCCCCAATGACTACCCATCTGCCGGGTGTTAGGGTTGCTGAGCTGGTATCCTTATGCGGTATTATCTCAACTCGATAGGATTGTCTGTGAAACCTTCCGCCATCCTTCGCTTAGCTCTATATCGCACCCTAGCCGTCGCGCTTGCTGCGCTCACACTACTGAGCGCCGTCATGCCCACCCCGGCCTTTGCCGCCGACTCCGACCAGCAGGTCAAGACGGTCCGCGTCGGCTGGCTTGTCAACAACGAGGGGTTCCAGGAAGGCACACCGGGCGAGCGCCTCTCGGGATGGGGCTACGAGTACCTCCAGACCCTCTCGTACTACACCCCTGGCTGGCAGTACGAATACGTGTCCGGCACCTTCACCGAGCTCATGGACATGCTCGAGAAGGGCGAAATCGACCTCATGCCCAACATCTCGCATTCAGTAGAACGCGAGCAAAAGTTACTCTTTTCCTCAAACCCCGAGGGCACCGAGCGCTACTACATCTACGCCAAGCCCGATCGCGACGATCTGGCCAAGGGTGACCCCCAGGCACTCCAAGGCCTCACCATCGGCTGCAACTCTGGCGTTATGCAAACCTTCGTCGGCCAGCAGTGGCTCGCCAACGAAGGCGTCACCTGTACCTATAAAGAAATCGACACCGGCGGCGCCCTCTTTGCGGCACTTTCAGACGGCGAGGTCGACGCCGTCATCATGAACGACACCATTTCGTCGCCCGATGCGTCGCCCATGTTCTACGTAGGCTCGAGCGACTACTATTTTGCCGTTCCCAAAAGCCGCCCCGATCTGATGAACGACATCAACTCGGCCATGGCGGCAATCAACCGCACCAACCCGCGCTACAACGACGAAGTCAAATCCAACTACTCAGCGCAAAATAGCGGATCCGCATCACTTACCAACTCCGAACGGTCGTGGCTCAAGGCCAATAACAACACGCTTACACTTGGTTATCTCAACAACAATCTCCCCTTCTGCAACCAAGATGCAAACGGAGAAATGGAAGGGTCACTCGTCTCACTCGTTACGACGCTCCACGACAAATTTGGCATTACCGTACACACGCTCGCCTTTTCAAGCAACCAGCAAATGACGGAAGCGCTCTCAAAGGGAAATATCGACATCGCCCTACCGGCATTTCGCGACTACTGGCTTGCCGAGCAAATGGGGACCGTTCAATCGATTTCGATGGGAACGATCTCTCTTACCGCCATCCACGCCACCAGCGATCTCAACAAGGATCTCCGCAATATCTGTTGCACAGGGTTTTCCATCGTCAACCGCAGCGAATTAAAAACTATGTTTCCAAATGCAAATGTAACCGAGTATCCGTCTGCAGACGACATGCTTTCTGCCCTTAAGGACGGAAGATCAAGCTGCATCGTTGTTCCCAACGCACGGCTGGAAACCATCCGAGATAGCTACGATATCAGAGACTACGAGATACAGGAACTCTCACGCACGGCCGAACTTTCTTGCCTTATGCGACGCGGAAATCCCGAATTATTGAGTATCGTCAACAAGGGCATCATCAACGCCGGAGAATCGCTTTCTGCGAGCAATTATTCCTCTACGTCGTATAGCGCACAGGAATCAGACGCGTTCAGGTTTATATATCGTCATCGTAGCTCGATTGTCGTCATCATCGTCGGTGTACTGTTGACTGGGGTAGCGGTTCTAACCTGGGCCCTGCAGCGAGCCAGAGTAGAGCAAAACAAGGCACTCGCCGCCAATGCGGCCAAAACGGCCTTTCTCGCCCGCATGAGCCATGACATCCGCACGCCGCTCAACGGCATTCTGGGGCTCATCGAAATTGAAGAATTGCACGGAGACGATGTCGATGCCGCCCGTAAAAACCGAGCTAAGGCGCGAATCGCCGCCAACCATCTGCTCTCACTCATCAACGACATTCTAGAAATGGGCAGGATTGAAAATGGCAAGCTAACGCTTGAGCATGTCTCATTTAACCTCGAAGATCTCTGCAACGATGCAATTGTTCTGTGCAAGCTCCGCGCTTCCGATCGCAATATTACGATGCAGGATCAAAGAGCACATCCCCTCTGCAATCCACATGTAATGGGAAGCCCCACTCATGTACGTCAGATTATCATCAACCTGCTCGACAACAGCATCAAGTACAACAAAGATGGCGGGACTGTCGCTTTTGCATCGCAGATTAAACCGATCGATGATAGCCAGGTGCTCTTTTGCTTTAGCGTCTCGGACACCGGCATCGGCATGTCGCCCGAGTTTCTTAAACACATCTACGAACCGTTTGCCCAAGAGGGCAACGATGCCCGCAGTAAATTTCAGGGAACTGGCATGGGCATGCCGATCGTCAAATCGCTCATAGACATGATGGGCGGCACGATTGAGATTTCGAGCGAGGTCGGCGTGGGAAGTACGTTCAACGTCCAGATTCCGCTCGATATCGACAAGAACCCTCAGGCAAGAGAAGGCGCGGCCGAGCAGGCGATCAGCTGCTCGCTTGCCGGCATGAACGTTCTTTTGGCCGAAGACAACGAGCTCAATGCCGAAATTGCCCAGGCCCTGCTCGAAAGCGAAGGCATCGTCGTAACTCGCGCCGCCGACGGCAAAGAAGCGGTCGAACTATACACTAGTCGTCCCGCCGGCAGCTTCGATGCGATCCTGATGGACATCATGATGCCGGGTATGGATGGCTACGAGGCAACTCGCGCGATTCGTCTGAGCGAGAAGGCCGATGCAGCCGACATCCCCATCATCGCGCTCACCGCCAATGCCTTTGCCGAGGACGCCAAGGCGGCACACGATGCCGGCATGAACGCCCATCTGCCCAAACCGCTCGACTTTAACAAGCTCAAAAACTTCCTCGCCCGCATCAAGAAAAACGGAACTGTTTCGCTATAGTTTGTGCTCACCCACCATGCACAGTTAGAAAGGAAGCCAACGATGTTTAGGCCCCTGCGTCGAAAGAAACGCGCCATCACTGACGAGGAAGCACGTGAACTGCTGACCACCTGCAAGCGCGGCGTCTTTGCCGTCAACGGCGACGATGGCTACCCGTATGCCATTCCCGTCAACTACTTCTTTGACACCGAGCACGACAAGATTTATTTCCATGGCGCCAAGGCTGGCCACAAGGTCGATTCACTCAGGCGTGATGATAAAGTCTGCTTTACCGTTTACGGCAACGAGTGGTACAAAGACGATGACTGGGCTCCCTATGTTATGAGCACCGTGGTCTTTGGTCGTTGCCGCCTAGTAAATGAGACACCTGCGTTTATCGAGGACAAAGTCCGCCAGCTCGCGCTTAAGTACTACCCCTCTGCCGAAGAAGTTGAAGATGAAATCGCCAAAGACATCAAGGGCGTCCAACTCTACGAGATTTCGATTGAGCATCTTTGCGGCAAGCAGATCCATGAAAAGTAAGCCCAAAAACAGGTCCTACAAATAGCAAAATGGCTCGGTTCCAACC
>UQZI01000071.1 GCA_900545555.1 uncultured Collinsella sp.
GAGCACTTAATGTGCTCTCCGTGCGAGTCAGGACTGTCCGAGCAGGCGACCTTATGCCCCGCCCCTCGGGACGACGGGATAGAACAGGAGCGCATATGGCAGGCAAGCCACAAACACTAGCTACGACCTCGGCATTCGAGATCTTGGGCCCCGTCATGGTCGGCCCCAGCTCATCGCACACCGCCGGCGCCCTGCGCTGCGCACAAGTTGCCGCCAGCCTGCTGGAAGGCCGCATCACCAAAGTCACCTTTGGCCTGTGGAACTCCTTCGCCCACACCTACCGCGGCCACGGCACCGACCGCGCTCTCGTCGCGGGCATTCTGGGCCTCGACACCGATGACGAGAACATCAAGCAGGCCTTCGACCTCGCACGCGAGCAGGGCCTCGACTACCACTTTGAAATTAAGGGCGACGACGCCTCCATCCATCCCAACACCGTCGACATCGACATGGCCGACGATACGGGCGCCACGGCGCAGGTCCGCGGCGAGAGCCTCGGCGGCGGCAAGATGCGCATCAGCCGCATCAACGGCGTCGGCGTCGATATCTCGGGCATGTATTCCACGCTCTTCGTGGCCCACCAGGACGTCCCCGGTGTGCTCGCCGCGCTCACGAACCTGCTCGCCTACGCACATGTAAACATCGCTTTCTGCCGCACCTACCGCACCGAGGTGGGCGGCCAGGCATACTCCGTCTTTGAAACCGATGGCGCCCCCGACGACACCGTCATCCCCATGCTGCGCAAGCTCGACAATGTAAACTACGCCACCTTTATCGAGCTCCCGGGCTCGGCCTCGTCGCTCTCCCCCGGCGTTTCGGCCAAGGAAATCTTTGACGATGGTGCGCAGTTGCTCGACGCCTGCGCCGAACTCGGCCTCAACATCGGCGCCGTCATGGCCGTTCGCGAGGCGCGCCTGACCGGCGAGGCCCACGCCGTCGCCGCCATGCGCCGCGTGCTCGACGTCATGCGCGAGGAGACCACGGCCCCCATCGCCAATCCTCAGCGCTCGCTCGGCGGGCTTATCGGCGGCGAGGCCAAGCTCGTTGATGCCACCGGCCGCAACGACTTGAGCGTAAGCCTGATGGGCGCCGTCCAGACCGATGCCGTGGCCCGCGCCATGGCCGTCCTTGAGCGCTCCGCCACAATGGGAGTGATCGTCGCCGCCCCCACGGCCGGCTCCGCAGGCGTCGTGCCCGGCTGCGTGCTGGCGCTCGCCGACCATCTGCAACTGGACGATGAGCAAGTCATGGACGCCCTCTACTGCGCCGCCGCCATCGGCCTCAACCTCACCACGAGCGCCTGCGTCGCCGGCGCCGAGGGCGGATGCCAAGCCGAGGTGGGAAGCGCGGCCGCCATGGCCGCCGCCGCGCTGGTGCAGATGCTCGGAGGCACGCCTGAGCAGGCACTCGACGCCAGCTCCATCGCCCTGAGCAACCTGCTGGGCCTGGTCTGCGACCCGGTGGGCGGCCTCGTGGAGGTGCCGTGCCAAAACCGCAATGCCATCGGCGTGGCCGCGGCATTTAGCTCGGCGCAGCTTGCACTTGCCGGTATCAAGAGCCTGGTGCCGTTTGACCAGATGGCGCACGTCATGCTCTCCGTGGGCCACGCGTTGCCGGCCACGCTGCGCGAGACGGCAAAGGGTGGCATCGCGCAGGCTCCGGCCGCACTTTCGGCCTGTGCAAAATGCGGTGTGTGCGGATAGCGACAAAGAAAGACTCGAAGGTGGGACAAATGTCCCACCTCTTTTGAATGCCACCGTTTCCATACCACAAACAACTGGGTAATCGCTATAATGCAAGCCCAGTAAAAACACGATGAGCCGCAAGGCGAAATCCGAAGGATATGCATACGATGTCGCAAAACGATCGAACTCAACTGATTCCCGATCCGCAGCAGCCGAGCAGGCACACCGGCGGCGTTCAGTCGCCGCGTCCTATCGCGCCGAGCCGCGGTCAGCAGCGAGGTGCGGCAAACGTTTCCCAACGTCCGAACAAGCAGCATCAGCAGCGCCAGGCAAATGGCAATGCGCCCAAGCAGCCCCCCACGCACGCTCGAGGCGATCGCGGCCCCGCACGCAAACCCGCCGAGAACAATAAGTCGGGCAAAAAGACGACGCTCTTTGTCGTTCTGGGTCTTATCGTCATTGTCTATATCGTAGGCGTTGTAGCGTTTTCGCAGGTAGCCTACCCCAACACCACTATCGCCGGCGTCGATGTCTCGTTCTCCAACGCTTCGTCTGCCGCCACCAAGGTCAACTCGGCTTGGAAGCACTATAAGCTCACCGTGACAGGCGATGATTTTAGCTGGACCTATCAGCCCGAGTCCGATGAGCCCATTGTCGACGGCGAAGCTGCCGCAAAAGAGATTATCAGCCGCAACGAAGCCATTGTATGGCCGGTTCGCCTTGTAGAATCCTTAAGCGGCAAGACCAAAACAACCGCTAGCTCCAACGAAGTCGATCTTGATCAAGACGTCGACCTGTCCATGCTCTCCGACACCTTTGACCAAAAGCAGTTTGAGAAGGATCTGGGCGCCGCCATCGACGAGTTTAACGAGGGGCGTTCGGGCGCGTTCGAGGCCAATAGCTCCTATGACGAGCAGGCCGGCAAGTTTACCGTCGAGAAGGCGCGCTCCAACGAAAAACTCAACCGCGAGCATGTCATTAAGTATGCCGAGCTCGAGCTTGCCTCGC
Organism: uncultured Collinsella sp.; assembly: GCA_900545555.1. Classification (GTDB taxonomy): domain Bacteria; phylum Actinomycetota; class Coriobacteriia; order Coriobacteriales; family Coriobacteriaceae; genus Collinsella. Next base: position 2,694 of record UQZI01000071.1, read on the forward strand.
TGGCCGAGACCGTAGATCTTTCCAAGCTCGGCAACGTTGCCTATGAGCCACTCAATGGAACGCTGACCGATGATCAGATTCAGGCCGCATGCGATGCCGCCAACAACTTCTTGGGCGTCAACGTGACCCTCAAGCTCAACGGCGAGGATGCCGGCAAGGTTGATGGCAGCTCCGTATTGCAGTGGATCAGCTTTGCCGATCCGGCCAACCCCACGCTCGATACGTCGCAGATCAGCAGTTGGGCAGCCGAGCTCGCCAACGGCTTTAATACCGTGGGCTCCACTCGCTGGTGGACGCGCGCCGATGGCAAGCAGTGCGCCGTCGAAGGCGGCGACTTTGGTTGGTCCATCGACAGCAGCTCGCTCGCCAAGCAGGTCGAAGACGCCATTAACAACAAGCAGACCGGCGAAATCGAGATCAAGTACTCCCAGAAGGCCGACACCTTTACCGCAAAGGGAGAGCCCGACTGGAAGGCGTATATCGACGTCGATCTGTCCGAGCAGCACGCGCGCTACTACGACGAGAGCGGCAATATCGTGTGGGAGGCCAACTTTATCTCCGGCAAGCCGGGAGAGGACGCCACGCCCGAAGGCGTTTGGCAGATCAACAGCAACAATGGCGCCAGCAAGCTTATCGGTGCCAAGGACCCCGAGACCGGCAAGCCCAAATACGAGAGCCCGGTCAGCTATTGGATGCCGTTCGAGGGCAATATGGTCGGATTCCACGACGCCACCTGGCAAAACGACAAGAGCTTCGATAATGCCGAGTCGTACAAGTGGTGCGGCAGCCACGGTTGCATCAACCTGCGCCTGGCCGATGCAAAGGCACTTCACGACTGCATCAAAGTCGGCCTGTGCGTGGTTGTCCACTCGTAGTGCAACGCGCGCATTCCCACAACGTGGAGCCGCTGCGACCAATCTAACAGTTCCGAAAGAATCCGCCATATGCGCCCGCCTTACGCGACGGGCGCTTATACTTATTGAGGAACTTTCTATAAAGGAGACGCTATGCCGAATGTCCCCACCATCACCCCAGGCCCGGATGATGCCGAGTACACGCCCGAAGGTGCCACCGAAACGATTCCTTTGATTACAAACGTACATGCCGAAAAGCAGAGCGGACGCACGAACGATACCGCCGAGATTTCCGATGAAGAAGCCTATGCAAAGCTCAAGGCAAAGCGTGCCGAGCGTCGGCGCAAAAAGCTCATCCGACGCGGTATCGCCGTCGGTGTCGTTGTTGCCATCGCGCTCATTGCCATCATCGCAACGCTGGTCATCAACGCGCAACCCGCAGGCACCAACGGACCGGTGACCGACATGGTCACCGAAGGCACGTTTACCACCACAGTCGAAGCCAAGGGACAGCTCAAGCCTATTTCAGCCTCGGTCGTCTCCCCTTCCGTCGATGGTACGGTGGCGCAGATCAACGTGCAGGCCGGACAGAGCGTCAACGAGGGCGACGTGCTCATGACTATTAAGAACGACGCGCTCGATAACGCTGTTTCCGAGGCGCAGCGCGCGGTCGCGGCCGCCCAGGAAGACCTGAACAATGCAAAGGCGACGCTCGCGGCCGCACAGGCCGCACCGGCAACGGACGGTGACGGATCGACCGGCCCATCGGACGCAAGCACCAACGCAAATGCCGTCTCGACCGCCCAGCGCAACCTCGCCTCGGCCCAGGCAACGCTGGAGCAGGCAACTGCAAAGGCGGCCGAGCGCACCGTAAAGGCCCCCAGCTCGGGCAACATCGTCGAGCTCAACGCCAAAGTCGGTGCCACGGTGACCGGAGGCACGATCATGGGCGAAGGCGACACGAGCGGCGGCAAGCAGTGCATGCAAATCGCCGACCTGTCCAAGATGAAGGTGACGGTTCAGGTGGGCGAAAAGGATATCGCCAAAATTGCCGTGGGCCAAAGCGCCAACGTGACCTATCCCGCGTTTCCCGATATCGTGAGTCAAGGCACCGTCACGGCTATCGCCTCGGTGGCAAACTCTGACTCCGGCTCCGGTAGCGGCGGCAGCGTGACCTTTAACGTCGACATCCTCATCGAAGCACCCGACAGTCGCCTTAAGCCGGGTATGACTGCCGAGGTCTCGGTAGTGACCGAGAAGCTCGACGACGTGGTTATGGTGCCGACCATGGCGCTGATGACCGAAGACGGCGAGCACTATTACGTCAATCTGGCCACCGATTCGGAAGGCAAGAAGACGCGCCGCGTGAAGGTGACCGTCGTGACGCAAAACGACAACGAGGCTGTAGTCGGTAAGACGCAGGTCAAGCGCGACGACCAGGGCAACGAGATCAACCCAGACGTCCCGGTTACCAAGTTACGCGACGGCGACACCATCGTGACGGATACCGGCACAGGAATGACGGCAGACGGCGGCGACAACATGCCTGCCGACGAGGGCAAGTAATGCGTCCCGTCATCGACATCCGCAACGTGCACCGCATCTTTGAGAGCGAGGCCGGTTGCGCCCACATCCTGCATAACGTGAGCCTGGCAGTAGTTCCCGGTGAGTTCGTTGCCATCACCGGCCCCTCGGGCTCAGGCAAGTCGACGCTCATGAACATCCTGGGCTGCCTGGACAAACCGACGGCGGGCGATTACTTCCTGCAAGGGCTCAACGTCGCCGAGCTCGACGATGATGAGCTCACCGAGGTGCGAGCGCTGAGCATCGGCTTTGTCTTTCAGAGCTTTAATCTGCTGCCGCGCCTGACGGTGATCGAAAACGTCATGCTGCCGCTGTCCTACACCAATGTGCCGCGCAGCCAGCGTGAGATGCGCGCCGTGCACGCGCTGCAAGCCGTCACGCTTCCGGTCGACCATTGGGACCATCGTATATCGGAGCTGTCGGGCGGACAGATGCAGCGCGTCGCCATCGCACGCGCCCTCGTCAACGACCCGCCCATCATTTTGGCCGACGAGCCAACGGGAAATCTAGACTCGACAACCGGGGCGCTCGTCATGGAAACCTTCCACAAGCTCCAGAAACGCGGCAAGACCATCGTACTCATTACGCATGACCCCGGCATCGCCGCCGAGGCCGATCGAGCCGTAACCATCCGTGACGGGCGAATCCATGACGGCGCATATGTCGCGCATACACCGAATACGTTACGCGGGGCCGTCAAAAACCTGCCCGAGATTTCTGCAACCACCAATCAGCCGAAAGGAGCGAAGGCATGAGCACCCGCGATCTTGTCCAAGAAGCCCTTCACTCGCTCGAGGCCAACAAGGGACGCAGCCTGCTCACCATCCTTGGCATCGTCATTGGCATCGCCTCGGTCATCGCCATGACTTCGCTCATCGGCGGTATCCAAAACAGCCTGGTCAACAGCCTGGGCCTCAATGCAGCCCGCATGGTAGAGATCTATTCGTCCCAAGAACTCACCGATTCGGATGTGGAAAAGCTTCGCAAACTGGTGCCGCAGATTGAGCAGATCGGCATCGTCGATAGCGCCTATTCCGAGTACAAGGTCGGGGATAAAAGCTATACCGTCATGGCACACGGCGTCGATAGCGACATGCTCGATGCCGTGGGCGCCAGCAAGCTCGTTGCGGGACGTGTCTATTCACAGGCAGAGTCTCAATCAGGCTCGCGCGTGGCGCTCATCAGCCGCGGCGGCGCCGATCAGCTTTACGGCAACGAACAGGACGCACTGGGGAAAACCATCAAGGTGTCCAACGGCGAGGTGCAGATTGTAGGCGTGATTGATGGCGGCAGCGACTCCATGGGCTCGCTCACGCTGTATATGCCACGCGAAACCATCTCCGGCCTGTTTGGCGACGAGAATCCTTCATTTCCCAGCGTGACGGCACTTGCCGCCGAGGGCACAGACATGGACGAGCTCTGCAAGACCATCGAGTCTAAGGTGCGCGCGATGAAGGGCATCTCGGAGGATGATGAGTACGACAGCGTATCGGCGACCTCCATGAAAAGCGCCATCGATGCACTCAACTCGTTTATGGGCGCCTTCTCGCTCATCATGGGCGCTGTCGCCAGTATCTCACTGCTTGTCGGCGGAATCGGCATTATGAATATGATGCTTACCAACGTGACTGAGCGCATCCGCGAGATCGGTATTCGCCGTGCCTTGGGCGCCAGTCGCCGCGATATCACCGCGCAGTTTTTGGCCGAGTCCTCGGCGCTGTGCGTCACCGGTGGCCTGCTTGGTGTCCTGATTGGCTATCTGCTGGCCTGGGGCCTCGCGATGTTTGCCGCAGGATCAGGGGTTCTCAACGAGCTCGGTGCCAGTGGGGAGATCACACCGAGCTTTTCAATCGCCACGGTGCTGCTGGCCTTCGGCGTCTCCGTCGGCATCGGCGTAATCTTTGGCTTCTACCCCGCTCGCCGCGCGGCAAAGCTCAACCCGGTGGAGTGCCTACGCTACCAGTAAGCCACCACCAGCTACCAGTAAGCCACCACCAGCTACCAGTAAGCCACCACCAACAAGTTGCGGTGAATTAGGAACCGAATATGCTATCTAGCAGCAAAAACAGACACTATTTCACCGCAACTTATTGAAGGACTGTTTGCGCCAGTTCTGGGCGTCGTCCTCGAGCTATTGATGGATGACGGGCTTGTACGGGTCGAGCTTGCACGGGGCGCTCCTCCTCGCGGTCGGGAGGGCGCGCAGGCGCGGCAAGCGCCTAGCGCGCGAACTCCCGTAAGAGCGCGTCTTCCACTTCCCGAAGCGAAAGGGCCCCGCCTCCCTCGGCGGGACGGGTGACCACGATGCAGCGCGCTCCCACGTCGCGCGCGGAGGCGAGCTTCTCGGCCGTGCCGCCTACGGTTCCCGAGTCCTTGGTCACAAGCCACTGGGCGCCCACCTGCCGAAGCATCGCCTCGTTGAGCTCGCGGGTGAAGGGCCCCTGCATGCCGATGACGTGCGACGGCGAAAACCCCGCGTCGATGCACTTCGTTATAGCACCGGGCAGCGGGAGCACGCGCACGAAGAAGCGCTCCGCGAAATCGGCGACGCGCGTGTAGGGAGCAAGCTCCTTGCTCCCCGTCGTGAGAAGAGCGCGACCCGGGTTCTCGGAGAGAAAGCGCGCCGCGCAGGCGATCGACGCGACCGGCACGACGCCTTTGGGCAGCGCCTCGACCGGGCGCGCAAGGCGCAGGTATCGTGCACCCACGGCGAGCGAAGCGGCCCGGATGTTGCCGCTTGCGAGCGTAGCGAAGGGGTGCGTGGCGTCGACGACGATGCGCGCGCCGGAAAGCTCGCGCTCCATGTCGGCCTCGTCGAGCCTGCCCGCATGCACCTCGATGCCCGGAAGCTCGCCCAAAAGTTCGCCTCCGTACTCTGTTGCCGCGTAGGCACGGGCGGGGATGCCCGCCCCGCTCGCCCATTCGCACAGAAGGCGGCCCTCGGTGGTGCCGGCGAAGATGCGCAGCGCCGGCGCGGATGCGGGAGCCGTCACTTCGGGCCGCCTGTGCGCGTGATCTGGTAGAGCAGCGCGTTCATAATGGCAGCCGCCACGGTCGAGCCGCCCTTGCGACCCCTCGCGACGATGGCCGGCACGCGTCGTGCGAGTAGCTCCTCTTTCGCCTCGACCACGTTCACAAACCCGACCGGCACCCCAACGACGAGCGCGGGCGCGATCTTCCCCGCGTCCATGAGCTCGGCGAGGCGCAGAAGTGCTGTGGGAGCGTTGCCGACGGCCACGATGAGCGGACCCTCGATGCCGCAAGCTTTGTCCATGCTCGCAACGGCGCGAGTCGTGCCCGCGGCGCGCGCAGCCGCGGCGACATCGGGGTCGGCCATGAAGCACACGGCCTTGCAGCCGAGCATCGCGAGCGCGGGCTTGCTTATGCCTGCGAGCGCCATGTTCGTGTCGGTGAGCACCGTGGCCCCTGCGCGCAGTGCGTCGAGCGCACAGTGCGCGGCGTCATGGGTGAACACGAGGGAATCGGCGTACGAGAAGTCGGCAGTGGTGTGGATGACGCGCTTCACGACGGGCTCTTCGAGCGGCGGGAACGTGCGGCCGCCGAGCTCTTCAGTGATGATCTCGAAGCTGCGCCGCTCGATGTCGCCGGGCGCCATCTCCTTGGAATCCATCTAGTACTCCACTCCTTCCCTTGCACATATCCCCTGCTCGTAGGGGTGTTTCTTGCACCGCATCTCGGTTATGTAGTCGGCCTTCTCCACGATCTTGCGGGAAGGCGCGCGCCCGGTGAGCACTACTTCGACGCCGAGCGCGGACATATCGAGTGCGCGGTCCACGAGTGTCTCGTCGACAAGCCCCTTCGAAAGCGCGTCGAGCGCCTCGTCGAGCACGAGCAGTCCCTCTTGCGCGCCCTCGAGCTCGGCGAGCGCGGAAGCGAGGTTCCCATCGTGCAGCTCGCACGTCGCGGCAAGTTCTTCCGACGTCATCGACCAGGTAAACTTGTCCGACGCCTTCCCCGCGAACACGGGCACGCCAAAATGCTCGGCGAGCAGGCGCACCTCCCCGCTTTCGCCGTCTTTCAGGAACTGCACGACGACGACGCGGCGGCCTGCAGCGAGCATGCGAAGGGCGAGGCCCATCGCCGCCGTGGTCTTGCCTTTGCCGTCGCCATGATACACGTGGATCATACGCCCTCCTCGATAATGCGGTAGACATACTCCATGTCGAGCGCCCCGCGCACGACGTCGGCCAGGCGGTCGAACTCGCGCGCACGGTGATCGGCTGCGGACGCTGCGCCCGCAGCACCCACGACGCTCTCGGGCAGGCCGCGCATGCGCGCGAGCGAGCGCGCGAGAGCGAGCGCCACCCCCGGTTCGTCGAACAGGCCGTGGAGATAGGTTCCGAACACGTTTCCGCAGGCCGCGCCTTCTGGTTTGCCGCCAATCGTGCCTGCAGGGGCGCAGGAGACGGTCGTTTCGCCGTCGTGAATCTCGTACCCGCGCGCCGTCATGCCGTTCCACACCGAGAACGCGCCTTGGGCGCCCGTGATGCGCAGCTCCGACTGGGCGAGGCGCTTTTCCTCCTTGAACACCGTGCTTGCAGGGATGAGCCCGAGCCCGCGCGCGGTGCCAGCGCCTTCCCTGCCGTGCGGGTCGGAAAGCTCGTCTCCCAAGAGCTGGTAGCCTCCGCATATGCCGAGCACCGGCGTGCCCGCGCCCGAAAGCGCGCGTACACAGGCTCCGATGCCGCTAGCAGCAAGCCAGCGCGCGTCGTCGAGCGTGGTCTTCGAGCCGGGAAGCACCACCAAGTCGGGTCGGCCCAGATCGGTCGTCGAGGAAACGTAGCGCACGCGCATGCCGGGCACGCGCGAAAGCGGGTCGAAGTCGGTGAAGTTCGACAGATGCGGAAGGCGCACGACGGCGACATCGATGACGCCGCGCGCCTCGCGGGCAGATAGGCGCGGCGCGAGCGAGTCCTCGTCGTCCAGGTCGAGCGTAAGATACGGCACGACCCCCACGACGGGAACCCCGCACATCTTCTCGAGCGGGGCCAAACCCGGGCGCAGGATTTCCACATCGCCGCGGAACTTGTTCACCACAAGCCCCCGCAAAAGCGCGCGATCCTCGGGCGCAAAGAGCGCGACCGTACCGTAGAGCTGGGCAAACACCCCGCCTGGGTCGATGTCGCCCACGAGCAGCACGGGGGAGGACACGGCGCGCGCGAGCCCCATGTTGACGATGTCGTCCTTCTTGAGGTTGATCTCCACCGGGCTGCCCGCGCCCTCCAGGACGATGACGTCGTTTTCCGCGGCAAGGCTCTCGTAGGCCTCGCGGATCACCGGGATCAGGCTGCGCTTTTGGCGGAAATAGTCGCGCGCCGCGTATTGCCCGCGCACCTCGCCCAGGACGATGACCTGGCTGCCCGTGTCGCTGGAGGGCTTGAGCAGGATCGGGTTCATGCGCACGTCCGGCTCCAGGCCTGCGGCCTCCGCCTGCGCCGCCTGGGCGCGGCCCATCTCCAGGCCGTCGTCGGTGATAAAGCTGTTGAGGGCCATGTTCTGGCTCTTGAAGGGGGCCACCCGCAGGCCGTCCTGCCGCAGTACGCGGCACAGCCCCGCTGCCAGCAGGCTCTTGCCAGCATTGGACATGGTGCCCTGGATCATAATGTTCTTTGCCATGTCAGCCCTCCTTCAAAATATCCTGAAGTGTTGCAATCAGCGTTTCATTCTCCTCGTGTCGCTTGACGGCCAGCCGAATATATTCCGGCCCCAAGCCGTGGTAGTTGGCGCAG
>UQZI01000072.1 GCA_900545555.1 uncultured Collinsella sp.
GGATGAAGGGCGAGAGCCATAAGACCATTGCCGAGTATCTGGAAAAGATCGCCGGAGCCGATATCCACGAGGTCTGCCTCGAGAGCCGCCCGCACCCCGATTTTTGCGGCGAGGGCTGGTGGCGCGACCTGCGCTTTGTGGTCGACACGTGCAAGCAGCTGGGCCTCAAGATTTGGATCCTGGACGACGCACACTTTCCCACCGGATACGCCAACGGCGCCGTCAAGGAAGCCGCACCCGAGCTTCGCAAGATCGTTCTCACCCACCGCACCATCGACGTGGTGGGTCCCACGCCACAGGCGAGCATCGTGCTCACCAACCTGTTCGACAAGACGGAGCGCTTCTATGGCGTAACGTTTATGCAGGAAGGGCACGCCGTCGAGGTAGAGCACAGCGTCATCGAGGACGAGCACGGCATACCCTGCCGCCTGGTCTTTGACGCGCCGGCCGGCATCACGCAGGCGTGCGTGATGTTCACGAGCGGCAAGACCTCCTACAACGAGGGCTACATCAACATGGTCGACCGCGCCTCGGTGGCACAGCTCATCGACGCTGTGTACGAGCCGCACTTTACGCATCTGGGCGATGAGTTTGGCAAGACCATCCTGGGCTTTTTCTCCGATGAGCCCGGATTTGCCAACGAGAAGGGCACCACGGGCCCCGATGGCATCTCGGACACGCTCATCGGCAAGGCCACCGCGCCCCTACCCTGGTCGGCCGAGCTTGAGCGTCGCCTGCGCGCGGCACTGGGCGAGCGCTACCTGGCCGAGCTCCCGCACCTGTGGGACCGCGAGCCGGCCGGCGCGCACGTACGCCACGTCTATATGGACATCGCGAGCACGCTCTACAAGGAGTGCTTCTGCGACCAGCTCGGCGACTGGTGCCGCGAGCACGGCGTGCAGTATATCGGCCACGTGATCGAGGACAAGGACTGCCACGCGCGCCTGGGCGTGGGCGCCGGGCACTACTTCCGCGCCGTGGGCGGCCAGGACATGGCGGGCGTGGACATCGTGATCAACCAGCTCGTCCCCGGCATGGACCAGGGGTTCCACTCCTATGGCCGCGGCGTGTGGGACCTGGAGTTCTATAATTACGTACTACCCAAGCTTGGCTCCTCGGCGGCGCATCTCGACCCCAAAAAGCAGGGCCGCTGCATGGCCGAGGTCTTTGGCGCCTTTGGCTGGCACGAGGGCCTGCGCGAGATGAAGTGGATCGCCGACCACTTTATGGTGCGCGGCGTCAACTGGTTTGTGCCGCACGCCTTTAGCATGGCTGCCTTCCCCGACTTCGACTGCCCGCCGCACTTTTACGCGCACGGCCAGAACCCCCAGTTTGCGCACTTTGGCAAGCTCATGAGCTACATGAACCGCACCTCGAGCCTGCTTTCGGGCGGGCGGGTTGCCACGCCGGTGGCGCTTCTGTACCATGCCGATGCCGAATGGGCGGGCGAGGCCTCGTTTATGCAGCATGCCGCCGCCGAGCTTGTGCGCGCGCAAATTGACTTTGACATTGTGCCGGCCGAGGCGTTTGAAGATGCCGAGCGCTATACCGTGGGAGTCGCCGCAGACGGCAGCAGCTTTAGTGTGAACGGCCAGGCGTACCGCTGCCTGGTGATGCCCGGTGCCGAATATGTCGGCGGGGCCGTGCTCGACTTTGCCACGCGCGCCGCGGCCGCAGGCGTTGGCGTGTACGCCCTGGACAGGATGCCGAGCAAGCGCTATGACGGCGAAGCTGCCAGCCGCGCGGGCTTTGCCCCCGTGGAGGCCAACGAGCTTGCAGGCGTTTGCGTTGTTGCCACTTCTGAGCTTGCGAGCGTGCTCGGCGCGGCCGGCATGCAAACCGTGGTGTGCACCGAGCCGCAGCCGTGGCTGCGCGCACTTCGCTACGACCGCGCCGGCGAGAGCTACCTCATGCTGGTAAACGAGCATCCTAAGCAGGGCATCTCCACTCAGATTGCGTTTGCCGACAGCACGCCCGTTGCAGGCGCGCGCCTCGATCTGCTCAACGACAGGGAGCCTGTCGCCTTTGAGGGCACGCTCGAACTTGCGCCCTACGAGAGCTGCATCGTGGTGCTCGGGGCCGCAGGTTCCGCTGGCGCGGCAGCCGCTGGAGACGAAGCCGCATGCATCGAGGGGCCCTGGACGGTCGCCTTCTCCGCCCCCGGCGCCGATGCCTTTGACGAGCCCGTTGAGCTTGCAGACCTGCACGATCTATCCTTTGCCGAGTTCCCCGGCAAGGCGGGCACCTTCCGCTACCAGGCAAGCTTCAGCGTTGACAAGGGCCTCACCAGCGCCGCGCTCGATCTCGGCGAGGTCTTTGAGACCGCAACCGTCACCCTCGACGGCACGCTCCTCGGCACGCGCATCTGTCCGCCATGCCGCTTTGAGCTCGGCACCCTTGCCGCCGGCGAGCACGGGCTCACGATCGATGTGATCAACACCCTCGACCACGCCATCCCCGACATGTTCGGCATGACCGAGCCCTCCGAGCCCAGCGGCCTGCTCGGTCCCGTCCGCGTGCTCGGGTAACGACCCCGCGCAACAGCCCCTTACGAGACACCCGGCTTGCTTTCCCCAGCCAAGCCGGGCGTTTTATTTACCGTTATGATTGATACATCGCGATACGAATGCATGGGAGCCATATGGATATCAAGCGCAAAATCACCCAGGGCAAGGGGCTCACCCCCACCGAGCAGCAGCTCGGGCAGACGGTTCTCGCCATGGGCGAGAACGTTCGCGGGCTCTCCATCAAGGAATTTGCGCGCCAGGCCAATGTCTCCGTTGCGAGCATCCACCGCTTTTGCAAAAAGCTCGGCCTTGAGGGCTTCAAGGAGCTCAAGGTCGAGCTGGTGCGCGCAGCCTCGTACGCAGACTCCGCCCCCGAGGTGGATATCGACTTTCCCTTTGATGCCACCTCCACCCCTGCACAGATAATGGAACGCATGGAGGGTCTCTACCAGACCACATTGGCCGAAACGCAGGAGCTGCTCGACCCCGCGCAGCTCGACTACGCCGCCAAGCTCATCTTGCGCGCCAGCAGCGTGGATATCTACACGGGCTCACATAACCTGTATCCAGCGGGAATGTTCCGCGATCGCCTGCTCTCCGCCGGTAAAAGCGCGACGTGCTATGACAGTGTCGAGGCCCAGGTGCGCACGGCGCTCGCCTCGGACCCCGATCATGTGGCGATCGTCATCTCCTACAGTGGCCTTGCCCCCAACCTCAAGGACATCTTGCCGATCCTCAGCAGTCGACATGTCCCGGTCATCGTCATCGGCACGCCATACTGCGCCCGCATTCACCCCGGCTTTGCCGCCTATCTCACGGTGAGCGACCACGAGAGCATGACGCACCGCATCACGCAGTTCGCCAGCCACATCGCTGTGCAATACGTGCTCGATTCGCTCTATAGCAGCTACTTTGCCAAAGATTACGCCCGCTGCGCCGAGTTCCTCGAGCGCTCGTTTCCCTACACCCGCCTCCCGGGGCTCAAATAGGCCGAGCGAGGATTTTTGGACACTCAAATAACGAGAGTGGATAATCTCCCACTTTAAGCCCGCATGCAGGCCAAAAACGGGAGATTATCCACCCTCATTCTGTGGGCACTCATTTAAGTCTGTCCCCAATGAGTGCTCCGGGGACGTTCTTAAACGACTAGTCAAACAAGAACGTCCCCAACGACTAGGCTTGGAGCTGCGCGCTACTGAGCAGGCGAGACCACCAGGAGTGCGTCGTGTTCAAAGGGGTGCTGGGCCACGCGCACGGCACCGTCGACGGGCACAACCGGCAGATTTGCCACGCGCTTGGTTTCCAGGTCAAACGCCGCAGCGCTCCAGGCGGTGGCGCCGCCCTCGAGCTTGAGCTTGACGGCCGTGGTCCTCGGCAGGTAGACCACCACGCGCTCGCCCACGCGTGCCACGCGGATGGCCTCGCGCGCGTCGTCGAGCAGCTCCTGCGCCGGAACCACGGCCGCTGCGTTGTCAGCACTCGTGGCGCCCAGACCGCGCAGCACGTGCTCGATCAGGCCAAAGTCCCACACGCCCGCAAACTGCAGGCACTCTTGCCAGCGGAACGGCATGTCAAAGCCCTCGCCAAGGACCGAACCCTGGCTGCGCGACGTCTGCCAGTTCCACACGCCGTGCGCGCCGTAGGTAATGCCCGCCGAAGCACCGGCCAGGATGCTCGACCACACGCTTGCACGGCAATCCTGTGCGGTAAAACGCCAGTACACGTTGCGCGACGCACCCATCTGCTCGTAGCAGGGCTCGGAGTTGACCATCGGGCGCTTGGGATAGTTGGCGCGGAAGTCCTCGGGGAGCTTCCAGGCCTCGGGCTGACCCTCGTAGTTGTGCCCGGGCTGGAACATGTAAAAGTCCAGGCGCTTGGCAAACTGCATGGGCAGGCTGCGGTTGCCGCGGTTGATGTGCATGGTGCGCAGGGCCTCGGGCGCCAGTTTGGCGGCCTCGTCGAGCGCCTCCTCGTAATAGGCAATCGCCTCGCCACTGGCAAAGTCGGTATCGCCCGTCACCACGTAGACGGGGTCGAACTCGCCCAGGTTCTCGACGACACGCGCAACGTGGGCGCGAACCTCCTCGCGCGGCATAATCTCGGCACCGCAACGCTCGGCAATCTTGGCGCCCCAGGTACCGGGCACGTAGTTACACCACATGAGCACGAGCGCCGGGCGAATGCCGTGCTCCACAGCTGCCTCGCACATGCGGCGGGCGCGGTCCCAGTACTCCTGGTTGGGCGCGTTCCAGTCAAAGTGAACGCCGTCCTCGCTCGCGTAGGGCCAGATACCCAGATCGGGCAGGCAGCGGTCCCACTGCGGCAGGGTGTTGATCTGCAGCACGTTCATGCCCTGCTCGGCACGGCGGGTCAGGTAGTAGTCCCAATCCACCTCGGTGATGCTCGTGAATGCACTCCAGCACGTATCGGCAAACCAAAAGAACGGCTTGCCGTCGCAGAGGAACCCGTCCTCACGGGTATTGACGGTCAGTTTTCCCAAGCTCATATGGCACCTTTCTCTTGGGGAGACTTGCTAGGAGGGAGGTAAAGAAGTCGCCTGTCGCATTATCACAGTAGGGTCTGCGGCTGCAGTTGCTCAGCTCAAATTGAGCGCACGCGAAGCACAGGGCCCTTACGTCTCTCCTAAAAAGTCTACAGGAAGGCCCCGCCGGGCTTATGCCAAGCGGGGCCCTGTCGTGTAGGGGGTCTTATTTAGACCAAGGCCGGGGCGACTAGGCCTCCATCTCGGCGAGCTCCTCCTTGGAGAAGCCAGTGAAGTAAACCACGACGGCGGACACGATGCACGCGACAGCCAGGCCGGCAACGGCACAGATGGTGTTCTCGAGACCACCCTGGAGGTAACAAAGGAATACCAGGAAGTTCGTGGCCATAGCACCAACGTAGAGAGTAACGTGGAGCAGCGCGGAGACGAGGGCGCCAGCGGCACCACCGATAATCATGCCGATCATGGTGCGACGGAAACGAAGCACGGTACCGAAGAGCGCAGGCTCGGTAACGCCACCGAGGAGTGCGGAGACGACGTAGCCGGCGCACAGGCCCTTCTCCTCCTTATTGCGGATGCGGAGGAAGGCACCGATGGCACAGCCCCAAACGGCGGTCATGGCGCAGTTAGTAGCAACGAACAGGAAGGGGTCGTAACCAACCTGCATGATGTGGACCATGGCGATCATGAGGACCGGCATGTGCATGCCGGCAACGACGAACAGCTGCCAGAAGGCACCAAGGATCACCATGGCGAGGATGGTAAACACACCGCCGAAGTTCTGCAGGCCGAAGAGGACGGCAGCAACGCCCTGGCCGAGCAGGTCACCGATAGGAGCGAGGCACAGGAACATGATGGGGACGACGACGATCATGGTGAAGAAGGGGGTGAAGAGCGTGGACAGAACGTCGGGCACATGCTTCTTCATGAACTTTTCAACCACATAGAGCACAGGCACGGTGAGCATGATGGGCAGAACCGTCTGCGAATAGTTAGCAGCAGCGATCTGGATACCGTAAACGCTCATCATCGAGCCCTCGGCAGCAGCCGAGACAATGCTCGGGGCAACAAGGATGCCACCGCAGAGCAGGCCGAGCATCGGGTTGGTGCCGAGCTTCTTTGCGGCTGCATATCCCAGGTAGATTGGCAGGAAGTAAAAGCCGGCCTCGTACAACGTGGTATTAAAGAACGTGTACGTGGGATCGGTTTCAGACAGAAGACCGAATACCTGCGGACCGAGGACGACAGCAAAGGTACGGAACAGACCAGCAGCCATAACCAGCGGGATAAGCTGGACCATCGTGCCGGAAAGGTAGTCGAGAATCGCATTGCCGATACCCTTGAGCGTGAGCTTCTCCTTGGGAGCGTCGTCGAGGTTCTCGTCAACGGCGGCACCGCGTGTAACACCGGAGATGGCGACAAACTCTTCAAGAACCTTGGGCACGTTCTGGCCGATGATGACCTGGAGCTGGCTGCCGGAGAACTGGCAACCCAAAACGCCCTTGATCTTCTTGATCTTCTCGACCTCGGCCTTGTTGTTGTCCTTGAGCGTAAGGCGCAGACGCGTCATGCAGTTGGTGGCGATCTTGACGTTCTCGGCGCCGCCAACGAGCTCGAGGACCTCGGTGGCAATCTGCTTGTTGTCTGCCATGGGACCCCTCCTCAATAATTATGCGGCGTACCTAACGCCGCGACTTGCATGGACCCTTACCGCTATAACCCCTTACGGCGGCCCGGGCTTTAACGTTGCGGTAAACAATTTGTTTACTGAACGTTTACGTGCTTTAGTTTACACGGAGTGCCTGATTTGTGGCAATTTTGCCGTCTGAAGTCCGGTGAACGGTAGAAAATGGGGGGTAAGCGTATTTAGACGGTAGAAGATGTCTATTTGGCCAGATATTGATATATGGCTATTTACGTGGGCTTTTATTTTGATAAACACCTCGGTAACGAGCTAGCTCATCAACAAAAGTCCTGCTAGTTAATAGTAAACGTCTGTTTAGTAGTTCATTGCGTGTTCAGTTTTACCGTTTACCGAGTTCATCTGCTCATTCTACAGTTCTGCATTAAACTAAACATGTTTAGTCTGTATTGCCGCCCTTGTTTAGTACTTGCGGCACAAAGGAGTAGCTCATGGAACTCAAATCGTGTACCTACGCAACCGTCACCACGCTGGGCGATTTTGGCCCCTGGATCAGCAAGGTCGTACTCGACCTGCCCTGTACCGTGCGCGCCAACGACGTGAACGAGCACACGTTCAATATCTACTGTGCCCGCCACGAACGCGCCGGCGAGGTCCTGATGCGCAAGGAGCACGGCGCCGATCACGCGGCACCCTCCGTGGGCTACGTGCCGGTGCTCGCCGCCTACCCCTGTGATGAGAACGGCCAGCGCCTGCCCAAGGGCACACACGTAGCGCTCGAGACGCCCGAGGTGCGTCTCACCAAAGAGATCGAGGGTGGCGTGCTGGGTTCGCGCTATATAGAGAACCGCCTGCGCGTGACGCAGCTTGTGGCGCTCCCGGGCGAAGACGGCGACGACCCCACCGCGGGCCTCGTCTTCGATCGCAGCCGCGGCGACATCTGTCCCGCGCTCAAGGGCTGGCATAACGCCGTGCAGCAGACGCCCGTCGACGGCATCGCGCTCGAGTACGGCTATTTTGAGCCGAGCTTTGAGCCCGCTGACTCCGCGCTCTTCAACCCGTTTGCTCCCAAGGACACGCCCGCCGTCGAAAAGGCGCCGCTGATCGTGTACCTGCACGGCGCCGGCGAGGGCAAGGGCGCCACGCAGGGCGAAGGCGTCACGCGTGCCTACACCGGCAACCGCGTGACAGCGCTCTCGCAAAAACAAATCCAGCGCTACTTTGGCGGCTTTGCCTGGGTGCTCGTGCCGCAGTCGCCCACGTTTTGGATGGACAACGGCGTCGAGCAGCTCGGTCGCTCCAACCAGAGCATCTACTCCCCCGTGCTCAAGGCGCTCATCGACGAGTTTGTCGCCGAGCATGCCGACCGCATCGACACCGATCGCATCGTGGTCGCCGGCCTTTCCAACGGCGGCTTTATGACCCTGCGCCTGTGCGCCGACTACCCCGATTTCTTCGCTGCGGGCCTTCCCTGCTGCGCGCCGTGGTACAACGCCACGGACGAGGACGTGGCCGCACTCTCCAAGACGCCGCTGT
Source organism: uncultured Collinsella sp. (assembly GCA_900545555.1). Taxonomy (GTDB): domain Bacteria; phylum Actinomycetota; class Coriobacteriia; order Coriobacteriales; family Coriobacteriaceae; genus Collinsella. The sequence continues at coordinate 8,189 of UQZI01000072.1, forward strand.
GGTTTACGCACTCCAAGGGCGACGAGCTCGTGTGCCCGCAGCAGACGGTGCTGCCGTTGTTCGCGCGCTTGCGCGGGGCGGGCGCCAACGTGCACCTCACCTACTTTAGCCATGTCGAGGACCTGACCGGCGTGTATCGCGAAGCCGATGGCTCGGCCAAGAAGACGTTCAACCACGGCGTGTGGATCCACCAGTTCAACGACCTGTGTTATCAAGACTTCGACGGGGGCAACGTACTCATCGACGGCGAGCCGGTGGGCTGCTGGGAGTGGTCGGCCAGGGTCGAGAGGTAGCCGTCCCAGCGCGGGGACCGGGGCTTAGCTTTGCAAACGTCCTCGGGCATGCATGGGTCGGCGCTTTGCGCTTCGCGCTGCGCCGGCCCATGCCCCCTGCGGAATGTTTGCAAAGCTAAGCCCCGGTCCCCGCTGCATTGCCATTGTCGTTAGCCCTGGCCGGGCGCTTCCGGCGGGCCGCCGGGTCGGTGGCGATGGGGGCGTGGGTCCCGTCTTGCCTTGCGCGTAACTGGCTGAAAAGATCTTGGTTGGAGCTGTTCTTGTGTCTCGGAATTTAACTCGAGTGATTGTTACTACTGATATGGAAGTCGATGATATGAACTCTCTGGTTCATTTGTCTCTGTATCTTAATTTGCTCGACGTGCAGGCTGTGGTGTACACGGCTTCGCAGTATCACTTTCTTGGCGATGGCTTCCATACACTGGGCGAGGTGAACCCGCATTGGCGCACCAAAGGCGTGCGCTCCTATACCTGGGACGTCGTTCCGCACGAGCCCGACCCCGAAGCTGGCTCGCTCATGGAGTACCGCCCATTCCCCGAGGGTTGGATCGAAAGCCTGTGGAGCAACGAGTATTCGGACGCTTGGCCCACGCTTAACGCCAACGCCGCTGCCGCCGGCGAGCCGTCCTTCCCCACGCCCGCGCAGATGATCGAGCGCACCTATGTGGGCAACGTTGCCTTTGAGGGCGACGTTCGCGAGGAGACGCCCGGCTCGCACGTCATCGCCCGCGCCATCATGGACGACGACCCGCGCACGCTGTGGCTCCTCTCCTGGGGCGGCATGAATACTATCGTCCGCGCGCTCATGTCCATAGCCGAGCAATGGCGGAACACGCCCGAGTGGGACGCCGTGCGCGAGCGCGTGTACAAGAAGGTTCGCGTGATGGGTGTTGCCGATGGCGTGGGCCAGGACAACTCATGGCTCGACCATGGGCGCGAGCTCTTTCCCAAGCTCGTCTTTTGGCGTGTGCCCTATATGTATGGCGGCTATGTCGACGCCAAGACGGCTCAGCCCGATACGCTGCCGCTGTTTAAGGCTCCTTGGCCTGCACAGAACCTCACGCAGGGCAACGGCCCCTTCATGGCGCGCTATATGCTCTATGGCGATGGCAAGGTCTACGAAAACGAGCCCGAGCGCTTTCAGTTTGGCAAGCATGCCCGTCTGGATTGGGGTCTGGAAGGCATGCCCGCGATGCAGTTTGAGCGCGGCGACTTTATGGCCGAAGGTGACAGCATGACCTATATTCCGCTGCTGCCGTTTGGCCTGCGCGGTATCGACGACCGCGGCTTCGACACACTGCTCGGCCGCATGTTTCTTGATGGGCATCCTGATGCAAACGCGCCCGCCGGTTTTGCCGCTATCAGCACGCCCGCAGACGACAATCCCAATCCCTACCTGCGCGCTTATCAGGAAGACTTTGCCGCCCGCGCGCAATGGTGTGCCCACGATCCGGCAGTCTGCTCGCATCCGGCGTATGTTGTCGAGGTTACGGCCGACCGTAGCGCCGCTGCTAGCGAGCGCGTCGCCCTTGCAGCGACGATTGTCGACCCCGACGACCGCGGCTTCGACGCACATTGGGATGTCGCCGTGGGCCCGTCGAGCTATGCGGGCGCCCAAGATCTGTCGCTTTGGCAAGAATGCACGGTGGACACCGCCTTCGTCGTGCCCGCCGACGCACGACCAGGCGACCGCTTCGTGCTCACCCTCAGCGTGCAGACGCGCGCCGAGCGCCCCTGCACCCGCTACGCCCAGGTTGCCGTGACCGTCGCGTAGCAAGCAGCGAGGCCACATTCGGCAAGGACTGTCCCCAAGTGCCGGCACAAAAGGAACGTCCCCAAATGCCAAAATGACGAGGGTGGATGATCTCCCACTTTAAGCCCGCACACAGGCCAAAAATGGCAGATTATCCACCCTCATTTTGGGTCCCCTGGGAACGCATGGGGCACTCATTGGGGACGTACTTAAATGACCAGTCAAACAAGAACGTCCATTACAGTCGAAATTGTCAGCCCGGGACCGTCTCGGGCTACGATTGAGGCGCGCCCAGAACGGGCCGCCGACCGGGCGCCCGCGCACGGCCGAACGTCCCTGCCCCCGAGAGGGCCCGTTGGGTGCTGCCGGCGCGGGACGCGCCGCCCCCGACGGCTGATAGGAAAGTGCCGGGCAGGCGCCGCGGCTGGTAATGTGAGTGCCTAGGGGGAGGCCATCCGGTCGAACGACTACCGGAAGGATACCACCGTGAAAGCGCCATCCACCAGGCCCGCGGCCGTGCTCGGCCTGGACGTCGGCAAGTCATCGCACTGGGCCTGCCTGATCGACCGCGACGGGGAGGTGCTGGCCAGC
>UQZI01000073.1 GCA_900545555.1 uncultured Collinsella sp.
TATGGAACGCCTAAAATGACGTTCCTTTTCTATTTCCAGCCGTTCTTATTGGAGTGCTATTTTTATACCCAAAATGAAAGGAGCAAACAACTATGAAAATGTCAAAAGAAAAAATTGATATAAGCATGTTTGCCCCATGCGGAATGAATTGTAAGGTTTGTTATAAGCACTGTTACAATAAAAAACCTTGTTCTGGGTGCTTGAATAGTGATAAAGGGAAACCAGAACATTGTCGTAAATGCAAAATAAAGGATTGCATCAAAGGAAAATCGTTATCCTATTGTTTTGAATGTGCTGAATATCCATGTAAGTTGATTAAAAATCTTGAAAAAAGCTATAATAAACGGTATCAAGCAAGTCTTATAGAAAATAGCCGTTTTGTTCAAGGACATGGTTTGGAACATTTCATGGAACAGCAGAAAATAAAATATACTTGTCCTAAATGCGGTGGCATTATTTCTATTCACGATAAAGAATGTAGCGAATGTCAAGAAAAAATGAAATAACAAAATTTCAGTTTGACAATTTTATATCCATACACACAAAGTAGTTAGTCTTAGGATTAACTGTTTTTTTAATATGAAAATACTATATAAGAATCATCCGGAAGGAGCGACCGATGAATACCAAACGATTTATCCTGAATGCACTTCTGGTTGTAGCACTTTTAGCGCTCTTGGCCTTCTCCCACTGGTATTCAAACCAACCAGCATTTGGCTACGTATTATATGCAGTAATGTCCGGCGATAAGGCCTGTTGCCCTCTACGCGCAATTGACGTTCTCTATTTCTATGTAGCCGGCCCCTTATCAATCGCTTTGCTCGTGTTTCTTGTCTTTTACAACATCAAAAAACGCTAACAGGGCCTCTTAGGAATCCGAATTATCCATGGAGCCGTCGATGCCGGTTTTGGTGTCGTCGTCCGTATTGGAATCGTCGTCCTTGGCGAAGGGGTTCTTGAAGAAACCCGTCGCGTCGGGCTGAAGACCCGAGAGCTTGATCCATGAATTATCGAGCTCGGGCTTGGGCATGGCCTTGGCCTCGGGCGCGGTCTCATTGCCGATGAGCTCGGACTCATAGATGAACGTGTCGTCGCCAAGCGCGTCATAGGCGGCGACCGGGTTGCCCTCGGCATCGCGATACGGCGTACCCTTAAACACGGCGCCTTCGTAGGCAACGAGCTGGCGGCCGGTCTCGTTTTCGAAGTAGTACACGAAGATACCCTTGAGGGCCGCGCACAGCGGGATGGCGATGACCATGCCGATGGGACCCATGAGTGCCGAGCCAATAACAAGGGCCGTGAGGCTCATGATGGGATGCACCTGGACCGAGCTCTGCATGACCTTAGGCGAAATGACGTTATCGGTGACATTTTGAGCCACCATGGTCACAACCAAGGTCCATAACGCCAGCATGGGGCTGAACATGAAACCGAGCACCGTGGCAATCGCCGCGCTCACCCAGGGACCGACAACCGGGACCAAGTGCATGATGCCGGTAAAGATGGCCATGAGTGCCGCATACGGATGCCCGATGATCGTAAAGCCGATAAAGGCAAGGATGCCACCGCAGATGGACGTCACGACCATGCCACGCATGTAACCGCCGACTGAGCGCGAAAGAATCGCGACCATAAAGCGGTACGAGGTTTCCTTTTCCTGACCGATGATGGTGCAGACCTCGTGGTGCATACGGGGATAATCGCAGGCAAGCCAATAGGCAAGCACCAGACCCAAAAAGATCACGAACAGCTGTGAGGCCGTGTTGGTGATAAGCGGGAACACGCCGCGGCCGAGCTCGGCGGCAATCTGTGAGACATATTTGGACGCCACCGTAACGAGCGAAGAAAGGTTATCGTCCAGGTACTCCTTGACCGGCGTGTTGTTGAGCGTCTTGGCGCGCGAGATCATCTCATTAAGGTCGCTGCCCGCAACACGTAGCTGCTCAGGCAGGCGGCTCAGGACTTCCATGATCTGGCCAAAGAGAATCGGCGACAGGATACAGACGACACCGACGAGCACGGCTACGACTACAATGAGCGCGATAAGCGAGCCGATGCCGCGGCCCACCCCATGATGCTCAAGCCAGTTGGTAATCGGCGACATTACAAAGGCAATAATGGAGCCGACGGCCAGAAACTCAATAACCGGCGCCAGAATCCCCATGAGGTTAAAGATGACGGCAGCGATCACGATGCAGCCGACGACGGCCCAAATGCGCAGCGTCAGAATGCGGGTGTCACGCAGCGCGCGATCGGTTTGTTGAGGGTGCTCACTCATGAACGAACCATCACTCCGTCGGGGTCGATCTTATCTTGAATCTTCTTAAGCGTGCGGCGCAGCAGACGCGAAACCTGCACCTGGGAGATGCCCAGCTTCTTGGCGATCTCGATCTGGGTCATGCCCTTCACAAAGCGCAGCTCGATCACCTCGCGCTCGCGCGGCGAGAAATCGCGAATGGCCTCCTCAATCACCAGACGGTCATCGGTAAAGTCGAGCTCGTTGTCGTCGTCAGCATAGCGGTCGAGAATCGAAGGCGCATCGTCGGAATCGGACGCACCGGGGGCCTCGATGGGTACCGAGGTGTAGGCCGAGGACGATTCCATGGCTTCGAGCACCTCGTCGACGGTTACGTCCAGGTATTCGGCGATTTCCTCAACCTTAGGAGAACGCTGTAGCTCGTTGGTGAGCTTATCGGTGGCTTGGTTAACCTTGGCCGAGAGCTCCTGCAGACGACGCGGCACGCGCACGCTCCAGCCCTTGTCGCGGAAGTGGCGCTTAATCTCTCCCAGAATAGTAGGTGTAGCAAACGTGGTGAACTCGAGCCCGCGCTCAGGGTCAAAGCGGTCGATGGCCTTGAGCAAGCCCAGATAGCCGACCTGCAAAAGGTCATCGAGCGGCTCACCGCGGTTCTTAAATTTGTTGGCAAGAAACCTTACCAGGTTCATGTGGGACATGACGAGTTGCTCGCGGGCATCCGGATCACCGGTCTCCTTGTAGCGACGAAACAGCTCGCGGGTTTTCTCCTTGTCCCAAGCGGTCTTACCGCTCCGGGAACGTTCGGTCATATTAGATATCCGCCTTGAGGTCGAGGGAAAGCGTCAGGGGCGCCACGGTCTTTTCGTAGGAATCGCACACGCTTGCAAGAATGAGTTCGGCATACACAGCAGCCTGGTCATCCTCATCGACAGTCGCCTGGTCGCCAAAGGTAAAGATCATGCCCACATGCGATTCGTCGACATCGAATTTGATCGAGATATCGTCGGAATCAACAGCCGTGCAGCCAAAGATGAAGGCTTCTTCGGCAGCCATACGAATGTCCTCGATGCGATCGACGGACATAGAGCACAGGGCGCCGACGTTGGCGGCCGTCATGCGCACCAAGCGCGCGAGACGCGGATCACCGGCAACGCTCAGCGTAATGGGGCAGGTTGCTTCGCTACTCATCGCAGGACTCCTCGGAGGTCTCGGCGGGCGTATAGGTGTAATACTGAGCAGGCTTGGCTGCGGGCTTCTGAGCCGTATCTGCACCATCGGCGGCCTCGTCCTCAGCCTCACCAATCAGAACGTGCTCGGTAGGCTGTTCGGCCTCGGCGTCAGTGGCGAGCTTGCGATCGGCGTCGGCTGCAGGAGCCTTCACCTTGTTAAATAGTTTCTGCACGGCACCGGCCGCAGAGTCGGTCACGCTCGACACGGCATTGCTGGCCTCGGCCACACTGCCCGTGACCTGAGAAATGTCGCGAACGACCGCCTCAACCTCAACGAGGTTAGACGTCAGAGCATCAACGGCAGTCTTGCTCGACTTGAGGAGCGGCTCCATCTGGGCAAGTGCCGGCGTAAGCTCGTCAACGGCGCCATCAAGCTTTGCCACCACGGGCTGTGCCTCGGCGAGCGTGTTGTTGAGGTCGCCCACCGTCTTGTCGAGCGAATCAACGACGGTGCGCGTCTTGCGCAGCGTGAGCGCGAGCTCGATAACAGCCCACACGCCGGCAACGGCAAGTAGCAGCAAGGCGATTTGAATGGGACTCATACAAGCCTCCCAAATGAATCGAAATACAGACGCTCTTCATGGTACCCCAAAGGGGACCGAACATGCCAAGTGTGAGATCGTGGGACAAAATAATCAGCAGCTACTTCGGAGCATTCCCGCTACGGTCGCGCTCGCTTTGCTCTACGCGCCACTCTTCCCAGCCGCGGCCGGCAGGCTGCCAAAACGCACCGCGCTCCAGCCCCTCGGGCAAATAGCGCTGATCGACCCAGCCTTCGGGATAATCGTGCGGATACTTGTACACACCGTACTCATCGCTGCCCGGGCGATGGCGATCGCGCAGGTAGCTAGGCACCTCGCGAAGACCACTGCTGTGGATATCGGCCAGCGCCGCATCGATCGAGGCCTCGCACGCATTAGACTTAGGCGCCAGGCACACATAGAGCGCAGCCTGTGCCAGGTTGATGCGACACTCGGGATAGCCAATGACCTCGGCAGATGTAAATGCGGCATGTGCCACCAGCAGCGCCTGTGGATCGGCATTGCCAACATCCTCGGAAGCCTGAATCATGATGCGTCGGGCGATAAACTTGGGATCCTCCCCCGCATCGATCATGCGCGCAAGCCAGTAGATCGTGGCATCGGGGTCGCTACCGCGCATAGACTTGATGAACGCGCTGATAATGTCATAGTGCATGTCGCCGTTTTTGTCATACGAAAAACCTCGGCGTGGATTGGCAATCTTAACGTCATCCACGGTGATGGGATAACGCTCCCCCGCCGCCGGCGCTGGCGTTCCCTCGGTATCGGGACGCGTGACGGCAATCTCGCTCGCAAGCTCAAGGGTCGTCAGAGCCGAGCGCGCATCACCCGCGGCCAGCGTGCAAATGGTCTTGACGGTATCCTCATCGGCCGAGAACCTACCGTTTAAACCCTGCGGTGCCTCGAGCGCACGCTCAATGAGCGTGGCGATATCCTCGTCTTTCAAGTGCTCAAGCTCTACCACGCGCCCACGCGACAACAGCGCGGAGTTGACCTCGAAGTACGGATTCTCGGTCGTGGCGCCAATCATAATGACGGTACGGTTCTCAACGGCATGCAGCAGGGCATCCTGCTGTGACTTCGAAAAACGGTGGATCTCGTCGATGAACAAGATGGTACGGCGGTCATACGTATTCAGGCGCGTCTTTGCCTCGTCGATCACGCGACGCAGGTCCTTTACGGTGCCCGTCACGGCGCTGACCTCGACAAACTCACTCTTGGTATGGTTGGCGATAATGTGGGCCAGCGTCGTCTTGCCCGTACCAGCCGGCCCGTACAGAATCACACTTGACAGCACGTCATGCTCAATCGCGGCACGCAACCATGAGCCCTTACCGACGGCCTTTTGCTGGCCCACATACTCGTCGAGCGAATTGGGACGCATGCGCACCGCAAGCGGCGCATTCTGAAAGGAACGCTCACGCGTCGAAGCAGAAAAAAGGTCGTCCATAGCCATCCCGTACATCAATCAAAAACGTTTTCCACGAACAGTATACCGAAAAGATACGAACTACCGTTCGTTAATATAGGTACGATGCGGAAACTCCAGACCGGGGAATAGCTTGCTCGTCAGCTCGCAGAAATAGCCGTCCGTCATGCTCGCGATGTAATCCACCACCGCTTGATCCTTGTCGTCCTGCCAGGCATACGCACGATCGTAGTAGGAAAGCTGCTGCTCAATGCGCGAAATATGATGCTTGAAGATGTACGAGGACTCGTCGCCTTTATTAAGATCTTGCAGGCAGCGGTCGTAGAGCTTTTCGAATGCCTCGCGCAGCTCCGCCTCGGAATCGCCCTCGATACCGCCCTTGCTGTAGATCTTCTCGTAGTTCTCGCGCTTGGCTCGGCGGATCTCTTCAAACAAGTCCTCGCTCATCTCGATACGAGGCTTGCCGTAGCTATGCTCGACGATATCGATGGAAGCATGCGTGAGGATCCAGCTGTTGTAGGCGCCGCCCCGACCATCGTCAAAAGCGTCGGGGTCGAGCAGGCCCGCCGCAATGGCGTCCTGACGATCGCGACCGACGTAGGCGAGGATATCCGAGATACGCACCACGCAGCCCTCAAGCGTCATGGGGCGCAGGTGCTCAACCGAACTATAGCCCGTGGCGATACAGTCCTCAACCGTCCGGTCGAACTGGCCAAAGGATACCATGTGTGACAGCTCAAACACGCGCTGCTCGTACTCGCCGTTATGGCACAAAACGCCATCGAGCGTCTGGAGCGACACGTTGCGGCCATACAGCGCATCGAGCACGCGTACCGACTGCACGTTATGGAAAAAGAAGCGGCCGGTACGCTCGTGATAGATATCGTTGAGAAAGCGCTCACCGGCATGGCCGAAAGGCGTGTGTCCCAAGTCATGGCCCAGGCCAATCGCCTCGATCAGATCGCAGTTGAGACCTAGGGCGCGACCGATATCGCGAGCGATGCGCGAGACAAGCTGCACATGCAGACCGCGGCGCGACAGGTCATCGTTGCTGCGGAAGCTAAAGACCTGCGTTTTGCCTGCATAACGCGTGTACGCCGGAAGATGAAGAATCTTTTCGGTATCGCGCATAAACGCCGGACGCATAAGCGTGCCTTTGTCGGCAGCGCGATCAATACGACGAATGACCTGATCATCGTTGCAGCGATAGGGATTGACATAGCCCGAAGCACGATCGGTGGCAATGCGCTCGAAAAGTTCGGGCGACAACGCCGAGGGAATACGGTCCATGCGCGCCTTAATGACGGCCGTTTCTTGATTAGTTGCCATGGCATGCTCCTTAAGAAGGATGCGCAATCGGTTACAATGTGCAGCCCACGACCTCGATTATGGCAAAAATCGGCACCAAAAACGGGAGCAATGGCAGGGAGCGCGATTTTGTTAAGAGGCATGAGAGGGCAAGGACCAGGAGCGCGACGGCAAATGCCATGATGCCGCCTAGAGGATCGACCGTGCAAAGCGCGAAAAGCGCCTTGGCATCCCCCATGCCGATGCCGGGGGCTTGGCGATGTCGCCGCCAAAGCGACTCAGTCAGCACAAGAGAAAGGTACACGATGACCGCAAGACCGGCGTGGTCAAGCGCCGTGTTAACACCTCTGTCGAGCCAAACGCCTGCAAGCGCCGCCACCGCACACACGCCGGCAAGCTCATTGGGAAACCGCCGCTCACGGGCATCAATCACCGCGCCGGCAAAGATACAAATCCAAAACGGGATATAGACCACAGGACACCTCCCGGTACAGCCCTCTCAAAAACAAAAACCACCACAAAGGTACCTGCCCCCTTTGTGGTGGTTTTGATGGTGGTTATTTGGCGCCTTGCATGACCTCGTCGAGGGTAACGTTGACGGCGTGCTGCGTCGGGACCCAGTCGACCTTTAGGAACAGTGCAGCCACCGTGATGGGGATATAGCTGAACATAAAGATCGGGAAGGTAAACAGGTTGGTCACCAGACGCCACTTTTGAGCGCAATGAATGTGCTTGTACTCAAAGATGGTCGTGAGCAGCGCCAGGATAAAGAAGGTCTGGTACATCATCACGAACGTCATGATAAGCGAGGCGGCACAAGCCTGCATCTCGACCTCGGTAGCCAAGAAACCATGCGAAAGGCCACCCACGATCAGGAACGTCGCATTGGCGAGCATGGAGATCAGGGACAGCAGCATGCCCGGAGCGATGGTCATAAACATGTCATATGCGGCAAAGCGATGATAGCGGAACGTCGACTTGACCAGATGCTTGCCGTAGGTAAAAAAGACCTGGTAGAAGCCCTTGGTCCAGCGCATGCGCTGTTTCCAGGACGCCTTAAACGTCACCGGCTGCTCGTCAAAGAACTCCGCCGGCGCATAACCGATGCGGATGCCGTGAATGGCGCAGAACGTGGTGAACTGGATGTCCTCGGTCAGTGTATGGAACTGCCAGCCGTGCATGCCCTCGATAACACTGGCGGAGATAAGGTAGCCCGAGCCCGAGACGGCGCAGGACGTCTTGCAGATATTACGCGCGTTGTTGAGGAAGCGGGCCTCACGCAAATACCAGGTGGCGTTGGCAGAGGAAATCCACGAACTGCCGAAGTTCTTGGAGTTACGATAGCTCGTGACCACATGAAAGCCCTGGTCAAAGGCATCATTCATCTTGGAGACGTAATCGCGGGAGATAACATTGTCGGCATCGAAGATAAAGTAGCCCTCAAACGTGTCGGGATACTCGTTGAGAATGCGATCGAAACCAAAGTCCATGACCCAGCTCTTGCCCTTGCGGGCCAGGTCATTGCGCTCGTAAACAATGGCACCGGCCTCGCGCGCGAGCTGCGCCGTGTTGTCGGTGCAAGCATCGGCGACCACGAAGACCTCGATGAGCTCGGACGGATAGTCCTGATCCTTGATAGAGCGTACGAGATTGGCGATCACGGCCTCCTCGTTATGCGCCGCGATAAAGAAGGCATAGCGGTGGAGTTTTTCGGCCTTGGGAGGCGCGACCTCGCCACGAAGAGCGCCAATGACAAAGAAGACCACCTGGTACAGAAAGCAGACCGTGAGTAGCGTAACCACAATCTGATTAAAGATCACGATGGGCGTGTTAGTTTGTAAAAAGGCGAGCATGCAGGCTCCCGAGAACGCGTTACTTAAACAACCGTATATCTTACCGTAGGCTAACCGAGTTCAAGAAACCACCTAATACTGGTTAGGCTTCGAGCAGACCGAGCTGCGGAACGATTTCGTCGCCGGCGGCAGTGCGGCCGAGCGAGCGCGGGGCTAGGTCATCCAGAACGGCGGCGAGATCCCACGGCAGCTCATCGCGGCACTCAATGCGCTCCCCCGTCACGGGATGATCGAACGCCACACGCCAGGAATGGAGGAATTGCCTGGTCAAACCCTGGTCGGCACGCGCATCGCACTTACCGTAGAGCGGATCGCCCACGCAGGCGTGGTTGATATGGCGCATGTGCACGCGAATCTGATGCGTGCGACCCGTAAACAAGTGGCACTCGACGAGCGTATAGCCATCGTCAAAACGCGTGGAATCGAAGCGCTCGAGGACCCTAAAGGTCGTAATTGCCTGGCGCGCGAAAGGATCGTCCGAAACCGCCATCTTGACACGGTCGCGCGTAGAACGGGCAATGCCGGTGTTAATGGTGCCCTCGTCCATGGCAATGTGGCCGTGGACGAGCGTAATGTAGCGGCGGTCGAGCGTGCGCGTGCGGATGAGATTCTGAAGCGCGCGCTGGGTGTCGTCGTCTTTTGCCGCGAGCATAAGGCCCGAGGTGTCACGATCCAGGCGATGCACGATGCCGGGGCGGTCCTCGCCCTGCACGGTACCCAGATGGTCAATGCCACAGTGATAGACCAAGGCGTTCGCAAGGGTGCCGCTCTCGTGGCCATGGGCGGGATGGCACACCAGACCGCGCTGCTTGGAGAGCACGATGAGGTAGTCGTCCTCGTAGCGGATATCGAGGGGAATGGCCTCGGGAATCACATCGGTGGGATCGTGCGGCTCGGGCAAATCGACCGAAATACGGTCGCCGGAGCGCACGGCATACTTTTTTGACAGGCATGTCTCGCCGTTGACGGCAACGGCACCGCCCTCGATCAGATGCGCGCAGGCAGAGCGCGTAGGGCAGCCGTCATTAGCGCCCAGATAGGCGTCAAGACGCTGACCAGCGGCATCGTCGGCAACAAGGATATGGATGTCGGCCATTAGCGCTCGCTCCTTTCGCGAATCTTGCGGGCACGCTCCCCACGTTGTTTGGCTTTGCGCTTGGCGCGGGCCTCATCACGGGCGTTAAGCTCAGCGGTCGCATCGACCTCACGGGCCGCCGGGCTCAAGAACATGTAGCCAAAGAGGGCGAGCACGACGCCCAAGGTAATGCCGATATCGGCCACATTGAAGACGGGGAAGTCGATGAAGGTGGTAGCAATAAAATCGGTCACGAAGCCAAAGGCCAAACGATCGATCGCGTTACCGATAGCACCGCCCGCAACCATCGCCATGCCCACAACCTCAAGATGGGCGAGCTGAGGTGCACGAACCAGGTACACGGCAATGGCGACAATGACCGCTAGCGCCAGCAAGGCAAAAGCCATACCATGGCCCTCACCCATGCTAAAGGCGGCTCCGATATTGCGAACAAACACGAAATCGATCACGCCAGGAATAACGGTCATCTGCAGGGCATCGCCCACGGCGCGAACCGCAAGCTTGGTCAACTGGTCAACAAGCAACACAACGAGCGCTACCCCACCAGCAACACCTAACCGCCAACGCAAAGGCGGCGTCATATCCCCAGTACGACCCAAATCAATCCCCTACCCTCAAAACAATCGAATTACGTTTAACGCAAAGCAATATCTTATAGTGACCAGCAATGAAATAGCCGATGATTCATTACCGACAGCGAAAACCCGCCAGAGCGAGCAAGGTGCCTTGAAACGAGGCGGCATTGACCTTTTGGTCATGCCGCCGAAGTTGAAAGGCAGATTGCCGCTCTGGCGGGTTTGCAGCGT
>UQZI01000074.1 GCA_900545555.1 uncultured Collinsella sp.
ACGCCTCCTTCTGCGCCGAGACCACGAAATTCCTGATGATGGACACGGCGTTTCCCGCTTCGTCCGTGAAGTGCCGCCGTTCCACGTCGGCGCTCACGCATCGCGCGCCGAGTTCAAGCAGGGTTGCCATGTCCCACTGCGGCCGGTCGACCCGGCTCAGGGGCAGTCGGGCCGCAATGTCGTTGATGGGCGCAGGATCGACGCCGAGCATGAAATCCGGGTCATGCCCGTCCGTGTAGTCGGGCTGCTTTTTCTCCGCCGCGTAGGCTTCGCTGTAAAAATGGCGGTAGTGATTGCCGTCGAAGTTGACCAGCCGCCCGCCCGGTCTCAGCACGCGCAGCCATTCGGCATAAGCCCTTTCCGGCTGCTCAAGATTCCACGTCAGATTGCGGGACACGATGAAATCGAACGACGCGTCGGCAAAGGGAAGATTCTGCGCATCGCCCTGCCGCAGCGCAATGGTCACGCCCGCGTCGGCGGCGTTCTGCGCGGCGCGCTCAAGCATCCCTTCCGAGTAGTCGAAGGCGACCACGTCATGCCCCAGACGGGCCAGCAGAAGAGAAAAGAATCCCGGCCCGCAGCCGAGATCCAGCACGTCCAGCCTGCCCGACGCGGGAAGAAAAGGACGCAGTCTCTCCAGCCAGAACGCTTCCGCGTGCCGCAGATCATGCACGGTCTTCAGGCTGTAGCCTTCCGCCCGCGTGTTCCAGTATCGTCGTATCGCTTCAAGTTCCGTCATGTCTTTCTCTCTGAATCCTGTTTCGTGCGGATGCGGACGCACGGCTCCGTGCCGGAAACCAGTCCGGCCGCCGTGTCCCGCACCTGTTTTCCGCGCTGCCGCCCCGCCTTCTCCTCTGGAGAGGACGGCCGGAACGCGGCGTTCTGCCCAAACGCCGTCCCTGCCGTTGCAGGCCGCAACTCCGCTCACAGGGGCCGCACGGGAATGACGTTCAAAAAACCGGGCGGCGTCCGCTCAACGCAGGCCTCCACGTCGTACACGTCGCCGAGAAGGTACGGCATGAGCACGCGTTCGGCCGCATCAAAGGCTCTTATCCGCCCCTCATGGAGCATGAGAAGACGGTTGCCGTACCGCGACGCCAGCATGAGATCGTGCACGACGAAAAGCGTGACGGCCCCGCTTTGCCGCGTGTACCTGCGTGCCAGATCCATGACGACGAGCTGATGGCGCAGATCGAGCGCGCTTGTCGGTTCGTCGAGCAGCACTCGCGGACGGAACACGAAGGCCTGCGCCATGAACACGAGCTGTTTCTGCCCGCCGCTCAGGCTGCATACCGGTTTCAGACTCAGTTCGTCGAGTCCGAGTTCCAAGAGCGTGTCGGTGACCGTTTCGATCTGCTCGTCGGTGACCTCGCTGAGGACCTCCAGCTCCTTCTCCTCCCGGCCCGCGATGATGCCCGCGGCAGCCGCCGCGGCGATGCCGTGCATCGAGCCCGTATGCGGCACGACGACGCTCTTGACGTTCTTGATGATATTTCCGCTGACCTCGATCCGCACCCGCTCCGGCCGCTTGCCGAGCACGGCGCGGGCCTGCGCCGCGGCGTAGGCGATGGCGATGGGCTCCGTGCAGCCCATGGCGGGCACGAGCTCCTCGCGCAGGATCTCTACAAAGCTCTGATAGAGCGCATCCGTTCGTTTCATTCTGACCGTTCCTCCGATGTTTCATGATAGCAGGCCGCAGAGCAGGTATGGCTGCCGCACACGCGCGGCGGCTCGTCCTTGTGGTGGCCGCAGACATAGTCCGGCTGGTAATGGAGCGCCCCGGCCAAAAGCGCCCGGACCGCGTCGTCCGCGCCGCCCTCCGCGCCCGGATACAGCCGGATCCCAGCCTCCGCCAGCGCCAGCCGCGCGCCAGCGCCGATGCCGCCGCAGATGAGCGTGTCGACGCCACCGTTGGCAAGCAGGCCCGCCAACGCGCCGTGACCGGTGCCGCCGGTGTCCACGACCTGCTCGCTGAGCACCTTGCCATCCTGAATGTCGTAGATCTTGAACTGCTCGCTGCGGCCAAAGTGCATAAAGATGTTGCCGTTGTCGTACGTGGTTGCCACCCTCATGGTGTCGACCTCCTTTGCTGGCCATGCGGCCGTCGTTGCGGTGATGGGGGAGTACGCGATATTGCCGCCCTCGATGACGAGCGCCCGCCCGTTGACCAGCGCGTTTGCCACCTTGCGATGTGCGCGGTTGCAGATGGCCGCCACGGTGGCGCGGGCGATGCCCATTTGCTGGGCGACGGCCTCCTGATTGAGGCCTTCCAGGTCGCACAGGCGCAGTACTTCGAGCTCATCGACCGTCATCTCGATGGCGTCTCCGCTGGCTAGGCCGTCAGGGGTAAAGCCGCGGTATTCGGGGATGATCCCGACGCGGCGCAGTTTCTCGCGTCTTCCTGCCATACGTGCTCCTTATCTGACATATGTCAACAATAGAATAGCGAACGCGCAGATTTACGCAAGGAATTTCTGGCATATGCCAGAAAATGAAGGCATATGTTTGGGCTGTGGGGCCGCATGTGCCTGGGATACAATGAATCTCGCTTTTAGGCGACTGACAGGAGGGTCAATGAGCAAGGCTGATCAACAGTTTGTAACCATGTGTCGCGATATTCTGGACCATGGCACCACCACCGAGGGCCAAAAGATCCGCCCTGTGTGGGAGGATGGCACCCCTGCCTATACCATTAAAAACTTTGGTGTCACGGCACGCTACGACCTGCGTGAGGAGTTTCCGGCGCTTACCCTGCGTCGTACGGCCCTCAAATCTGCCATGGATGAGATCCTATGGATCTATCAAAAGAAGTCCAATAACGTGCATGATCTCAACAGCCATATTTGGGATGAGTGGGCCGACGAGACCGGCTCCATCGGCAAGGCCTACGGGTATCAGATTGGGCAGAAGAGCCATTATGCCGAGGGTGACTTCGATCAGATGGATCGCGTGCTGTACGACCTTAAGAACACGCCGTACAGCCGCCGCATTATGACGAACACCTATGTGTTTAGCGACCTGTCCGAGATGCACCTGTATCCGTGTGCCTACAGCGTGACGTATAACGTGACGCAGCGCCCGCAGGATGACAAACCGACGCTCAACATGATTCTCAACCAGCGTAGCCAGGACATTTTGGCCGCGAACAACTGGAATGTGTGCCAGTACGCCATTTTGCTGATGATGGTCGCGCAGTCGGTCGATATGATCGCTGGCGAGCTGCTGCATGTGATCGCCGATGCCCACATTTACGACCGTCATGTCGATATCGTCCGCGAGCTTATCGAGCGTCCGCAGTTTGCCGCGCCCAAGGTAACGCTCAACCCCGATGTGCATGATTTCTATGCGTTTACGACCGATGATCTGATTGTCGAGGGCTATGAGCACGGTCCGCAGGTCAAGAACATCCCCATCGCGGTGTAGGTGACGCGCATGACGTGCAAGCTTTCCGCTATTGTCGCCGTGTGTGACGATTGGGGCATTGGGTGCGAGGGTGACATGGTCGTGTCCAATCGCTCCGATATGCGCCATTTTGTGGCGTGCACCAAAGGTTGCCCGGTCATTATGGGACGCAAGACGCTGCTGAGTTTTCCCGGCGGGCGTCCGCTTAAGAACCGCCGCAATATCGTGCTCACGCGCGATGAGGACTTTGCTCCCGAGGGCGTCGACGTGGTGCATAGCATCGACGAAGCGCTCGCCGCGGTAGCCGATGAGCCCGTTGCGTGGGTGATTGGCGGCGGCGATGTCTATCGGCAGTTTTTGCCGTATTGCGTCGAGGCCGAGGTCACGCATAACCATTGCGTGCATGACGTGGATACGTACTTTCCCGATTTGGATGCCGATCCCGCGTGGGAGATTGCGCGGCGTGACGGTGTTGCCACGATTGCCTCGGGCGAGGGAGACGAGGGTGTCGATTATGAGTTCGTGACGTATCGTCGCGTTGAGGCGTAAATCGTCTGGCGTGAACGGTATCATCGGGTTGTTTGAATGCATGGGGCGGCGCTTAGCGTCGCCTCGTTTGGTATAGATGTGCTGTAAAGAAGGGTGCGGGCTGGCTGCTATGACTGATGCCGTTGAGGTGCTGCGAATCGATTCTCTCGAGGACGAGCGGCTCGATGCCTACGTGCGACTGACCGAGCGTGAGCTTCGCTGCGTGCTGGAGCCGCAGAAGGGCATTTTTATCGCCGAGAGTGCCAAGGTCATCGAGCGTGCGGTTCGCGCCGGATACGAGCCGGTGAGCTTTCTTTTGGGCGAGCGCTGGCTCGACCAGATGATGCCGCTGTTTGAGCGCCTGATTGTGCGCGAGGGCGCGGGTCCGGTTCCTGTGTTCGTTGCCTCCATGGAGCTTATGGAGCAGCTGACGGGCTTCAATGTGACGCGCGGTGCGCTCGCGGCATTCCGTCGTCCACGTCAGATTCCGGTAGCCGAGTTCTTGGGTGGCGTCGTCGATGCGGCGGGGGAGCGCCCGGTGCGCGTGTGCGTGCTCGAGGGCATTGTCGACCACACCAACGTCGGTGCGATTTTCCGCTCGGCGGCTGCGCTGAACGTCGATGGCATTTTGGTGAGCCCTACGTGCTGCGATCCGCTGTACCGTCGCTCGGCCCGCGTGAGCATGGGCACGGTGTTTCAGGTGCCCTGGACGCGCATTGGCAGCGAGGCGCGCGTATGGCCGCATGATGGGCTGGCGGCGCTGCACAATGCCGGCTTTTCGTGTGTCGCCATGGCGCTGACGGATGATTCGGTGTCGCTGGACGATCCCGCGCTCCAGGAGATTGACCGCCTGGCAATCTTTATGGGCACCGAGGGTGCTGGCTTGGGCGCCAAGACCATTGCAGGCTGCGACCGCGCTGTGCGTATTCCGATGGCGCATGGGGTCGATTCGCTCAACGTGGCCGCGGCAAGTGCTGTTGCCTTTTGGCAGCTGTGCCCGCATGTGAGCAACGAGTACCACTACCAGCCGGGGCTGTATCACTAGGCAATTATTTCGCACTGGGCTCTGATTCGGGGCGTTTCGGCCGATACCGGTCGGTGCTAAGCTGGTATTGGCTTTGGTCTTAAATTGCCGTTTTGTTGTTTGACGTACGCTGGTGGGGAGGGCGTGTGGCTAAGAAATCTACGGCTATCGATGTAACGCAGGGCGTTATTTGGCAGCAGCTACTGTCGCTGTGCGTCCCTATCTTTTTTAGTTCGTTCTTTCAGCAGGCATACACGCTTATCGGTACCTATATCGTCGGTCAGTTTGGCGGCAAGCTCGCGCTGGGTGGCATTCAGGCCACGATGGTGCTTACGGAGCTCTGCATCGGCTTTTGTGTCGGCGTCGGTGCCGGCTGCGCGGTCATTACGGGCCAGTTTTTTGGCCAGCACGATGACGAGCGCCTGAGCCGATCGGTCCATACGGCTATGACGCTCGCGCTGGTGGGCGGCATTGTCATTTCCATTCTGGGCATGGTGTTTGTCGAGCCGATGCTTGTGTTGATGAATACACCGCATGAGCTGCTGGCCGAGGGTGTGGCCTATGCCCGTTGCTACTTTGCCGCCATGTTTGCGGCGCTGCTGCTCAATATGGGGACGGCGCTGTTGCGCGCCGTGGGCGACACGCGCGGTCCGGCGGTTATTATTGCATCCGGCTGCTTCGTCAATGTGGCATTCGACATTCTCTTTGTCGCCGTGCTGCACATGGAAGCGCTGGGCTGCGGCATCGCGGTCGTGCTGACTATCTGCACCAATGCCACGATGATTGTGATCCGCATGATGCGCGCTCCGGGGGCGTGGCGTCTTTCGCTCTCAAAGCTCGGTATTGACCCCGGTATCTGCAAGAGCATGCTATCGTGCGGTTTGCCGCTGGGCGTTCAGTCTGCGGCGTATTCGATCTCCAACGTTTTGATTCAGGTGTCGGTCAACTCGTTTGGTGCCGATGTCACGACCGCTTGGGGCCTTTCCGGCCGCCTGGACGGCATTATCTGGATGGTGACCGAGGCGCTCGGCGTGTCGATCACCACGTTCTCGGCGCAGAACTTTGGTGCGCGCAATTACGATCGCATGCGAAAGGGATACCACACGTCGCTCGTGCTTTCATTTGTGCTTATCGGTGGCCTGTCTGCCGTGCTGTTGGTATTCTCGGGCCCGCTTTCGCGTCTGTTTATCGACGATGCCGCAATTTCGGCCTACACCACGACGATTCTTCATTTCATCGCGCCGTTCTACGCGATCTTCTCGATTATCGAAAACGCGTCCGGCTCCATCCGCGGCGCCGGCGTGAGCTTCCAGCCTATGATGCTCACGATCTTCGGCACGGTCGTGCTCCGCGTGGCGTGGGTGTTCGCGATTATGCCGCTCGACCCCTCGCTCGAGCATCTGCTGCTGGTCTACCCCGTAACCTGGGTAATCACCGCCGCGATGTTCACCGTCTACCATCACAGCGGCAACTGGCTAGGCCGCGCCACTGCCTAGGCATTGGGGACGTCCGCAATGGCTAGTATTCGATGCCTTGGCGGGCTAGGAGGCCTTCGTCGAAGTAGTGTTTGACGGGGCGCATTTCGGTAACTAGGTCGGCAAGGTCGGCGAGGGGCAGCAGGCCGCGGCCGGTCAGCACGAGCTCCGTGGTGGTTGGTTTCATCGCGATCAACGCTTCGACATCTTCGCGCGTCACAAAGCCCCGTCGCATGGCCTCGCCAAGTTCATCCAAAATCAGAACGTCGACCTGTGATATCTGCTCGCGCGCCAGCTCCATGATCTGTGCAGCACAGGCTTCGGGTGTGTCGCGGTCGGCTTGTACGATGCGTAGCCCCAATCGAGGAGCTGCGTCATGTTCGGCGCAGTGCAGCTTCTTGGCAAACTGAAGCATGAGTACGTTAAGTCCATAGCCCGTGGCGCGCAGCGCGAGCCCCAGCGCAGCCGTCGTCTTGCCCTTGCCGTCGCCCGTATAGATTTGTACCTTGCCGACTTCCAGTGATGCCATCTCTGTCCTTTCGTGCCCGGCGTCGGTTTATCGCCGTCCGGGTTGGGTATTCTAGAAAACATTATCAACCCCAGTAGATGGAGTTCAAGCAGATGGAGATGGATGACAATAAACGTAGACGGAATATGATCCTCTACGTGCTCATCGCCTTCGTCGTCTACCTCGTGCTCTCGACCGTTCTGTTCCCCAACATCGGTCACACGCAGCAGATTACGAAGACCGATTACTCGACGTTTGTCAAAGCGCTCGATAAGAAGAGCGTCGACAAGGTCGAGTACAACACGGACGATTACACGATTTATTACACCAAGAAGGGCGAGGACGAGAATATCGCCTACAAGACGACCGGTGTGCCGAATGACGCTGGCTTTACCGATCGCGTGCTTGAGTCCGGTGCTTCGCTTGAGTCGGTCGTTCCCGATAAGAACTCGGGCCTGATGACCTACTACCTGCTCACCCTCATTCTTCCCATGGCGATTTTCTTCCTGATTGGCTGGTGGCTCAACCGCCGCATGAAGAAGGCCATGGGTGATGACGGCCCGTCGATGAACTTTGGCGGTGGCGGTTTTGGCGGCGGCGGACTGGGTAAGTCCGGCGCGCGCGTGATCGCCTCCAAGGACGTGGGCGTGACCTTTAAGGACGTCGCCGGCCAGGAAGAGGCCAAGGAGTCTCTCAAGGAGGTCGTTGACTTTCTGGAAAAGCCGCAGCGCTACGAGGAAATCGGCGCCAAGCTGCCGCGCGGCGCTCTCCTTGTTGGCCCTCCGGGCACCGGTAAGACCCTGCTCGCCAAGGCTGTTGCCGGTGAGGCGGGCGTTCCGTTCTTTAGCATTTCGGGTTCTGAGTTTGTTGAGATGTTCGTTGGCCGCGGCGCCGCTAAGGTTCGCGATCTGTTTAAGCAGGCCAAGGAAAAGGCCCCGTGCATCGTCTTTATCGATGAGATCGATACCATCGGCAAGAAGCGCGATGGCGGTGGCTTTAGCGGCAACGACGAGCGCGAGCAGACGCTCAACCAGCTGCTGACCGAGATGGACGGCTTCGATAACCACAAGGGTATCGTTGTGCTTGCCGCAACCAACCGTCCCGACAGCCTCGATCCCGCCCTGTTGCGCCCCGGTCGTTTTGACCGCCGCATCCCCGTTGAGCTGCCCGACTTGACCGGACGTAAGAACATTCTTGAGCTGCATGCCAAGAGCGTGAAGACGCAGCCGCCGATCGACCTGACCGCGATCGCCCGCGCCACGCCTGGCGCCTCGGGTGCCGACCTGGCCAACATCATCAACGAGGGCGCCCTGCGCGCCGTCCGCGAGGGTCGCAAGCGCGCGACTCAGGATGACTTTGAGGAGTCGGTGGAGGTCGTCATCGCCGGCCAGCAGCGTAAGTCCACGGTTCTGTCCGACCACGAGAAACAGGTCGTGTCCTATCACGAGATCGGCCATGCCATCGTTGCCGCCCGCCAGAAGGGTTCTGCGCCGGTTACGAAGATCACCATCGTGCCGCGTACGAGCGGTGCTCTGGGCTACACCATGCAGGTCGAGGAGGACGAGCGCTTCTTGACCACGCGCCAGGAGGTGCTCGACAAGCTCGCCGTCTACTGCGGCGGACGTGCTGCCGAGGAGCTCATCTTTGGTGAGATGACGACTGGCGCGGCCAATGATATCGAGCAGGCCACCAAGCTCGCCCGCAACATGGTGACGCGCTTTGGTATGTCGGAAGAGTTTGGCATGATGGCGCTCGGTACCGTTCAGAATGCCTACCTCAACCAGGACACGTCGCTCACCTGTGCCCCCGGTACGGCCGAGCGCGTCGACGCGATCGTCGCCAAGCTGATCGAGGACGCACATGACCGCGCCCTGCAGATCCTCAAGGAGAACAAGTTTAAGCTCCATGAGCTGGCTCGTTATCTGTACAAGAAGGAGACGATCACGGGCGAGGAGTTCATGAATCTCCTCACGCGCGAGAATCCGCTGATGCCAAAGCAGCAGTAAGGCTGCCTGCGCAGTGTCGAACGCCCCATTTGAGTGTCCATCTCAAATGGGGCGTTCTGCTTGAGGGAGATGCAAATGAAGATCGTGGTGAGTGCCTGCTTGATGGGAGAGAGCTGCAAATATAACGGGCTCGACAATTACCATCGCGCGTTGGTCGAGGCCTGCGAGCGAACGGGGACCGAGGTTCTCTTGGTGTGCCCCGAGGTTTTTGGTGGCTTGCCCACACCGCGCAAGCCGTCCGAGATTGTGAACGGCGAAGTCCGTACCTGCGAGGGCACCTCAGTCGATCGCGAGTTTCGCCAGGGTGCTCAGCGCGCGCTCGATATGTGCGAGCAGGCGGGCGGCCCGTCCGAGATCGTTGCGTGCATTTTGCAGGACCGCAGCCCCTCGTGCGGTACGGGTCACGTCTACGATGGCACCTTTAGCGGTACGCTCACCGCGGGCAACGGCGTTTTTGTCGACCTGCTGCTGCGCCACGGGTACCGTGTGATTCCGGCTAGCGAGTTCGATCCCAGCATGCTGGAACATTGTCCATAGCACTCGAACCCAACACTTCCTCACGGGTGACCGTTTTGGCATCATCCGTGAAGTTGAAATTGAGTACGACCCGGTCATCAAAGACGTAGACCGAGTTGACAAAGGTATCAATGATCTGCCGCTGGTGTTCCGTGCTGCCCACGTCACCCTTGCGGAATTTTTCAAGCCAGAACCGAATCCACTCACGGGTCAGGACGGGCTTTTTCAGCTCTTCTTCCAGAATGCTGGTGTTCAGGGCTTCTTTCCGGGCTTCCAGCTCGTCCAACCGCTGCTTGGTGGTCGGGGTCAGGATGCCCTGTTCAATGGCTTCCAGAAGGTTTGCCAGCCGCTTCTCTGTGTCCCTGAGCTGGTCTTTCAGGACAGGCAGCCGGGTGTTCTCCTTCTGCTGGGCTTCCATGACCAAATCTATCAGCTGTTCGATGATTTCATCGCTGAAAATCACCTTGATGGCAGTGTCCACCACGAACCGCTCCAGAGGCTCCTTGCGGATGGCTTTCAGGTCGCAGTGCGCCTTGCCGTGGCGTTTGGCGTTGCCGCACTTGTAGTAATAGTAGGTGTTTCCCATGTGGCTGGTGCCGCTTTCGCCGCCCATCAGGGTGCCGCACTTGCCACAGAACAGCTTGGTCGTCAGCAGATAGCTCACATCCTCTTTTGCAGGCCGACCGTGGGCGATCTTGTTTTGCTCGAAACGCTGCTGCACCCGGTCGAACAAGTCCTTGTCAACAATGGCCGGAATGCCGCCCGGCGTCACGATGTCCTTGTAGCGGTATTCGCCGATGTAGCGGCGGTTGCGGAAGATCTGGAAGAAGCTGTTCTTCACGAACGGCTTCCCGGTGCGGGTACGCAGGCCGCGCTCGTTCAGGGAGGCGGCAATCTTCTCAGCCGGTTCGCCATCGGCATACCGGGTGAAGATCTCCTGCACGATGGGAGCTGTCTCCGGGTCGATATGGTACAGCCTGTCCTCCTTGCCAATGGTGAAGCCCAGCG
>UQZI01000075.1 GCA_900545555.1 uncultured Collinsella sp.
AGTTCCGCACGCAAAGAAGGCCACTTAATGTGGCCTTCGTCTTGCGCAGGACTGTTTGAAATTTTGAGGAAGCACCCGCCCTGCCGGGGCTCCCGGGTTCCCGCTTACGAGAGCGACGTTCTCAGCAACTCGTTGAAGAGCTTCGGGTTGCCCTTGCCGCGGCTCGCCTTCATGCACTGACCCACCAAAAAGCCGATGACTTTCTGGTTGCCGTCATGATACTGCTGCGCCTGATCGGCACAGTTCGCCAGGACCTCGTCCACGATCGGCTGCAACGCACCGGCATCGCTCACCTGACGCATACCGCGCTCGTCGACGATCTTGTTGGGGTCGTCGCCGGTCTGGGCCATAGCCTCAAAGACCTCGTGCGCCTGGTTGGAGCTGATGGCATCGGTCGCCAGCAGCTTGGCAAGGGCTGCCACCTGAGCCGGCGCGATGCCGGACTCGGCGAGCGACACACCCGCGCCCTTAAGGTAGGCGATCATCTCGTTCACCAGCAGGTTTGCGACCGTCTGGGCCTCCTTGCCAGCCATGCCGGCAGCGGCGGCCTCAAAGAACTCGGCAAACTCGGGGTCGCCGGCAATCTGCTCGGCGTCTGCCGCCTTAATGCCAAAGTCGGCCTCAAAACGGGCGCGCTTGGCATCGGGCAGCTCGGGAATCTCGCCACGGCAGCGATCGATAAACTCATCGTCCAGATCGAACGGCGCCAGATCGGGATCGGGGAACAGACGATAGTCGTCGGCCGTTTCCTTCACACGCA
Source organism: uncultured Collinsella sp. (assembly GCA_900545555.1). Lineage (GTDB taxonomy): Bacteria > Actinomycetota > Coriobacteriia > Coriobacteriales > Coriobacteriaceae > Collinsella. Next base: position 761 of record UQZI01000075.1, read on the forward strand.
TGACCACGGTGCGCTTGCGGCTGGGCTCCCAGTGACGGGTCTCCTGGTAGATGATGCCGCCCTCCTCGAGCACCTCGGCCTGGCGACAAATCTCGTAGGCGAGGCCGTCATGCAGGCTCTTAAACGAGTTGAGGTTCTTGAGCTCGGTCTTGGTGCCCAGCTTGGTCTCGCCGCGGCGGCGCAGCGACACGTTACCGTCGCAGCGCATGGAACCCTTCTCCATGGAGCAGTCCGAAATGCCCAGCGTCACAAAGATGCGACGGAGCTTCTCCATAAACAGGCGCGCTTCCTCGGGCGTGCGCAGGTCGGGCTCGGTGACGAGCTCGATCAGCGGCGTACCGCAGCGGTTGTAGTCGACGAGCGACTCGGCCGCGGCGGTAATGCGGCCCTCGGCGCCGCCCACGTGCACCATCTTGGCGGCGTCCTCCTCCATGTGGATGCGCAGGATGCGAATGGGCACCGTGTAGGAACCGTCCTCGCGGCGCTCGGGCATCTGCAGGTTGGACGCGTCATAGCTGGCCAGGTGACCGGATCGCTGGTTGCCCTCGCGCATGGTCGACGTCATGGACGTGGACAGGCCCTCGGCGTTGGCCGAGGCGCTCGCCAGGCTCTGGGCCTCGGCCTCGCCAAACGCGCAGTCGGGGCGCTCGGCGGCACCGCGACCGGTCACGTCCAGGTCCAGATGGCCGTACATGGCAAAGGCGACCGGACCCTGCGTGGTCTGGAAGTTCTTGGCCATATCGGGATAGAAGTAGTGCTTGCGATAGAACATCGAGTGGCGCTGGATCTCGCAGTTGGTAGCGAGACCGGCCTTGACGATGCTCTCGATGGCGCGCTTGTTGGGCACCGGCAGGGCGCCGGGCAGGCCCAGGCACACCGGGCACACGTTGGCGTTGGGCTCGTCATCGTGGCTGAGCTTGCAGTTGCAGAACATCTTGGTATCGAGTGCGGTGAGCTCGGTATGGATCTCCAGGCCGATCACGGCCTCCCAATCCTGCAGGACCTCGGAAAGCTCCTTCATTACAGCTCGCCTCCCTTCCCGGCAAAATCGGGCGCTACGGAAAGCGCGGGCGCACCCGTGGCGGCATCGGCAAAGCCGCGCTCCAGAGCGCGGGCAAACGTGAGCAGCTGACGGTCCTTAAAGGCAGGCCCCACCAGCTGGGCAGAAACGGGCAGCTTGCTGTCCTCGCCCAGGCCCAGCGGCACCGAGATACCGCCGTTGCCGCAAATGTTGAGCGAGATGGTGTACAGGTCGGAGAGATACATCTGCGTGGGGTCGCTGATCTCGCCAAACTTAAAGGCCGTGCGCGGCGAGGCGGGCATGAGGATGGTGTCCACCTTGGCATACGCGGCGTCGTAGTCCTGCGTGATGAGCGTGCGGGCCTTCTGTGCGGCGTAGTAGTACTTGTCGTACACGCCCGAGCTCAGCAGGTAGGCGCCGAGCATCTGACGGCGCTTGGCCTCGGCGCCAAAGCCGTGGGCGCGCGAAAGCGAGCTCTGGTCGGACAGGTTGGCGCAGCCCTCCTCCTGATAGCCGTAGCGAATGCCGTCGAAGCGGGCCAGGTTGGAGAACGCCTCGGCCGGGCCGATGACGTAGTAGGCGGCGATGGCGGCGTCCAGGTGCGGCAGGTCGACCTCGACCAGCTCGGCGCCCTGGTTCTGCAGCTCCTGGGCGGCGCGCTGAACAGCGGCCTTGACCTCGGGCGTCAGACCCTCGGCCTCCATAAACGCAGGGATAATGCCCACGCGCTTGCCCTCGATGCTGTCGTTGAGATGCTCGGTAAAGTCGACGGCGCAATCCCGGCTGGTGCAGTCGTACGGATCGTGGCCCGCGCCGGTAAGCGCGTTCATGGCCAGCGCGACATCCTCGACCGTGCGACCAAAGGGTCCCACCTGGTCGAGCGACGAGCCGAAGGCCACAACGCCGTAACGGCTCACGGCGCCATACGTGGGCTTAAAGCCCACCACGCCGCACAGCGACGCCGGCTGGCGAATGGAGCCGCCGGTGTCCGAGCCCAGCGAGAGCGCGACCTCGCCCGCGGCGACGGCTGCAGCAGAGCCACCCGAGGAGCCACCGGGCACGCGCTCGGTATCCCAGGGGTTGTTGGTGCGGTGGAACGCCGAGCTCTCGGTGGAGCTGCCGAAGGCAAACTCGTCCATGTTGGCCTTGCCCATGGGCAGGCAGCCTGCGTCGAGCATGCGCTGGACGCAGGTGGCGGTGTAGACGCTCTGGTAGTCCTCGAGCATGCGGGAAGCGCAGGTGGTGTGCGTGCCCACAAGGTTCATGTTGTCCTTGATGGCCAGCGGCACGCCTGCGAGCGGGGGCAGGGGCTCACCGGCGGCGCGGCGCGCATCGATCTTTGCGGCGGCATCGAGCGCGAGCTCGGGTGCCACCTGCAGGAATGCCTGGACCCCGCCCTCGCGCGCCTCGATGGCCTCGAGCGAGGCCCGCGCGACCTCGGTAGCAGAGAAATCGCCGGCGGCAACATGCGCAGCCAGCTGCGCGGCGGTGAATCGATCGAGATTGAGCTTCATTACTCGCTCTCCCCCTCTCCCAAAATGGACGGCACGCGGAAGTAGCGATCGCGCGCGCTACCAGCGTTTTCGAGCGCGACGTCGAGCGGCAGGTCGCGCTCGGGCTCGCGCAGGTCATCGCCCATCACGTTGGACAGGCTTCCGATGGGATGGAACGTGGGCTCCACGTCGGGCAAGTCATATTGCAGGACGGGCTCGAGCATCTGGACGGCGTCGTTCATGTAGGACGTCATCTGGGTGAGCTCGTCATCGGTCAGTGCGATCTTTGCGTACTCGGCGATGCCGCGCACGTCTTTCTCGCTGAGTGCCATAGGCGCTCCCTTCCGCATAACAGATAAACCGCTCTAGTATACAGGGCAGCGCCGGCTTGGAGCAGGCGCTTTACCTAAATGCAGCGAAAACGTAACGAGGACGGCGGGCTGGCAGGTAATGGGCTGGCGATTCTGCAGCGAAACCGCACCGTCCGTAGCGAAAACCGTCTCGCCCATAACGAAAACCGCGCCGTCCACAACGAAGACCATCACAACATTCGACGCTTTTTGCCAAAATCGAGATTTTCATCGAATGTTGTGATGGTTCGGGAGTCCCGGCCACCACAAAAGTGTCTGTCCCCTTTGTGGTGGTTCTGGAGAATGTCCTATGCCGAGGCCTTGGCCTTGCGGCGCTTGCGGATCGCGTGGATCACGATGTCCAGCAGCAACAGCACAATGGCTACGACCACGATGAGCACGGCAAACTCGCGCTTGCCCCAGTGGCGGCCGGCCAGCGACTTTTGCTTGTCGACGTCCTTCTTGCTGTACTTGGTGCGCATGCAATGCACCAGCAGACGATGGTCGTTCACGCCGTAGGGCGTGCAGGTAACGAGCGTCACCTTGTCGGCGCCGGGCTCAATGGTCAGCGACTCCATCTCTTCGGGCAGAACCACCTCGGAGTCCACCATCTTGTAGGCGAGCGTCTTGTTCATGGTGTGCAGCAGCACCAGGTCGCCGGGCTCCAGCGAATGGATGTCGTCGAACATGCTCAGGTTGCGCATGCCCGAGTGCGCGGTGAGCACGCAATGCGTCGAGGTGCCGCCCACCGGCAGGCTCGTGCCCTCCAAGTGGCCGACACCCGCCATGAGGACCTCCTCGCTCGTGCCATGGTAGATGGGCATGCTCACGTCGATGGAGGGAATCTCGACCCAGCTCATCATGGGGTCGCGGTCAAAGATGAGCTGCTGGGCGTAGGGCTCGATCTGGTCGGCGGGGAGCTCGGTGGCCTCGCCCGCCAGCTGCTCGTTAAAGGAGCGCGCCTGGAGCAGGATGCGCTCGCGCTCCTCGGCAGACAGCGCGTCCACGGTGCTGGACACCGTGCTGATCTGGTTAAACACGCCCGAGGCCTCGAGCCGGTCCAAAATCCACGGCCAGGTCATAAGGCCCACGCCGATAAGGATGATGACGATGGTGATGAGCCGGTCGGCCCAGCGAGGCAGCCGCTTGCGGCGGCACTTGGGCTTTGGTTGAGGTTTGGGCTGAGGGCTTGAGCCGCCGTTGTCCGCGGCGTTATTGCTCTTCATATGTTTGGCGCCCTGCACCATCGCCGGTCACTCCTTACAGCCCAGGTTGTCTAAACAAATAATAGCCGATTAGCGAGCTTCCGCGCCAGACAACGCCGCTAGACTGCACCGTTCGGGCCACGTAACCCCACTCAACCAATCAAGCCATATGTTGCTTTCATCGTCTCGAGCAACTGCGCCATCGTTACGCCCGCAACCCCGATCTGTTTCAGATTGACGTCGCCCACCTCGCAATCTTTAACAAACGCAAGCATATCGTCCTTCAGTTCTTCGCCCAGGTCTACACCTTCCGACTCGCCAAGCAACTGAGCAAGCCTCAGCGCATCGCGTTTATGCTTTTTTACCTTCTTCGAATCAACGTTCTCCCCCGCTTCCCTTCTGGCTTTTAGGTCGAGATACGCCTTCGCTTTGAACGGGACAATGTATTCCGTACCCAGGACCGAAACGCCGTCTACGGTCCGAATTCCCTGAAGGAACAAGCTGTAGTAAGCATCGTCCAACAAAATTGCCGAAAGACTGCTTATGTTTTCATCAACGTGAATTGGCGCCACATCAATCCCCTCACGACCCTTTAGAAAGTCGGGGCACTTCGCGAAGAGTTCGATCATATGGGGGTAACCCGGCCTCTTGGGCTCTGTAAACCGATAAAAACATGAGCCTTTGCCTTCGCCCCAGCCGCAGCGGTAACCGCCATCACGCACCAAAGTCCATATAGCTTCTGCCGTCTGAGGCAACCGGTCATCGGCGACGATTACCACATCAAAATCGTGAGTCATCCTAAACGGAAGTCCCGCCTCCGCGAGCAAAATGTCGCATGCCGTGCCGCCGATAAGAGCATACGATCCTGCAGCTTCTTGCATATGCTGCTGAAATTCTTGGAGACCCTCTACAGCGCTTCTTGCCATGGATATTCCTTTCCAAACATGCGATCGACTTCGAGCTGAATTCGCTCATCGTCGATTGCCGCCAAAGATAGCGCAAGCGAAATGTTGTCGACACGAGAGGAGTCGGCAAACACGGGCGCGTAGCGCCACACTTGGATCATCGCCGTTTCGTTATCCGGCAACTCCCCGTCTGCGACTTCGAGGTCGCTCAGTTGACGCCATGCACTCCTTAAGACGGCCTTTTGTTCCATGCCCGGCGCAGCGAGCATCGAACGCTCAGCGAGCGCCGTCTCCCCGGCGTCAACAAGATAGTCGATCTGCGGGGTCTTCCTTGCAAAAAAGACCTTCGAGACAGGCGAGGAGAGCTCTGCCATGTGCTCACTGAGCAGAAGATCAACGGCAACAGGGAACACGACGACACGTCGCTCGCGACGCTCGCGCCTCGCGAGTCCCCTGTCAACAAGCTCGGTTATGGCCTCACTCGCGCGGCTTGCCGAAATCCCAAGCGCACGACAAAGGTCATAGGGACGATATGGCTCCTGGGCAGCTCCCCAGATTGCGGCAGCCTGTGCGTTGGGTGACATCTTGGACGCGTGATTGTGAGACCGGGCACCGCCCCTCTCCGTGCAGGCCGTCCCCATAAATGGAAGAAAAGCCTGTCTACCGGGGCAGACAAAGGGAATCCCTTGTGCGACCAATGCTTTGCGCTGACGTGCATCGGCATCAGGAAACGAAACGACAACAGGAGTCTCCGCGCGCAAGGCTAGCTGACTATAGACTCTCTTGGCCTCGGGAAGCCCGACGCCAGTAGGCAAACTTGCAAGCAAAAATGAAAAACCGTTTGCGTCAACCGCGCGGACCTCAATCGCCCGCAGATGCAGCGGCAAGCGTGCGGATCCAGGCCAAGTTTTGGTCTTGGCGGAGAGGCCTAGTGCTTCTTGTAAGTAGATTAGCGCTTCGTTCATTTCCATCGTTTTCGTTTGATTCCATTTTTAATTGGAATTATACATAATTTTCGGAATTAACGGGATTCCTTTCGTGCATAAGCCAGCATTTGCGTTTTCAAAATGTCCCGGATCGGCGGGGCGATTCGGGATACAATATCAATGGAAAACGACGCACCCCGCGTAAATGTTTGGGAGCGCGGGTGGCCTAGTTTTCAGCTTTAGTTAAATGCCCGGGATCCGACCCCCGGGCATTCTTATTTGCGCTTGTTGCGGCGCAAATGCCTTCTACCGTCCGCACCGCGCGTGCGCCTACGGACCTTAAACCGAACCTCATACGAGTCAAGAAACGCGATGACGAACGTGCCCGCATCGGACGGTGGAGGCTGGCTGCGTTATCCCAAAAAACGGGGCAGACTCCAGTGCGGAGTCTGCCCCGTAAAGATAATGGCAAAGCAAGAACGTCAATGGACGAGAAAAGTGTCCGCAAGTCTCATGGCCATCACATCCCACCTGCCAAAGGGATGGGTGAGCGAGCGTTACTCCTGCTCGGACTCCTCAGCCTGCTTACGGCTGCGGATGAGGTGCGCCACGCCGATGCACAGTACCGCGCCACCAGCGATCCAAGTGAAGGTCACGCCGTTAAGGCCGGTCAGCGGGAGGCCGGAGCCCTTCTTGTCAACAATGGTGAAGCTGAGTTTGCCGGTAGACGCGGTAGCCGAATTGTCCTTCACAACATCATTTCCTGCGGTGATTGCAGATTCCGTGCTAGGGGTTACATCGGTGCCAGCCTGATTAATATCGCGCTTGATGGTGAACGTCACACCGTTTGCTGCGGAGTTATTGTAACCAGGGGCGGGCGTAACCTCTTTAAGGATGTAGGTGCCCTCGTCGAGGCCGACAACGTTAATCTTGCCCTGGCTGTCGGTTTTCAGCATAGCTTTTTCTTTTTCGGTCGTCTTGACACCATTTGCCATGATGAAGTTGCCGTCATCGCCCTGCTCCTGCAGCGTGAATTCAACGCCCTCGAGCCCCTTGTCTTCATCATCGGAACCGACCTTGGTGACGTCGATGCCGTAGGTGTAGTCGTAGGCGGGGTGCTCGACCGTGGTACCAGTACCATCAGTAGTGTGCGGGTTGTTAGAATAAGTCAGCTTAACGGTATTTTTCTGGGCTTTACCAACCAAACCATTGAACTCAGTTTTGATCGTACCGTTTTCAAAGATCTTGGTAGAGTCGAGCTTGGCCTTGTACTCGACAGTCACCTTCGAGTCGCCGTTCAGCGCAATGGCAGCCTTGCCCTCAGCCCCGCATTTCTTGAGATCGAGGAAGTCGACAGTAAGCGTATTATCCTCGTACTTGGCGTTATAGCCGGACGCGACCACGGTATCGCCGATCATGACCTTAACATCGGGCGTCGTACCGTCATCCTTGAACTTGGGCGTCATGGAATTGGGGAGTTTGTCCGTAAAGGTGTACTTGTAGGTGCCGTAACTGTTGATGTTGCCCGCGACGGTACCGATGAGCTGGTAGTCGACATATTGGTCCATCTGAGAGTCGGCAGCCATGTTGGGCTTCTCGAATGAACCGAATGTGCTATCCTTAGCGTCATCCTTGACGGCCTTGGTCACAGTGGGGACCTGCTTCTTGGGAGTTAAGTTCTCATCGGAGCCACCGACAACAGCGAAAATCGGCGAGGTGAAAGTATCCGTGTTGCCCGCGGTGGCATTTGCGGTTTCGCCGACACTCGCAGTCACAAAGAGCCAGTAGCCGGCATCCAGGCTGCTGAACTTGCCGTCGGTGCCTGTTCTCCAGCCATTCGTCCCTTCAGTGATTGTGGCTTTTTCCAGTGCCTTGGCAATCTTGTCGAGGGTCGTTCCGGCGTCAAGCTTAGTGCTCGCGTCTGTACCAGACGTGTACTCAGCTTTGGTTTTACTTTTAATCCATTCTGCCCACTCTTGAGCATCGTTGCCAGAGGGCTTTGTGGAATCGTCGTCGGTAAACGCCCCCGTCACAGCATCCCTAACTGAATCCGACGCCCACTCGATGTCAGAAACCGTCTTAGGCCCATTCCAGGCGCTACCCTTCTGATCCTGCGTAACCTTCGCCTTGAAAATCTGGATGCCCTTAAAAGTCGTATCCGTATAGGTCGAATCCTTAATCGTCACGTCGCCGCTCTGGGCCACCGTCGGCACGCCCCCAGCAAACGCCATGGTCACCGGGGCCATGACGCCGCCGAAGCTCAGCGCTGCTGTGAGGCCGGCGGTTACTGCCAGGCGTGCGATGTTCTTGCTCATGCTCATCTTCTTTTCCTCCGTTTTCCGTTTGATTCTCATTCGATCGGTCATCATCTGTCTGTGTCTTAGCATCTACTTCGCTACGTCTCGCCCCGCTCTCTGTGGGGCTGCCAGCTACTCTTTATGGCTGCCACCTCCCCGCTTGACCAGGAGCGCGACCACGATGAGCGCGGCTCCGGCGACCGCTGCGGCGGCCGCGGCGTACATTGCCATATCGCCAGTCGAGGGCATAAAGCCTCCGGTGGAAATGCTAGGGGGTGTGCCGGTGGGCGTGTTGATGAGCGACGCCTCCAGGCTGCCCGTCGACCCGTCCGCGCTGTCGGCGCGCACGGGCGACTCGGCCGTGATGGTGAGCTTGGGCTTGGCGGCGGCCACCTGGTCGACGTCCAGGCCCTCGGCCTTGACTGTCACGGAGCGCGTGCCCTCAAAGGCGGTGTAGCCCTTGGGCGCCTTGAGCTCGCGGACCTCCAGCTTGCCCGAGTCCACGCCCGAGACGGTCACACGGCCGTCCTCGCCCGTGGTGACGGTGGCCTTGCCTTGCGCATCCCACGTGCCGTCGGCCGCCAGTGTGCGACCGCGGTCGTCGGTGATGCTCAGGACCGCCCCGGCAAGCGGCTTGTCGCCGTCACTGCTGCGCTTGGTGAGCGCGAGATCCCAGGTGTAGGCGCACGCGTCGTCGCTCGGCGTGCGAGTGAAGCCGGCGTCGCCGGACTGGTCGGCAAAGGGAGAGCGCGGGTAGCGCAGGTAGACCTCGTTGGGGTTTCCCTTCGCGATGCCGTGATTGCATGCGCTGTTGAGCGGCGCGTTGTACACGGCGACCACGCGGGCGCCCGCGGTGAAGGCGTCGGCCCCGCCGAGCG
>UQZI01000076.1 GCA_900545555.1 uncultured Collinsella sp.
TGCAGCGCGGCCACGCCTTTGCCATCGTCGATGAGGTGGACTCCATCCTGATCGACGAGGCCCGTACCCCGCTGATCATCAGCGGCAAGGGCGAGGATTCCAGCGTGATGTACAAGCGCGCGGACGACTTTGCCAAGACGCTGAAAAAGAGTGTTATCGTCGAGCTGGACGACAAGGTCGAGGCCGAGGAGCAGGTAGACGGCGATTACGTCGTGGACGAAAAGCGCAAGACCGCTACCCTGACCGAGTCCGGCGTCAAAAAGGCCGAGGCGTTCTTCCACGTCGAGAACCTGGCCGACGCCGACAATATGTCGCTGCGCCATTACATTGACGGTGCGATCAAGGCCCGCGGCGTTATGCACCGCGATACCGACTATATCGTCAAAGACGGTGAGGTCATCATCGTCGACGAGTTCACGGGCCGTCTGATGTTCGGCCGCCGCTACTCCGAGGGCCTGCACCAGGCCATCGAGGCCAAAGAGGGCGTGCTTGTACGCGAGGAGAACCAGACGCTGGCCACTATCACCTTGCAGAACTACTTCCGTCTGTATGACAAGCTCTCCGGCATGACCGGTACGGCGCTCACCGAGGACGCCGAGTTCCGCGAGATCTACAAGCTGCCCGTCGAGGTCATTCCCCCCAACAAGCCCGTGCAGCGTGTTGACCACGAGGACCTGGTCTACCGCACCATCCAGGCCAAGTACAACGCCGTTGCCGACGACGTTGAGCGTCGTCACGCCAAGGGCCAGCCGGTCCTGGTGGGCACCGTCTCCATCGAGAGCTCCGAGAAACTGTCCGCCGCCCTCACTAAGCGTGGTATCGCGCACGAGGTCCTCAACGCCAAGCACCACGAGCGCGAGGCCCATATCGTGGCCCAGGCTGGTCGCTATGGCGCCGTGACCATCGCTACCAACATGGCCGGTCGTGGCACCGACATCCTGCTGGGCGGCAACCCCGACGAGCTGGTGCGCGAACGCCTGGAGTACGAGGGCCTGACCATGGAGGACGTGACGCCCGAGCAGCTCGAGCAGTTTAACGCCGAGGCCAAGGAGACCTGCAAGGCCGAGCGCGAGCGCGTGCTTGCCGCCGGCGGCCTGACCGTCATCGGCACCGAGCGCCATGAGTCCCGTCGTATCGACAATCAGCTGCGCGGCCGCTCCGGTCGTCAGGGCGATCCGGGCGAGACCCAGTTCTACCTGTCGCTTGAGGACGACCTGATGCGCCTGTTCGGTGGCGACAAGATGGATCGCGTCTCCAAGATGATGGTCACGGCAGAAATGGGCGACGACATGCCCATTCAGCATAAGATCATCTCCAAGGCCGTCGAGAGCGCCCAGCACAAGGTCGAGAGCATCAACTTCTCCATGCGCAAGAGCGTTCTTGAGTACGACGACGTCATGAATAAGCAACGTCAGGTTATCTACGCCGAGCGCAACAAGATTCTGGACGGCAAGGATCTGACCGACCACATCACCGAGGTCATGCACGACACCGTGTACCGCTGCGTGCAGGAGTTCTGCACCAAGGACAGCCACGATGGCGAGCGCGATCTTGAGGGTCTGCGCAAGTGGGTCGTGGAGCTGACCGGGCATATCGATACGCCCAAGTTCCCCGACGAGGACTTTGAGGCCCTGGCTGCCGATGTCCTGGCCTACGTCGAGAAGTGCTACAACATGAAGGCCGAGCGCCTGGGTGAGGACCTCATGCGCGAGCTCAACACCCAGGTCATGCTGCGCGTCATCGATACCCGCTGGATGAACTACCTGCAGGAGATGGACTACCTCAAGACCGGCATCGGCCTGCGTGGCTTTGGTCAGCGCGACCCGTTGGTCGAGTACAAGACCGAGGCCTACGGCGCGTTCCAGATGCTCGTCGACACCATGTACGAGGATTACCTGCGCACCGTTCTGCGCATCGAGATCAAGGCCGCCCCGCACGCCGTGGAGCACAAGGAGGACCCCGCGCTCGAGGGTGCGCGCTTCTCCGGCCCCGCCGAGGTCGATGGCGACAACGGCGATTCGGTACTGCGCAAGCAGGCTCAGGTGCAGGCCCGCACCGCCGTCCGGGGTGGCCCGGCTGCCGTTAACAACGGTGGCAAAGTGACGACCTACCGCAAGTCCGAGAGCGATGACCCCTATGTCAACGTGGGCCGCAACGATCCGTGCCCTTGCGGTAGCGGTAAGAAGTTCAAGTACTGCCACGGCAGGAATCGTTAATGGCCGAGGCTCTAGAGGTAACGCCCGCCGAGTTGGACGCATTTGCGGACCGACTCGGCGAGGTCGAGTCATATCTCCATTTGGACGAGAAGCGCACCCGCGTAGCGGAGCTCGAGGCCAAAAGCGTCGCCCCGGGTTTTTGGGACGATGCCGATGCCGCTCGCGCCACGATGGAGGAGATTGCGCGCGCTAAGGAGGACATCGCCGCCGTGGATACGGCGCGCGGTGAGCTTTCCGATGCTCGCGCCGCGCTGGAGCTTGCCGAGGAAATGGGCGATGACCCCGATGCCGCCGCGCTGCGTGAGGAGGCTGCCGCCACGGCGGAGCGCCTATCCCGCGCCATCGACGGGCTTGAGCTTGCAAGCTGGTTTACCGGGGAGTTCGATCACGGCGACGCGATTGTGACCATCAAGCCCGGGCAGGGTGGTTTGGAGGCCCAGGACTGGACCTTCATGCTCTTTAAGATGTACATGAAGTACTGCCAGCGTCGCGGTTGGAAAGTCACCATCAACGATTGCCCCGCGGCCGAGGTTATCGGCATCGATCGCGCGACCTTTACCGTCGAAGGCAAGGATGCCTTTGGCATGCTTCGTGCCGAGGCCGGAGTTCACCGCCTGGTGCGCATTAGCCCCACCGACGACAAGAAGCGCCGCCAGACTACGTTTGCCGGCGTCGAGGTCATTCCAGTGCTGCCCGACGATATCGATATCGAGATTAGTCCCGATGACATTCGTGTCGACGTGTACCATGCAAGCGGCCCGGGCGGCCAGGGTGTCAACACCACCGACTCCGCCGTACGCGTGACGCATTTCCCCAGCGGTATCGTGGTCACGTGTCAAAACGAGCGCAGCCAGATTCAAAACAAGGCCGCATGCATGCAGATCCTCAAGGCCCGTCTGTACGAGATCGAGCTCGAAAAGCGCGCCGAGGCCCTGGACGAGATTCGCGGACCCAAGACCACGATTGGTTTTGGCAACCAGATTCGCAGCTATGTGCTCTACCCGTACCAGATGGTTAAGGACCTGCGCACGGGCGTGGAGACCAGCAACGTCGAGGCAGTTCTTGACGACGGCGATCTGGATCCGTTTGTGATTGGCTATCACCGTTGGGCTACCGGCAACGCTGACGCGGAGGCCCCGTCTGCATAAACCGCTCAGTTTATGTGGAAATGGGTCAAGGCTTTCCAAGCAGGGCGGTTTTGCATCCAGAACATACCCTGCACGGGGGTTGTTTTTGTTGGGCGAATCGGTAGAATCGAATACAAGAAGAAGTTCAAAGCGCATCCGATGTGGTGCGCTTTTTTGAGGGAGGCAGCATGGCATATCGTCTGGACATCAAGCGCATTCTTTCGCTGAACTTCTTTCATGACTTGCCCAAGATCATGTTTGGCTGCGCCCTGGCAGCTATCGCGACGGATCTGTTTTTGATTCCCAACGGTCTTGCTGCCGGCGGCGTTACGGGCCTCGCCACGATTATCCAGGCGGTTGGCGCCTCGCATGGCATCTCGCTGCCTGTCGGTATTCAAACCATCGTGATGAATGCCTTGCTGCTGCTGGTCGTTATGCGCGAGGGGGGCATGTTCTACGTGGTCCAGACGGCGACGGGCTTTGTGCTGCTGGGCTTCTTCACCGACCTGTTCGCTCCGTTTGTGGCGCCGCTGGCACATGCCGACCTGATGCTGCCCGCTATGTGGGGCGGCATTATCACGGGCATTGGCTACGGCATGGTGCTACGCGCCGGTGCCAACACTGGCGGCTCTGACACCATCGGTCAGATTATCTCGCGCAATACGTCACTACCGGTGGGCTCCACCGTCATGGCGATCGACGTTGCCGTGTGCGCGCTGTCGGCCCCGGTCTTCTCGGTCGAAAACGCGCTGTATGCGGGCCTTTCGATGGTCATTAGCGGCTACGTGATCGATGCCGTGGTCGACGGCGGCAACAGGCGCCGTATGGTACTCATCATCTCGGACAAGTTTCCCGATATTGCGGCCGACATCATGTATGGCCTGGGTCGCGGCTGCACCAAGTTTAAGGCGACCGGCATGTACTCGGGCGCCGAGAAGCCGGTGATCATGGTCATTGTGAGCCGCCGCGAGCTCAACACCCTCAAAACGATCGTGCGCGAGCGCGATCCTCACGCCATTGTGACGGTCGCCGACGTTACGGAAACCTTCGGTGAGGGATTCAAGGACATTAACGCGTAGGGCCGACTGCGTTCCATCCAAAAGACGTTCACATTGATAAACCGTTTCATCAGCGGTTCTGCCTGCTCAATTGTTCAAATAATGATAAATACTCTGGTAAAGCTTCCAGTTTCCAGCATAATGAATGACGTACGTGCATCGCGGCTGTGTTGGGACTACCTTTCCGTGCCGTGCGCATCTTGTCTTAAGAGGATGAAAGGAAGGCACAATGAGCGACGAAGAGCTCAAAAAGGTTGCCAACGAGGTAAGGAAGGGCATCGTCACCGGCGTGCACGCTGCCAAGTCCGGCCATCCGGGCGGTTCGCTCGGCGCTGCCGACATCATGACCTATCTGTACTTTGAGGAAATGAACGTCGACCCGGCCGACCCCCGCAAGGCCGACCGCGATCGCTTCGTGCTTTCCAAGGGTCATTGCGCGCCTGGTCTGTACGCCGTGCTCGCCGAGCGCGGATTCTTCCCCAAGGAGGATCTCGAGACGCTGCGCCACATCGGCAGCCACCTGCAAGGTCACCCCAACATGAACGACACCCCGGGCGTCGATATGTCCACCGGTTCGCTCGGCCAGGGCATCTCCGCCGCCGTGGGCATGGCCGTTGCCGCCAAGCACTGGGGCGACGACTATCGCACCTACGCCCTGCTAGGCGACGGCGAGAGCGAGGAGGGCCAGGTTTGGGAGGCCGCCATGTTTGCCGGCAACCAGCAGCTCGATAACCTCTGCGTGATCGTCGACCACAATGGCCTGCAGATCGACGGCCCCGTCGAGGAGGTCAACGACCCCATGCCGCTCGCCGACAAGTTCCGCGCCTTCAAGTTCCACGTGGTGGAGCTCGCCGACGGCAACGATTTCGATCAGATCCGCGCCGCCTTTGCCGAGGCCCGCGCCACCAAGGGTCAGCCGACCGCCATCATCGCCGAGACCACCAAGGGCAAGGGCGTTTCCTTTATGGAGAACCAGGTGGGTTGGCACGGCAAGGCCCCCAACGATGAACAGTTTGAGCAGGCCATGGCAGAGCTCACGGCCGCCGGAGAGGAGCTCTAGGATGGCAGACGTCAAGAAAATCGCCACGCGCGTAAGCTACGGCGAGGCCCTCGTCGAGCTCGCCAACGAGCACGATGACTTTGTGGTCCTCGACGCCGACCTGGCCGCCGCCACGCAGACCGGTAAGTTTAAGGCAGCCTGCCCCGACCGCTTCTTCGATGTGGGCATTGCCGAGAGCAACCTGATGGGTGTTGCCGCCGGTATCGCGACCACCGGCCGCGTCGCCTTCGCGAGCACCTTTGCCATGTTTGCCGCTGGCCGCGCCTTTGAGCAGGTCCGCAACTCCATCGGCTATCCGCACCTTAACGTTAAGATCGGTGCCACGCACGCCGGTATCTCGGTGGGCGAGGACGGCGCCACGCACCAGTGCTGCGAGGATATCGCTCTCATGCGCGTCATCCCCGGCATGACCGTTATCGTTCCGGCCGACGATGTCGAGGCCCGCGCCGTGACGCGCGCCGCCTACGAGTGCGACGGCCCCGTGTACATGCGCTTTGCCCGTCTGGCCTCGCCGGTTATCAACGACCCCGAGACCTACAAGTTCGAGTTGGGTAAGGGCATTGTCATGCGCGAGGGCGCCGATGTGACCATCATCGCCTGCGGCCTGATGGTCGGCGAGGCTCTCGAGGCCGCCGAGCAGCTTGCTGCCGAGGGCATCGATGCCGAGGTCATCAACATGCACACCATCAAGCCCATCGACGCCGACCTGATCGTCAAGAGCGCCACCAAGACCGGCCACGTCGTGACCGTCGAGGAGCACTCTGTGATCGGTGGCCTGGGCAGCGCCGTTGCCGACGTCCTGTGCGAGCAGTGCCCGACGCCGCTCAAGAAGATCGGCGTCAACGACACCTTCGGTGAGTCTGGCCCGGGTGCCGAGCTCCTGCACAAGTACGGCCTGGACGCCGCCAACATCGTGGCGACCACCAAGGAGTTCTTGGCATAGAGCAACCACCGCTCAAATCGGCCACAAGCCAATAGCAAATAGACGTAGACAGGGACGCCCTCAAAAAGAGGACGCCCCTGTTTTTATATTTCAGCAAAATCAGTGCCGCATCAAGCAAGGCCTTCTTCGGGAAAAGGGCCCAGTACGGCAACGTGCAATTCAGCCCTCCCAACTTTGTATGTGCAGCACCCCAAGATCACGCGGCGACCCCATAGTAGCCGCAGGCCGCGCACAGGGTTACCTCCCAAATCTTTCCGCAGGACGGAGGCGCCCCCGCAGCGCGAAGCGCGCAGCGGGGGCGCCGACATGTCCGAGGACGATTGTGGGGCTAACGGGCGGGGCCCGCCGAACCAGGTTAAGCAGCCGGGCAAATCTTCTTGAAGAGCTCGATGACGTCGTCGAGCGTCGCCTCGCGCGGGTTACCCGGGAAGCAGGCGTCGGCCATGGCGTCCTTGGCCAGGACCTCGATCTCGTCGGCCTTCATGGCCTCGCAGACGTGCGGGATGTTCACGTCGGCGGAAAGCTGCTTGACGGCGGCGATAGCGGCGTCGGCAGCCTCGTCGGTGCTCATGCCCGTGGTGTCAACACCCATGGCAACGGCAACCTTGGCCAGGCGCTCAGCGCAAACCGGCTTGTTGAACTCCATGGCAATCGGCAGCAGCATGGCGCAAGCGACGCCGTGCGGGGTGTCGTAGTGAGCGGACAGGGTGTGAGCCATGGCATGGTCGATGCCCAGGCCAACGTTGGAGAAGCCCATGCCGGCGACATACTGGCCAAGGGCCATGCCCTCGCGGCCGGAGCCGGGCTGGCCGGACTTGGCCTCGGCGACGGAGTCACGCAGGTTCTCGCTGATCAGCTTAATAGCCTCAAAGTGGAACATGTCGGAGAGCTCCCAAGCGCCCTTGGTGGTGTAGCCCTCGATGGCGTGGGTCAGAGCGTCCATGCCGGTAGAGGCGGTCAGGCCGGCGGGCATGGAAGCCATCATATCGGGGTCGACGACGGCGACCTCGGGGGCGTCGTTGGTGTCGACGCACACGAACTTGCGGACCTTCTCGGGGTCGGTGATGACGTAGTTGATGGTCACCTCGGCAGCAGTACCGGCGGTCGTCGGCACGGCGATGGTGAACACGGCGTGGTTCTTAGTGGGAGCAACGCCCTCGAGGCTGCGGACATCGGCGAACTCAGGGTTGTTGATGATGATGCCGATGGCCTTGGCGGTGTCCATGGAGGAGCCACCACCAATGGTCACGATAGCGTCAGCCTCGGCGGCCTTGAAGGCCTCGACGCCGTCTTTGACGTTCTGGATAGTCGGGTTGGGCTTGATCTCGGAGTAGAGGCTCCAAGCGATGCCGGCAGCGTCGAGCTCGTCGGTCACCTTAGCGGTAACGCCAAACTTGACCAGATCGGGGTCGGAGCAGACGAAGATCTTCTTGTAGCCGCGACGCTGAAGCTCGCCGGGGATCTCCTTGATGGCGCCGGAACCATGATAAGAAATGGTGTTGAGAACGAAACGATTAGCCATTGATAGCCTCCCATCGTGTGCGGGGCACCCATTACGCCCCACGCTATGAATCTCATCCTAACGCTTTTGAAACAAAAACACGTGAGAACGTCAAAATTGTTAAAGCGTTTCAACATAATAACGGAGTCCTAGTCCTTCCCTCCCGACAGCAGCGAAGGCTAGATTATAGGAGCAATCGCCCAAAGAATACGACCAACTCAGTCTATAAATTGTTTCTGTTTTAGCAATATATGTTTGACAATACGTTTATAAAAGGATACTTTATAGCAAACATCTTAGTTCACTAAATAACATTAGTGAAATGAAAGAGGCGGTAGAGATGTTAGTTCTACCTATAAAGACCCTCTTGGGCCACTACATTTATGATGCCAATCGAAACGAGATACTTGCAGTAAGCAAAGATCTCTTCAATTACATCTCAGAAGTCCAAGCAGGCAAAGTTTGCCACGCCTCCTGTAAATCAGACCAAGAATTCCAGTTACTACAATCATGTGGCTACTGCTGCGATTCGCCATTGCAGGATATCGCTTATCCATCAATTGAACTTTTGAAAGTTAAGCTGGAAAGAAATATACGGATGCTAACCCTTCAGCTGACTCAATCTTGTAACTTCCGATGTGATTACTGTATCTATTCCGGAAACTCCTCATACAACAGAGCCCACAGTCATAACTCCATGTCCATTTCGACGGCAAAACATGCAATCGAATTCTTTAAGATGCACTCGATCGACAACTCAAACCCGGTCGTAGCATTTTATGGAGGAGAACCTCTCCTTCGATTTAATGAAATTAAGCTAAATTTTATATCTGATTTTTGATTATCCGCATAAACACTATACTTTCAAGCATTTTGAAATATAGGAAAGCACTCATTTTACCACGAATTTACCACGATTGAATGAGCCTTGATATGACGTAAGAATTTGAAAAGGACACCGTATAGTTTGGTGTCCTTTTACATGAAAATCATTAGTCGCTATTGATTGTTATTATACATTTTGTTAATTGTTCTTATTTCTTTTACGTTTTTTACCGAAAATCATGAGTATTGTCCGAGAGTGATTGGTCTTGCGTATGGTTAACCCTAAAGTTATGGAAATAAGACTTAGAAGCAAACTTAAGAGTGTGTTGATAGTGCATTATCTTAAAATTTTGTATAATAGGAATTGAAGTTAAATTAGATGCTAAAAATTTGTAATTAAGAAGGAGGGATTCGTCATGTTGGTATTCCAAATGCGTAATGTAGATAAAACATCTACTGTTTTGAAACAGACTAAAAACAGTGATTACGCAGATAAATAAATACGTTAGATTAATTCCTACCAGTGACTAATCTTATGACTTTTTAAACAGATAACTAAAATTACAAACAAATCGTTTAACTTCTGTATTTATTTACAGATGTAATCACTTCAGGAGTGATTACATGAACAAAAATATAAAATATTCTCAAAACTTTTTAACGAGTGAAAAAGT
>UQZI01000077.1 GCA_900545555.1 uncultured Collinsella sp.
CGGATATGATAATGCCATACCAATGATGTGGCCGGAAGGATTGAAAGGCCCATATCGGTCGAAACCGGCATCGCTGACATAACGGTACTGGTTCAATGACGGCGCCAATGAAACGAAGAAAGAGAGGGAAAGAAAATGGCATTGGGAATTTACATGATCATGTTTGTCGGGATGACTGCGATCAGCATCGCCGGACTGATTCTGTTATGCTTCTTAAAGAGTGAGAAAGCGAAAAAATGGATCTTTTATTTTATGACTGCATGGGCAATGGTGATCGCGGTTATCAGCGCCAGGAGCGCGCCGGTCGCGCAGGGCAGAGCGTTGTCGACCACGTACAGCTCAAAATCGGGATACTCGGCACGCACGGCATCTGCCGCCTGGCACGCGGAGTTGTAGCTCGACGACAGCGCCGAGGTAAAGCACAGGTAGACCGTGGGCGTGCCCTCTTTGGCGCACTCGGTAAAGAACTCGATATAGCGACCGAGCGACACAGCCGAGGTGGACACGCGGGCACCGGCGCGCATGCGATCGTAAAACTCCTTGGGTGTGATGCTCGACCAGATGTCATCCGTGCGCTCCTCGCCATCGATAATGAAGGGGAAACCCAAGATATCGACATCGAGGTTCGCGGCGACCTCGGGGCTAAAGTCGCAGCAGGTATCGACGACGATGCGGCAACGGTCCGAATGACCGGCGGATGCGGCCTTGTCCATCAAAGCGACTCCTTACGTAAAAAGGCGGCCACCCGCATGGGATGGCCGCCAACCGTTAACTCATGCAAGTTAACGTATTTTACTCGTCAAGTGTTTCGATGCGGGGCTTGATGATGCCATATCCACCATTCTTACGGTGATACACCACATTGATGAGGCCGGTCGTCGCGTTCTCGAACACGTAGAAGTCGTGACCGAGCAGATCGGTCTGCACCAGCGCCTGCTCCTCAGTCATCGGGGTGACATCGATGACTTTCTCGCGGACGAGCAGGTCGTCCTCCTCCTCGGGCAGCAGCAGGTCGGCCAGATCCTCGACGCGCTCGACCGGCGCGACATCCGCGGCGCTGGCACCGCCCTGGCGGTTGTCCACGACCTTAGTCTTGAACTTACGCAGCTGGCGGGTGACCTTATCGGCGGAGAGGTCGATGGCGGCGTACATATCTGCACCGTGCTCGGCAACGCGAATCACCGAACCGCGGGCACGAACCGTAACCTCGACGATTGCCGGGTTGGGGTTCGAGGGGTTCTTCTCATAGCGAAGTACAACGTCGACCGTCATGGGCTCGATATCGAAAACCTTGAGCGCCTCGCCGATCTTCTCATCCACATGCGCACGCAGAGCATCGGTTACCGTCGTCTTGCGTCCAGAAACCTTGATATCCATACGTGGCTCCAATCTGCCTCGGGGACTTACTGTACTGGCTATGTACCCATTGCCGTGCATTTAATCACGCGGATTCCCAAAGACCCGAATAACGATTGCTTGATACCGCATACCGAAGTCTCGCACTTTTCTGTGGCAAAGTGCGCTATAGGAGGGAGCCGGCGACTTTGTATTTGGTCCCGAAAATTGGCTTTGACCTGCTGGTTTTATAGGGATGAAAAAGCCGGGCTCCCCTATTGGGGAAGCCCGGCAGTGCGTGTTGAAACCGTGAAGGGGCATCTCTCCTAGCGCATAGGAGACACCACCCCTAGCAATAACTAGCTATTAAGCTTGTTAATGTCGTCGTCGGTGATGGTGTCTTCCTGGCTGGACGATTTGTCTTCGGAGGATGCGGTCTCATTGTTGGAATCGGAGGACTCGCTGCCGGAGGATGTGGTCTCGCTGGACTCAGAGTCGCCCGGCTGCACGTTAGCGCCCGAAACCGTCTTAGTGGTGAGGTCGTAGGGCATCGTGCCGTACCAGACGCAGTGGACCGCCTCGAGCGTGCCGTCGGCCGTAATACCGTCGAGGGCATCGCTCACGGCACGACACAGTTCGTCATTGGACGAAAGGCCTGCAACACCAAGCGTCGAGGGCGCCTCGAGCGCACCGACATAGGAGATCTCGCTCATCAGTCGCGCAAGGTAACCGCCAGCCGTGGAGTCGCAGATCACATAGTCGACCTCGCCGGACTCGAGCGCCTCAAAGCACTCGTTGATGTTGGAGTAAGTCTTTTGGTTGGCGGTGATGCTCTGCTTAGCAAGCGCCTCCTGCGAGGCCGAGGACATCTGGATACCCAGAGTAGACGTGTTAAGGGTATCGGTGGAAACGCTCAGCGACCCACCATCGCTGGTTTTACCGAACACGGAAGCGGCATCGTACAGGCACGTGCCGAGCGAGCTAACGTCCCCATCCGTGGAGTTGATCTCGCCGATAAAGATATCAGCCTTTTTGTCACCGAGCGCGGAACCTGCCGAGGACGCATCGACAAAGGCGACCTTAAGGCCCATGCGGCTTGCGAGGGCGCGGGCAGCGTCGACTGCATACCCCGTGAGCTTGCCGTCAGCGCCCTGCATGGCCTGCGGCGCATCGGAGGTATCGAGGGCAACCGTCAGGGTACCGGGGGTGACCAGGGCATCATCCGACACCGCGGGCGTGACGGTCTCGTACTCGATCTGGTCGATCGTGGGAGTCGTGAACGTAGACAGCGGGTTGAACGCGCATCCGCTCAGGCCCAAAACGGCGATGACCGCTGCGGTCCCAGCACCTAACCGAGCCGCGTACATCAAGCTGCCCCTCACCATGTCCACTACCCTGCCTTCTGTGTCGTATACGATCCGTGCGTTGCGCGGAATATCAGATTGTTCCCACCAGCTGACCTGGTATTTGACCCCACACTTGCGCACCGGGGTGTTTGCTCGGGAGGCCGCAGCCACCTTCACGACTGGCCCGCTCGTCCGCGAGGCGGTATTGCCCCAAAGAAAGTAGAACGGACGGTGCGGCTTACATCTAGGACGCGCCATGATCGCGCCGCGCGCACGCGGTCGCTTACGTGGATCCCTTTGACCGCGTCTGTCTTGGACTAGGACGGGCATTTCGTCCGTCCGCAACCACAGCCTGGTAGGAACGTAGCGCATTATAGCTAAGTTCAAGCTAAAGTTTAAGGTTAGGGGCGTCATTCGCATCGCGAGTACAGATTTCGCAGGTCGGAGTGGGCTATTCGTGCCCCTATGAAGCCCGGAGCTCCCCTACGGGGAGCTCCGGGGCGCCCTTCTTAGGGTGCCGTGGCCAAAAAATGGCAAATATGAGTACTGTCACCAATTTAGTAACAGGCAATTTTGGCCTCTCGGACAGATTTTGCGCTCAGTGTCGCCAACCTGATGCTTAGTTATTCTACATTTGTTTATTATCTTTTTACTTTATGACGCCTCCGAGTCCTAAATTCCTTGATTTTGCTGTTACTGATTTAGTGACAGTACTCATATTTGCCATATTTTGGCCAGAGCATATGATTAACCCCCTATTTTCGACGTGAATTAGACCGGCTTAAGCCCAAAACACGCCCGCAGCGTGTTAAGCAACGCCTCTTGCTTCTTCCTGCGGGCATCGACACGATTCCGGTACCGCTTTCGCATACGCTGGTGGATGCGCCATGCGAGCGCTTCCATCGCTTCCATGTCGCAGAGCATTTCGTTGTTGACCGTCGCGACCTCGATTCCCATAGTAATCAAGCCCGTGTTGCGTTTTTCATCATGGATACGTCCCCTCCGGGAGGAATGGCCCAGCTCACCGTTGTATTCCAGGTCAAACCGGGCTGCCTCTTGATACGCATCGCAAACTGCATGGGGCATCCCCGAGATTGCCTGCGCACGGTCATCGAACTCGATCTTGTAGTCGGTCTTAAAAGGTCCGCAGGCAAACCCGCCATAGGAAAACGGAAGCGAAAACAGGGCGAGCATGATGCACTCCATGGGCGAGAGCAGGTTTTCTGACAGGTAGGGACACAGACGCAGCAGCTGTTTGGCCACATTCCCCTTGCATGCCGCAAGGTAATCTGCCAGGCGATCGGGCGTCAGCGCCGGCTCGACTTCAAAGTAGCCCACGTCTGCTGGCTGGTCCTTGTCCTTTGCAAGTTTATTCGTAACAGGCGAGGTGTAGGGAGGCAGATACTTCCCGCGGTCGCTCAGTGAAATCTTAGAGCACAGCTCCTGGGCCAGGGCAAATGCCTGGATACAGCCAAGTTCGCGCGCAACGGCAAGGCAGAGGGCCTCGGGAGACAAGCTGTACACCCCCGGTTCCACCTCTAGAATCGAGCCGGCGGACAACCCGGAACACACGGACCAGTCTACGCCAGGCATGCGGCGGCGCTGCGCCGCAGATCCCACCAGCAAGCACAGATCTTCTTGCACCTCGCCACTTTTGGCTCCAATTCGCACCAAGTCAGGAAGATAGATATCCTCGGTCGAGGGCGACGACGTGCGCAGCACACGGCGCTCTTCATCGGGATTAAGGTCCTTCCAGCTGATATAGCCCATCTGCCGGCGCTCGGCGCGCATCATGCGCAGCGCCGAGGCGCCTGTTAGGATTACGGAAGCCGCTAGCTGTTCGCCTGTCGGCTCGTTGCGCCGCTCAATCTTCACTGCCACAAAACCACCCCTACCAAACACGTGCGATAGCAAGGCCATCGACTGCCGCAGCGCCGGCACGCTTGAGCTCCGCCGAGGCTGCTGCCATGGTCGCGCCCGTGGTGATAACGTCATCGATAAGCAGTAGGCGGCGGCCGCGCACGTCCTCAACCGTCTCGTACATGCCTTGGGCACGCTCGCGACGCTCCTCACGACCGAGTTCGCGCTGGTCGCCACGCCCGTACTTGACGAGGGCATCGAGCAGGGGAACACCCGACAGCTCGCAAAATGGGCGCGCAATGGCCTCCATATGATCAAAGCCACGCCACCGAAACGCTGCCGCCGTCGCAGGCACAAACACCACCGCATCCGCACCGGACAGCACGCCTCCGTAGCGAGCAGACGCTACGACCTGGGCATGCAGGGCGGTGTCGTAGAGCAGCTCCGCCAGATACGGAGCCAGACGTCGCTCGCCCGCATCCTTGTACGCTTTAATGATGCGCGGCAGCGGATGCGCATAGACGGCGCACGCCAGGCAGCGGTCGAGCGCCTCCGCCATTGCCGAGGACGTGCCCTCGACCGAACACTCGGTGCACAGCAAGTCTCCAAACGGGGCGCCGCATCGAGTGCAGCTATGCCGCGGGTCGATGAGCGCAAGCGCCGCCAAGCAGTCTTGGCAAATAAGCGCGCCGGAGCGCTCGCAGCCGGCGCATCGCGTAGGCGACAACGCCTCAAGCGCCTCGTGCGCCGCCAGCTCGGCAAACGGTAGCAATTCGTCCGCAAACGGCAGGATGCCGGCACCTTGCAGGCATCCCAACACATTCAAATATCTCTTCACGACACAACCCTCCCTACGTTCGGTCGCAGGGAGGGTTGTTGATTCAGTGCTATGGTACCCCGACGCGTTTGGGGTCAGGCAGGTTAAATCCGTTTGCGGGCGCTATTCGCCGGTAGGCGGTTGTGGTGCAGACGAAGACGGGGTCGAACCCTCGCCACCATCTTGACGCGGCTTGCGGGAACGACGACGGCGACGGCGCTTCTGGCCCTGGTCGGCCGAACCCTCGCCACCACGATCTTCGCGCGACTCGCGTTCGTCGCGAGCAGCGCCGCGCGCGGCCTTGGCAGCCGCCCCTCCGCCATCTCCGGGGCGACGACGCGTGACCTTGACCTCGCCATCCGAGACCTGATCGGCAACGGAGGGCACCGAGGGCTTTTGCTGCGTGCCCGAGGAATGGCGACGACGCGGACGCGGGGCGCGCTCGTCATCGTTGCGCTGCTTGCTACCCTTGTCGGCAGGCGTATCGGAACCCGAACCACCCTTGGGGGCGGCACCGGCTTCGCGAGCGGCTGCGGCGCGGAAGGCGTCCTCGCGCTCCTCGCTCGACAAATGGCGGCGGCGACGGCGCGTGGGATTCATGCCACCGCCGCGATTTTGCTGTTGAGGCTGCTGAGCTTCGCGCTCGCGGGGGGAATTCTTGCCTGCGGGAGCGGCCTCGCCGGCATCGCCCGAATCCGAGCGCTTGCGGCGGCGACGTCCACCGGCAGCCTCCTCAGCCTCGGGTGCCTCGGCCTTGCCGCGACCCTTACCGCGGCCGCGACCCTCGCCCTGGCTCTGACCGGCACGGGTATCGGCGTCCGCATCGCGACGGCGGCGCTTGGGCATCGACGTGCCGGCCAGACGGTCGGCGCTCGACAGGCCATCGCCCACGTCGACGCCGTTCTCGCGGTCGAGCTCCATAAGCGCCAGGCGCATCTCGGGCGACTCGATGCGCTCGAGCACGTCGCGCGTCACGCAGTCGGGGCGGCAGCTGCAGCCCTGCTCGGCGGCCTTCTTTTTGCAGCCCTCCGAGCACGTCATATCGGCCAAGTTGACCTTAAAGACTTTGCCGTTCTCCAGGCGCAACACCAGCTGCTCACGCGGCGTGTCATATTCCTGGATGCGCGCCTTGCCAAGTGGCGTATCGATAAGTGTCTTCTTTTTGGGCGCGCGGCTCTTAAAGTCCTTGTACGCCTCGAACTCGTAGCGCAGGCAGCACATCAGGCGGCCGCAGACGCCGCTAATCTTGGACGAGTTGAGCGGCAGGTCCTGCTCTTTTGCCATGCGGATCGAAACCGGCTCAAACTGTCCGCCAAAGCGCGTGCAGCAGAGCTCCTGGCCGCACTGGGCATAGCCGCCCACCAGGCGGGTCTCGTCGCGCACGCCGATCTGGCGCATGTCGACGCGAATGTGCAGCGTCGAGGACAGGTCCTTGACGAGCTGACGGAAATCGACGCGTTCCTCGGCAGCAAAGTAGAACACGGCCTTCTCGCCGCCAAACAGGTACTCGACGCCGACCGGCTTCATCTCGAGGTCGAGCTCCTTGACCAGGCGGCGGAAGTCGACCATGGCCTCGTCACCTTGGATGGCCAGATCATCGGCAAGCTGCAGGTCGATGTCGCTCGCCACGCGCAGCACGGGCTTGAGCGGCTGGCCGATCTCGTCCTGCGGCACCTCGAAGGGGTCCGCCGTGACCAGGCCGATCTCGGTTCCGCGCTCGGTGGAGCAGATAGCATAATCGGCCTCGAGGATATCCAGATCCTGCGGGTCGAACCACAGGTCGCGCGAGGCGTAGGTAAACTTAACGGGTACGACTAACGGCATTTCAGTGCCTTCCTGATATCGAACAGCATGACCTCGATGGCCAGCTGGGGAGTAACGTTTCTGGCGATGTTGCGCTCGGCGGTTGCGACCGCCTCGAGCGCCTGGGTGGCACCCGCAACATTGGTCGCGGCGGCAAGCCGACCGATCGTGTCGCGCACATCCTCGTTCACGACGTCGGCCGCCTCATCCTGAAGCGTCAGCAGCACGTCGCGCATGAGCGTCCGCGTGCTCGCCAGCGCTTCCATGATACCCGAACGCTCGCGCGCGTTGAGTTCGCGCTTGTTGCGGTCCTCAAGCTGCTTCAATGCTCCACGCGACAGGTAGTCGGCATTTTGCTCGAGTACCTTTTCCTGCGTGGACTTGACCTCGGCGAGCGGCGCCTTGACGGCGACGATGAGCGACTTGGCGCGACTGAGCACGTCGGCCTCGTCGGCGGCAATGAGTGAGTCGATGGCACGGACCATCTGACGGCGGGCGTCCTGGCGCTCGGCGCTCTTAAGAAACTCGATGCCGCGTGTGGGGCTTCCCGCCACGGCGACCGCCATGCGGCAACGCGCAGGGTCCTGACCGGTGGCGCGGCTCACGGCCTGCGCGGCGACGGCGGGCGACACCAGCCGAAACGGCACGCACTGGCAGCGGCTCACGATTGTGGGCAGCATCACGTCTGCCGAGGTGCCCAGCAAGATGAACATAACGCCCTCGGGCGGCTCCTCGAGTGTCTTGAGCAGTGCGTTGGCGGTGTTGGCGCGCAGTTGCTCGGCACGGTCGATGATGTAGACCTTTGCCTTGGCGCGGATGGGCGCCAGGGGCACGTCGTCGAGCAGCTCGCGGGTCTGCGCGATGAGGTAGCCCGTGGCGCTCTCGGGCGTGTAATAGTGCACGTCGGGATGCGTATGGCGCGCGACGCGCACGCAGCTGTCGCACGAGCCACAGCCGTCCCGCTCGCACAGGAAGGCTTGGGCGAGCGCCCATGCGGCGTCGAGCTTA
The DNA here is from genome assembly GCA_900545555.1 of uncultured Collinsella sp. Classification (GTDB taxonomy): domain Bacteria; phylum Actinomycetota; class Coriobacteriia; order Coriobacteriales; family Coriobacteriaceae; genus Collinsella. The sequence goes on from UQZI01000077.1 coordinate 8,170, forward strand.
CCGGCACCGGGCGCGCCCAAAAACAGGTAGGCGTGCGATGCACGGCCACTTGCGATGGCATTGGTCAAAAAGTCGCGCACGCGTTCCTGGGTGTCGAGCTTGGCGAGCAGGCTTGCCTGAGCGGGGGCCATGTTACTCAGCCTCCTGGGCAAGCGCGGCGGCGACGGCATCCTGGGGGATGTCGAGACCGTGCGCACGAACCTGCTCGACCGTCTTCTCGAAAACTTCCTCGACGGTCGTAGTGGCGTCGATGAGCTTTACGCGGTTTGGCTCCTCGGCAGCAATGGCACAAAATCCCTGGTACACACGCTCCTGGAATGCCATGCCCTTAGCCTCCATGCGATCTGCCGCGCCACGGGCTGCCATGCGTAGCGCCGCCTGCTCGGGCGTGATGTGGTAGACGAGTGTGAGCGCCGGGTGCGTTCCCGCGACGGCCAGGTTGTTGGCGTCGCGCACCATCTGGCGGTCGAGGCCATCGGCAAACGCCTGGTAGCAGGTCGTGGAATCGTAGAAGCGATCGCACAGGACCACCTTGCCGGCCGCAAGGGCGGGGGCTATGACCTCGTGCACCAGCTGGGCACGCGCAGCCTCGTAAAGCAGCAACTCGCAGGTGTCGCCCATCGCCATATTGGCGGGGTCGAGCAGCAGGGCGCGGATCTTTTCGCTGATGGCGGTGCCGCCCGGTTCGCGCAGGCTCACAACCTGGTGGCCAGCGAGCTCGAGCGCGCGGGCAAGCAGGCGCGCCTGCGTGGACTTGCCGGCACCGTCGACGCCCTCGAGCGTGATAAAGCTATGTTGAGCAGGCTCAAAAGCCATGGGCGCAGCCCCTTCCTACAAGGCGCGTAAATGCAGATATATCAACCAAGCCATGATACCCCAGTGCTCGGCGCGTCCCCAATGGCTAAAGGCGCCTTTCCAAAGTTGCGGTGAAATAGGGACTGATTGAAGCTCTGAGACCGCCAAACAGTCCCTATT
>UQZI01000078.1 GCA_900545555.1 uncultured Collinsella sp.
CCTCCGTCGTGAGCAGGACTGTAGAGCAGGAAACTTAACCCCCACACCCCTCACGCGGCGGGCAAACTCGCCTTGTGCTCTATCACGCTAAAGTGTATGATTCTGAACGTTACATGATTCACTTTACTTAACTAAAGTGCCATCAAGGGGGAATACCATGAACACCGATATGTCTCGTCGTCAGTTTGTTGGTCTAGCCGGCTCGCTCGCCACGGTGCTTGGCCTTGGTCTTGTCGGCTGCGGCGGTGGTGCTGGCAAGGGCTCCGCTGCTGGTTCTGCCGCGGCCAAGGATGTGAAGGGCGCCGCGGAGTCCAAGAAGCTCGTGGTGGGCTTTGACAAGTCCTACCCTCCGTACGGCTTTGTGGGCGATGACGGCGAGTACACGGGCTTTGACCTTGACCTTGCCAAGGCCGTTGCCGATAAGCAGGGCTGGGATGTCGATTACGAGGCCATCGATTGGGATGCCAAGGACACGCTGCTCAACTCCGGCGCCATCAACTGCATCTGGAACGGCTTTACCATGGAGGGCCGCGAGGACGACTACACGTTCTCCGAGCCGTATATGCTCAACGAGCAGGTGTTGGTGGTCAAGAAGGACGCGGGTATCAAGAGCTGGGACGATCTTGCCGGCAAGACCGTGATTACCCAGACTGATTCCGCTGCGCAGGATGTGCTCGAGGGCGACCAGAAGGATCTGGCCGCGACGTTTGCCACGCTCGATACCATCGGTGAGTACAACACGGCGTTTATGCAGCTCGAGAGTGGTGCGGTCGATGCCGTTGCCTGTGACCTCTCGATCGCTCAGTATCAGCTGGCCGCCAAGCCCGATGCCTATACGCAGCTCGACAAGCCGCTGTCCAGCGAGCACTACGCCGTCGGCTTTAAGAAGGGCGACACCAAGTCGGCCGATGCTGTGACCGAGTCGCTCAAGGCGCTCTACGAGGACGGCACGGTCAAGGACCTGTGCGATAAATATGCAAGCTATGGTCTTTCCTTCGACAACTGGGTGCTCAAATAGCGGCTTTCCCAGGCACCCGATTTTGCCGTTCAAACCGTCGCTTGCGTACATTTAGTACGCGGCGCTCCTCTTTCACGGCAAACTCGGGCACCTGGAAAACCCGCTTTAGCATTGGGTTCGCTGTTCCGTTACTGTGAAAGAGAGCTTGGGTTGTCTATTCAGGTCATGATGCAGATGCTTGGCCAGGGATTCTTGGTCAGCTTGCAGCTGTTTGTGCTGACGTTGCTCGGGTCGATTCCGCTGGGAATCCCCGTGGCGTTTATGCGCATGAGCAAGGTCGCGCCGCTGCGTTGGATTGCGCGCATCTATATTTCGGTGATGCGCGGCACGCCGCTTATGCTGCAGATGTTTGCGATCTACTTTGCCCCGTACTACGTGTTTGGCATCTCGCTCACGCCCGATTCCAAATGGACGGCGTGCGTCGTGGCATTCATCATCAACTACGCCGGCTACTTTGCCGAGATCTATCGCTCGGGCCTGCAGTCGATTCCGCGCGGTCAATATGAGGCCGCCGAGGTGCTGGGCTACTCGCGTCTGCAGACGTTTCTGTATATCGTGATGCCGCAGGTCGCCAAGCGTATTCTGCCGGCGATGGGCAACGAGATCATCACACTGGTCAAGGACACGTCGCTGGCGTTTGCCATTGGCGTGGGTGAGATGTTCTCGACCGCCAAGGCGCTGGTCGCTTCGCAGGTGAGCATGGTGCCGTTTGCGATTGCGGCGTTGATCTACTGGGTCTTTAACTTTGTGGTCGAGATGCTGCTGGGCGCTGCCGAAAAGAAGCTGGACTATTATCATGACTAACTCAGTGATGAAAATCGAAAGCGCGCGTAAGGCGTTTGGCGGCAATGAGGTGCTCAAGGATATCTCACTCGAAGTCAAGCGCGGTGAGGTCGTGGCGATTATCGGGCCTTCGGGTGGCGGTAAGTCCACGCTGCTGCGCTGCGCTACGCTGCTCGAGACACTCGACGGTGGCTCGCTTTCGTTTGGCGACCTTGCGGTTGCGACGGATGTGGGATCGGGCGCGGTCTATGCGAAGGGAGATGTTCCCAAGCAGGCGCGCTCGCGATTCGGCCTGGTGTTCCAAAATTACAACCTGTTCCCGCACTATACCGTGATGAAAAACATCATCGACGCGCCGATCCGCGTGCTTAAGCGCCCGCGCGAGCAGGCGGAAGCTCGTGCGTATGAATTGATTGCTCAGATGGGGCTTATGGGCAACGAGAATAAGGTTCCGTGTGAGCTTTCGGGCGGTCAGCAGCAGCGCGTGAGTATTGCCCGCGCCCTAGCGCTCGACCCGGAGATCCTGTTCTTTGACGAGCCGACCTCGGCGCTCGATCCCGAGCTGACGGCCGAGGTGCTGCGTGTCATTAAGGACCTCGCTGCGCAGAACATGACGATGGTGATCGTGACCCACGCAATGCAGTTTGCGCGCGATGTTGCCGACCGCGTGGTCTTTATGGATGGCGGTCGTATTGTCGAGGAGGGTCCTGCCGAGCAGGTCATCGACCATCCGTGCGAGCGGCGCACGCGTGAGTTCTTGAGCCGTATCGAGGGATAGGCTCAGGTATTTACTCAACTATTAGTTGAGGCGAAGCCGCCACAGGTCTTACGGTCTGTGGCGGCTTTTTGTTTACATCGACGGGGTTCAATAATTGCCTCACAAGCTTGTCTCTTCCTCTCGCCGCCTGTATTCATACGTGTGCCGAAAGGTATGCATGGACAGCCGCCCGTGAGGGTAGGGTGGTGGCATAGGACATTTGGAGGGTGAGTCGGCTCAGCTGCCGACCATGCTGCTCCCGGGACGGCACCGACCGCGAACTCTCCCCGTTGGCGTCGCGCATTGCGCGCGGCCCTGCAAGGAGGTCATCATGGGTGCTCCCAAGACCGGTAACGTAAGGAACGTGGTGCTCGTAGGCCAAGGCGGGGTGGGCAAGACTTCACTCGCCGAAGCCATGCTCCACCTTTCCGGCAAGACCGCCCGCTTGGGCGGCCACGACGGCACCAAGCCCACGCTCGACTATGACCCCGAAGAGGTCAAGCGTGCATTTTCCATCTCGACGACCATCGCGCCGATCGACTGGAAGGGCGCGCGCATCAATGTGCTCGATGCCCCGTGCTACCCCGATTTTATCGGCGACGCCTTTGCCGCGATGAGCGTCTGCGAGACGGCTCTGTTTGTGGTCGACGCCGAGGCCGGCCCGCAGCCTACGACGGTTAAGCTCTGGTATGCCGCCGAGGACCTACGCCTGGCACGCGCGGTGTTCGTAAACCGCCTGTCGCGCTCCGAGGCCAGCTTTGCGACCACGATGGACCTGCTGCAGGAGCGCTTTGGCACGCGCCTGGGCGCCGTGACCCTTCCCTGGGGCGAGGGCGAGGACTTTGACGGCATCATCGACCTGGTGCGCATGAAGGCGCGCCATTGCAACGGCATCGAAGCTGTTGAGTCGGAGATTCCCGAGGAGTATCGTGCCCAGGCCGAGGAGGCCCATGACCATCTGTGCGAGTTGGTGGCCGAGGCCGACGATGAGCTGATGATGAAGTACCTGGAAGGCGAGGAGACGCTGACGCAGGAGGAGCTTGAAGGCCTGCTGTCGAAGGCGATCGCCGAGCGCATCTTTGTGCCGGTCTTTGCGGGCGATTGCATTAAGGAGCAGGGCGTCAACTCGCTGATGGACGACATTGCCACGTACTTCCCGGCGCCGACCGACTACGGCGAGATGCCGCTTATCGACGGCGATTCGCTTAAGATCTCGAGTGACGATGATCGTCCGGTGGCGTTTGTGTTTAAGACGCTGGCCGATCCGCAGCAGGGTCGCATCAGCTTTATCAAGGTGCTGACGGGCACGCTTGAGCCGGGTCTTGAGCTGATCAACGCGCGTACCCGCAAGAGCGATCGTTTGGCTCACTTGTATGTGATGTGCGGCCGCGACATGACCGAGGTCGGTCACGCCTATGCCGGCGACATTATCGTGGCGCCCAAGTTGGCGGCCGAGACGGGTGACACGCTCTCCATTACCGGCAAGGTCGAGGCTGCGGCGTTTAAGTTCCCCAACTCGCAGTATCGCATCGCTATTGAGGCCGAGAACCGCGGCGACGAGGAGAAGCTCTACACGTTTATCGAGAAGGCCTGCAAGGCAGACCCGACCATGAGCATCGACCGCGACGAGGAGACTGGCCAGACCATTATCTCCGCCGTTGGCGAGGCGCAGGTTTCGGTGCTGCTCAACCGTCTGGAGGATCGCACCAAGGTTGCTGCGAAGAGTGTGCCGATCCGCATTCCGTATCGCGAGACCATTCGCCGTACGGCAAGTGCCCAGGGCCGCCATAAGAAGCAGACCGGCGGCGCCGGTCAGTACGGCGACTGCTGGCTGCGCGTGGAGCCGCTCATTGGGCCCGACGGCACGAGCGATGGCTATGAGTTTGTGGACGAGGTCGTGGGCGGCCGCATTCCGCGCTCGCTGATTCCCGCCGTGGACAAGGGCGTCCAGGAGACCATGAAGGACGGCATCATTGCCGGCTACCCGCTCACGGGCATTCGCGTCGCGGTGTACGACGGCTCGTATCACAGCGTCGACTCCAACGAGATGGCGTTCCGCGCGGCGGCACGCATCGGCCTGCGCAAGGCATGCGCCGATGCCGACCCGGTGGTGCTGGAGCCCATCGAGGAAATCACGGTGACGATCCCCGAGAGCTACGCCGGCGCCGTGATGGGCGACATCTCGGCCTCGCGCGGTCGCGTGACGGGCATGGAGACCGATGAGCGCGGTGACACCGTGGTCATCGCCCAGGCGCCGCTGGCCGAGCTGACGGATTATTCGACGCGCCTGCGCTCTATCACGCGCGGCACGGGCGACTTTACCATGAAGCCCGCAGGCTATGAGCAGGTGCCTTATGACGTTCAGGCCAAGCTGGTCGAGCGCTATGAGGAGGGCCGCGCCAAGTAGCGTGTGGCTTTGTCTGCAACATGCATGCCGATGCAAGGGCCGCTCTGGGTAATCCGGAGCGGCCCTTTTTGATCCCTGGGGGATGCAAATCGGTTCTTGTCGTGGTTAGGGCTAGTCCCCCGAGGCCTGGTTGCGGCCGGTGGCGTAGTCAATCTGCACATGCGGTTGCAGGTTGTAGCAGTACACGTGGAAGCACAGCGTTTTGCCGTGGTCCTCGACCGACTGTGCCTCAAGGCGCACGCCACGGCAGACAAGTTCCTCTTCGTTATACATGGGTGTGACGCGATAGAGCACGTGGTTGCCCGTGTCGTGGATGTAGCCGAGAATCTGCTCTTCGAAGGGCAACATGCCTGTCTCGTTGAGATAGCGAGTACCGGTGAGGAGATTTTTGCGGTTGGCGTTTTCGCCGCAGAGCGACCAGGCGATAAGGTGACAGCGGTTGTAGAGGCTCTGGCCTGGAATAAAGTCGTAGCGCTGCTGGTGCCAACCGGCGGGATGGATGCGCGAGATGTCGCCGCGCTTGCCTTGGCCGAGCGATTCGGGTCCTATGCAGGCGAGCGCTTTGCGGGTACGGCCCAGGCTGTCGAGTTTAGAGAACTTCTTAAAGCAGCCCTCTTCGGTGGCGCGATCGTATTCATCGAGCGTGAACGACGGCGTGCCGAGCGGGTGCGTGCCATCGGCGCGAAGGGCAACGTAGGGGTTGCCGGCGTAGTCGGGAATGCTGGTGAGGTATACGCCGCGCGCGCGGTCGAGATCGGGGTTTTCGACTTCGTCGATGGGGGTGGCGGCACTGTCCGCGGAAGCCTCGTCGACGGTGTCGCTCGTGGCGGAATCGGAGTCATCGCCAGAGTCTTGGCTATTTTGAGAGTCCGAGGAGCTCGCTGTTCCCGATTCGAGTCGAGCGACCAGGTCTGCCTCGTCATCGGTGCGGCTGGGACTCTCGTCTTGCTTCTCGGCCAGGGCCGCTGCCTGCTCATCACTTTGCGGCGACAACAGCTTGGGCGCTCCGTCGAGCGACCCCGTGAACAGCGCAAACCCCAGCACCACGGCGGTGCCGATGGAAAGTACTTGCTTGTAGACGGACTTGCGCGACATTGAGGCTCCTGGATGGACGGTTGGGAATCTACCAGTCTAGCAGGAGCCGGCAGAGGCCGTTCTGTCGAACAAATACTTAAGATTTGGGACAAACGCTACTGGTTCATTTGCTTCATATTTGACGTATGGCTAGATCGAGGTGGAGTCGAGCCAGTTGAGCTTGCACTCGAGAATGCGCTGCTCGCCGGGTTGGCTGCTGCCATCAAGCAAGGCGAGCAGCATCTCGGCCGCCTCCCTGCCTTCCTGGTCGACGGGCTCGATGATCGTGGAGACGGTCGGCGTGGTGAGGTTGGTCCAGTCTTCGCAGTTGAGTCCCAAAAGACCTATTTGCTGCGGAAGTAGATGGGCCATGGGTTGGAGGGCCTTGTAGACACGGGGAAGCGCCCATTGGTTTTGTACGAAGATGAGCGTGCGCTTGGCGGGGTTGAACTTGTATTTAAAGTATTCGGTGAGCTCGTTGATCGACGGCTTGTTGTGATCGATGGGGATGGCTTTGTAGAGCTGCCCATTCGCGGCCAATGCCTCGGCATATCCCTGAAAACGTTCCATGCGAGTGCGCATTTCGGTCATGTTGGCGGCGATGGAAAAGAAGTCTTCGTAGCCGGCGTCGAGAAGCGCCTGCGTGGCATTGTACACGCCGTCGTAGAGGTTGGTTTTGATCCAGCTGGTGCCTGGGCTGTAGATGGCCGCGTCAAAAAAGACGACGGGCTTGTCGGCGCGCTTGATGCGGTCGTGGACTGCCTTGAAATTTGCCGTGGGCTGGATGATAAAACCATCGACGCCCAGTGAGAGCATTTTGTCGACATACATGAGCTCGGTCTCGGGGTTAAAGTTGCTCGTACAAACGACTGTCTGGTAGCCCGCGGGGAGCATGACCTGCTCCATGCCGTTGAGGACGAGGCCCGCCCATTTGTTGGTGTTATCCAAGATGATGATGGCGATGACGTGGGTCTGCTTGCCGGTGAGCGTTTGCGCTTGGGCGTTGGGAACGTATCCGAGTTCCTTGATGACGCGCGCAATCTTTGCCTGCGTCTTCTCGCTAAGCTTTTCTCGTTTGTCGTTGAGGTAATACGAGACGCTTGCCGTCGAGGTTCCCGCCTCGCGGGCGACGTCTGCGATCGTAACGCGCTGTTTGGTCACAGCGACTCCTTCCGACAGATGAGCATTTTCCAACATGATGACTTTGAGTCTTGGTGAGGGATGCGCTTTGGTGAGCGACTTTTTCCTTTCATATGAGTATGCAACAAATGCGGTATATGGGTGGGGTCGAAATTTGTGACCGGCATGCGCATCTGCCGTCTACCGAGAAAATCAAATACTTCTTGACTTTTGAAATCGAGGGTAAAATCGCAGGATTCATTTTTGGTTAAACGCATAACTAAATCGCATAACTAATACCCTGACCTGCGCGTTTACCGAATTGAGCTGGTTTAATCAATGCCAGCACCCTATATTGGTCTTGTCGAAAAGACAGCAAGTCCAAACGGCAGGGGATGCTCCGGAGGCCTCCGCAAACGGTGTCTTGCGCACGCAACTCTATGAAAAGAGGGAAGCAATGAAGATCGTAGGCGTTGCCGCCTGTACCGTGGGTATCGCCCACACGTATATGGCCCAGAAGGCGATTCAGGATGAATGCGCCGCTCGTGGCATCGAGTGCAAAGTCGAGGCTCAGGGTGGTCTGGGTATCGAGAATGAGCTCACGCAGGAAGACGTTGATTGCGCCGACCTGGTGCTCGAGTCCGTCGACGTGGGTGTCGAGAACGAGGACCGTTTTGAGCAGAAGATGGCCGAGGGCAAGTTCCTCAAGGTCGGCACCTCGGATGTAATCGCCGATCCGGTAAAGATTATCGACCAGGCTGTCGAGATCATCAAGGCGACGGGCGGTGCCGTTGACGCGTCCAAGGCCGAGGCCAAGGCAGAGAAGAAGGCCGTCTCCGCTGCCCCGCAGGCCCCGACACCGGCGTCCAAGCAGTCCATCTTTGCCGACCCTGGCAAGACGCTGCTCAATGCATTCAATACCGGCGTTTCCTATTTTATCCCCATCGTCGTTATCGGTGGCGTGTTCCTCGCCTTCTCGTTGGCATCCGGTACTGCCGGTGCTAGCGGCATGGAGGTCACCAACCCGTTGATGGTGAGCCTTAACACTATCGGCATGGCCGGCATCTCTATGATGATTCCGGTGCTTGCGGCATACATCGCCTACTCGATGGCCGGTAAGCCCGCACTTGCCCCCGGCTTCGTCCTGGGCTACTTGGTTAACAACGCCGTCGTCACCCCGAGCGGCAACAGCGTTTCGACCGGCTTCTTGGGCGCCATGATCATGGCTGTCATCTGCGGTTACTTTGTCCGCTGGATGAAGACCTGGAAGGTCAACAACACCATCCAGACCATCATGCCCATTCTGATCATCCCGATTCTGACCTCGCTCGTCCTGGGCATGGCCTACATCTACATCCTGGCCACGCCGCTTGGCTTTGTGATGGATTGGCTCACCAGCGTGCTCGGCAGCCTGCAGGGCGGCTCCGCCGTCGTCCTGGGCCTGGTCATTGGCGTTATGACCGCTTTCGATATGGGTGGCCCCATCAACAAGACCGCTTCGACCTTTACCATGGCCATCATGGCCTCCGGCATCTACGGCCCCAACGGTATGTTCCGCGTCGCCGTCGCCATTCCCCCGATTGCTTGCGGCCTCGCTGCGCTCATCGCCAAGAACAAGTTCGATGACGCTGACCGTCAGATGGGCATCTCTGCGCTGTTCATGGGCTGCATCGGTATTACCGAGGGCGCTATTCCCTTCGCGGTCAAGGATCTTGGCCACACCCTGCCCGGCATTTGCATCGGCTCTGCCGTGGGCGCGGCGCTTGCCGCCTTCCAGGGCATCGACTGCTATGTTCCGCATGGTGGCTTTATTGTCGCCCTGGCCACCAACAACGTCGCGCTGTTCTGCCTGGACATCGTGATTGGCTCCTTGGTCGCCGCTGCAATCCTGATTGCCATGAAGCCCACGCTCGATAAGCAGGCCAAGTAAACCTTTAAGGACTCCGGTTGTGCGGAGGG